>NZ_JBLNNF010000003.1:0-379723 GCF_047784845.1 Pseudomonas sp. NFX98 | reverse complement strand
ACCACGCAGGCCCTGGTGATACTGGCTCGCAAGCTTGCCCGGATCGTATTTGCACTGCTAAAAGGGCAAGGTGAATACCAACCGAAAGCAGGTTGAGGGCTTCCCCTCAACCATAGAATCTCCCACAGTGTTTTGTGGCGTTCGGTAATTTTGTGACCTGCCTTCTGTCACCAGTTGTTCGAAGTTGTAACAGTTACATCGGCCTATTCCGACCGCTCTTAAGAAAATTCAGTAAAACCAATTAGTTAGCTTAATTATGAGCGTGTTACAGCTTATTTCCTCGCCGATTGCCGCCTTACTGAACACTCGTTTAGTATGGCCTCAAGTCGCATCACCTCAGACCAATCACAATAATTCGAGGATTCGCATGACTACTCATGATTCGTTGCTCAGTCAGGTCGAAGCAGGCGTTGCCTGGATCACGCTCAATCGCACCGCCCAGCGCAATGCACTGGACATCCCGACGCTGAAAAACCTGCATGCCTTGCTCGATACCTTCAATGCCGATCCTGCCGTGCGCGTCGTCGTGTTGACTGGCAGCGGTCGCAGCTTCTGTGCCGGTGCCGACCTCGATGAGTGGGCCGATGCCGAAGCCCGGGGCGCGCTGGAAACCTATGGCTGGACCGAAACCGCCCACGCCCTGATGACCCGCCTGCACAGCCTGGAAAAACCGACCATCGCCGCCATCAACGGCACCGCCGTCGGCGCCGGGATGGATTTGACCCTGTGCTGCGACCTGCGCATTGCCGGGCAGTCGGCGCGTTTCAAGGCCGGTTACACCAGCATGGCGTATTCGCCGGATGCCGGCGCCAGTTGGCACTTGCCACGCCTGATCGGCAGCGAACAAGCCAAGCGTCTGTTGTTCCTCGACGAGTTGTGGGGCGCTGACCGTGCCCTGGCTGCCGGGCTGGTCGGCGAAGTCTGCGCCGATGAGCAACTGCTGACCGTCGCCAACGAGCTGGCCACGCGCCTCGCCGCCGGGCCGACCTTTGCCTTCGCCCAGACCAAAAAGCTCATGCGTGAAGGCGCCGAGCGCAGCCTGCCCGAACAACTGCAAGCGGAACTGGCCGCCGGCCTGCTCTGCGGTCGCAGCGAAGACGGCAGCGAAGCCCTGCGCGCGGCCATGGAAAAACGCCCGGCACGCTTCATTGGCCGCTAAGCCTCGCACCCCTCTATCAGCACACGAACAACAGGTAGCAGCATGAATTTCCAACTGACCCAAGAACAAGAAATGTTGGTGGACTCGGTACGCAGCTTCGTCGAAAAGGAACTGCTGCCTTACGAAACCGAGGTCGATCGAGCCGATGAGGTTTCCCCGGAACTGGCAGCGCAGATTCGCGGCAAGGCGATTGCCGCCGGTTTCTATGCCTTCAACATGCCGGAAGAGGTGGGCGGTGGCGGTCTGGACTACCTGTCCCAGGCGTTGATCGAGCGTGAGCTGTCCAAGGTGTCCTGGGCGCTGCACGTGTTCGTCGCACGGCCGTCGAAAATCCTCATGGCCTGCACCGGCGACCAGATCAACGACTACCTGTTGCCATGCATTCAGGGCGAGAAAATCGACTGCTTCGCGCTGACCGAGCCGGGTGCCGGTTCCGATGCCAACGCGATCCAGACCCGCGCCGTGCGTGAGGGCGACGACTTCGTCCTCAACGGCAGCAAACACTTCATCAGCCACGCCGGCCACGCCGATTTCGCAATCGTCTTCGCCGTGACCGACACCTACGAACAAAACGGCAAAAAGCGCAACGCCGTGACCTCGTTCCTGGTCGACCGCAACACCCCGGGCATGACCATCCGCCGTGGCCCGAAGTGCGTGAGCAACCGTGGCTATCACACCTTCGAAATGTTCTTCGACGACTGCCGTGTACCGGCCAGCAAAGTGCTGGGCGAAGTCGGCAAGGGTTGGGACGTGGCCAACGCCTGGCTGACCGCCGGGCGCGTTATGGTCGCGGCCAACTGCGTTGGTCAGGCTCAGCGCGCACTCGACGTATCCCTGCAATGGGCGGCGGACCGCAAACAGTTCGGCCAGGCCATCGGCAACTTCCAGGGCGTGTCGTTCAAGCTGGCCGACATGGCCACGCAAATCCGCGCCGCTGAACTGCTGACCCTGCACACCGCGTGGAAAATGGATCAGGGCACCATGACTGATGGCGAGGCCGGCATGGCCAAGCTGTTCGCCAGTGAAGTGCTCGGTCGTGCGGCTGATGAGGCGGTGCAGATCTTTGGCGGCATGGGCCTGATGGATGAAAGTCCGGTGGAACGTATCTGGCGTAACGCGCGGATCGAGCGGGTCTGGGAAGGCACCTCGGAAATCCAGCGCCACATCATTTCCCGCGAATTGCTGCGGCCACTGTTGCGCTGATCCGTCCGGAGAATGTCCATGTCTCAATCCATTCGCGACAACCTCAAGCGCATGCTTGCGCCGCAACACGTGGCGTTTGTCGGCGGCCGCAGCATGGCGCGCGCGCTCAAGCGCTGCGCCGAGGGCGGCTACCAAGGGCAAATGTGGCTGGTCAATCCGCAGCACGACAGCCTCGAAGGCGTGCCGTGCGTGCGCAGCATTGCTGAATTGCCGTGTGGCCCTGATGCAGTCTTCATTGCCACCAATCGCGATCTGACACTGAGCTGCGTCGCCGAACTGGCCGCTATCGGCGCGGGCGGGGCGATCTGCTACGCCTCGGGTTTCGCCGAGACCGGGGCCGAAGGCCAGGCCCTGCAACAAAAACTGATCGAAGTGGCAGGCGACATGGCCTTGCTCGGCCCCAACTGCTACGGCTTGCTCGACTACCTGCACAGCTCCGCGCTGTGGCCGGTGGCCCATGGCGGCAAAGCGGTGGAGAAGGGTGTGGCGGTGCTGACCCAGAGCGGCAACTTTGCCTACAACCTGTCGATGAGCGATCGTTCGTTGCCGGTGGCCTACATGGCCTCGGTCGGTAATCAGGCGCAACTGGGCGTGGCCGAACTGCTGGACGTGTTGCTCGATGAGCCGCGCGTTACTGCTATCGGCCTGCACCTTGAAGGCCTGAAAAACGTACCGGGTTTTGCCCGCGCTGCACACAAGGCATTGGAGAAGGGCATCCCGATCATCGCGCTGAAAACCGGCGTGTCGCAGATCGGTGCCGAACTGGCCCTGAGTCACACCAGTTCCCTGTCCGGTTCCGATGCGTTGTACGACGCGCTGTTCGATCGCCTCGGGGTGATCCGCGTCAGTGGCCCGGTGAGCTTTGTCGAAACACTGAAAGCCGCCGCGTGCGGCAACCTGCCGGCGGGCAACAGCCTGATCGCACTGGCCTGTTCCGGTGGCGATGCCGGGCTGATCGCCGACTATTCCGAACGCAACGACCTGGGCTTGCCGAAACTCGATGACAGTCAGGTCGGCGAACTGGCGCAGGTGCTGCCGACCTACGCCAACCTGGTAAATCCGCTGGATTTCACCACGGCGATCTGGGGCGATGGCGATGCCTTGAACACCATGCTCGACAGCGCGCTGCGCACGCCAGCCGATGCAGCGATGCTGGTGCTCGACTACCCGGCGGAATTCACCGGCGAGCGCAAGGAATGCGACCTGCTGCTGGACCTGTTCTGCAAGGCGCTGGTGCGTTACGGCAAGACCGGTTTTGTCACCTCGGCGTTCCCTGAGTTGTTGCCGGCTCATGCCCGCGAACGTCTGCATGCCCAAGGCGTGGCCGCGTTGCAAGGTGTCGAGGATGGTTTGGCTGCGTGGGGCCGCATTGCCGGTTATCAGCGCAATCGTCAGGCCTTGCTGGATCTGGGTGAATCGGCCTTGGTGCCGCTGTGCCCGCAAGCGCTTGAAGGCGACGGCCAGTTGCTCAATGAATGGGATTCCAAACAGGCGTTGAAAGCTTTCGGCCTGCCGATTCCAAACGGCGTATTGAGCACCCCGCAGAAAGCCCTGAAGGATGCCGAGTCACTGGGTTATCCGCTGGTACTCAAAGCCGTCAGCGCGCAACTGCCGCACAAGACCGAAGCCGGAGCCGTGGCTCTGAATCTCAAGGATGGCGCAGCGTTAAGCGCGGCACTGGAAAAGATGAGCGCGAGCATCGCGGCTTATGCGCCGGGCGTTCCGTTCGATCAACTGCTGCTGGAACCCATGGCCAAGCCACCGCTGGCCGAACTGATCGTCGGCATCAAGCGCGAAAACGATTTCGGCCTGGCGCTGGTGATTGGCGCTGGCGGGATTCTGGTGGAGTTGCTCAAGGACAGTCGCAGCCTGTTGCTGCCGACCACCGACGGCGCGATCCGCAATGCCTTGTTGAGCCTGCGCAGCGCGGCATTGCTGCAAGGTTTTCGCGGTCGCGAAGCGGCGGATCTCGATGCGTTGGTTACGGCGATCCGTGCCGTGGCCGATTACGCCTGCGAGAACGCCGGTCAATTGCTCGAACTCGATGTGAACCCATTGTTGGTCGGTGCCGATGGCACGACTGCGGTCGACGCGTTGATTCGCCTCGGCCATGCGTGAGGATCTGAACATGCAAAGCAAAACCTTGACCGGTGGCCAGGCGCTGGTGCGCCTGCTGGCCAACTACGGCGTCGACACCGTGTTCGGCATTCCCGGCGTGCACACCCTGGAGTTGTATCGCGGCTTGCCCGGCAGCGGCATTCGCCACGTGCTGACCCGTCATGAGCAGGGCGCCAGTTTCATGGCCGACGGCTATGCGCGAGTCAGCGGCAAACCCGGCGTGTGCTTCATCATCACCGGTCCCGGCGTGACCAACGCCGCCACCGGCATCGGCCAGGCCTACGCCGACTCGATTCCGATGCTGGTGATTTCCAGCGTCAACCACACCGCGAGCCTCGGCAAGGGCTGGGGCATCCTGCACGAGTGCCAGGACCAGCGCGCCATGACCGCGCCGATCACCGCGTTCTCGGCCGTGGCCCTGACCGCCGAAGACTTGCCGGAACTGATCGCCCGTGCCTACGCGGTGTTCGACAGTGAGCGTCCGCGCCCGGTGCACATTTCGGTGCCGCTGGACGTGTTGGCGGCACCGATTGCCCGCGACTGGAGCAATGACGTGGTGCGTCGTCCGGGGCGTGGTCCTGCATCCACCACGGCGCTCGATGAAGCGGTGGCCAAACTCAACAGCGCCAAACGGCCGATGATCATCGCCGGTGGCGGTGCGCTGAATGCTGTTTCGCAGCTGCAAGAAATCAGCAACCGTTTGGCCGCGCCGCTGTTCACCAGCGTCGCCGGCAAAGGCTTGCTGGCACCGGATGCACCACTCAATGCCGGTTCATCGCTGTGCGTGGAGCCGGGCTGGAACCTGATTGCCGACGCCGACGTGGTGCTGGCAGTCGGCACGGAAATGGCCGACACCGATTTCTGGCGCGAACGCCTGCCGCTCAATGGCGAGTTGCTGCGGGTGGACATCGATCCGCGCAAGTTCAACGACTTCTATCCATGTGCGGTGGCGTTGCACGGCGATGCACAACAGACCCTCAGCGGCTTGCTGGAACGCCTGCCGTCCGACGTGCGTGACGCCGGCGCAGCCGTAGCATCGGTGGCCGCACTGCGTGAAGCGGTCAAGGCCAGCCATGGCCCGTTGCAGTCGATTCATCAATCGATTCTCGAGCGTATCGCTGCGGAGTTGCCGGAAAACGCGTTCATCAGCACCGACATGACGCAACTGGCCTACACCGGCAACTACGCCTTCGACAGCCAGGCAATCCGCAGCTGGTTGCACCCGACCGGCTACGGCACGTTGGGCTACGGTTTGCCGGCCGGCATCGGCGCCAAATTCGGTGCGCCGCAGCGCCCGGGTCTGGTGCTGGTGGGCGACGGCGGTTTCCTCTACACCGCGCAGGAACTGGCGACGGCGGTCGAGGAACTGGACAGCCCGCTGGTGGTGCTGCTGTGGAACAACGATGCCCTGGGCCAGATCCGCGACGACATGATCGGGCTGGACATCGAGCCGATCGGCGTATTGCCGCGCAACCCGGATTTCGCCGCCCTTGGCCGTGCGTTCGGTTGCACTGTGACCCAGCCGCAAAGCCTGGCCGAATTGCAAACCGACCTGCGCCACGGCTTCAAGCGCAACGGCGTGACGCTGATCGAACTCAAGCATGCCTGTGCGCATTGACGTGTATTTCAAGGGGATGAAGCCATGCGCTTTTCCGATCTGACTCAACGTATTGCCGGTGACGGTGCTGCCGCGTGGGATATCCATTACCGTGCGCTGGCCAAGCGCGAACAGGGCGAAGACATTCTGTTGTTGTCCGTGGGCGATCCGGATTTCGACACGCCGGTACCCATCGTGCAAGGCGCCATCGACAGTCTGCTGAACGGCAACACTCACTACGCCGAGGTGCGCGGCAAGCGTGCCCTGCGTGAAGCCATTGCCAAGCGTCATCAGCAACGCAGCGGCCAAACCGTCTCGGCGGATCAGGTCACGGTGCTGGCCGGGGCGCAATGCGCGCTGTTCAGCGTCGCTCAATGCGTTCTCAATCCGGGCGATGAAGTGATCGTCGCCGAGCCGATGTATGTCACCTACGAGGCGGTGTTCGGCGCTTGCGGCGCCGTAGTCGTGCCAGTGCCGGTGCGTTCGGAAAACGGCTTCCGCGTATTGCCGGAAGACGTGGCGACTCGCATCACCCCACGCACCCGGGCGCTGGCCTTGAACAGCCCGCACAACCCGTCCGGCGCAAGCCTGCCGCGCAGCACCTGGCAAGCGTTGGCCGAACTGTGCATCGGCCACGATCTGTGGCTGATTTCCGATGAGGTCTACAGCGAATTGCTATTCGAAGGTGAACACGTCAGCCCGGCGAGCCTGCCGGGCATGGCCGAACGTACCGCGACGCTCAACAGCCTGTCGAAATCCCACGCCATGACGGGTTGGCGCGTCGGTTGGGTGGTGGCGCCGCCATCGCTGGCCGCGCACCTGGAAAACCTCGCGTTGTGCATGCTCTACGGTTCACCGGATTTCATCCAGGACGCGGCGGTCATTGCGCTGGAAAGCAACCTGCCGGAACTGGAAGCCATGCGCGAAGCCTATCGCCAGCGCCGCGATCTGGTGTGTGACTCCCTCGCTGATTGCCCCGGCATCCGCGCACTGAAACCCGATGGCGGGATGTTCGTGATGGTCGACATCCGTGAAACCGGGCTCAGCGCCCAGGCGTTTGCCGACCGCTTGCTCGATCGCCACGGCGTTTCAGTATTGGCCGGTGAAGCTTTCGGCCCAAGCGCCGCCGGGCACATCCGCCTCGGCCTGGTGGTCGGCGCCGCTGCGCTGCGTGATGCCTGTCAGCGCATCGCCCGTTGTGCCCACGAATTAATGGAGGCTCAGGTACATGCTTAACCACAAGGCACTGTTTATTGATGGACGCTGGCAAACCCCGTCGGGGCAGGGCATCGCCGAGGTGATCAACCCGGCCACCGAGGAAGTCGCTGGCAGCGTTCCGCTTGGCGATGAACGCGACGTCGACAGCGCTGTGGCGGCTGCGCGCAAAGCGTTTGAATCATGGTCGCGAACGCCCTCCAGCGTGCGCGCCGGTTTCATCCGCGCGCTCGCTGAACAACTGCGGGCTCGCGCCGATGAAATGGCCGCGGTAATCACCGCTGAACTGGGCATGCCGGTGCAGTGGTGTCGCTCGGTGCAGGTTGACGGGCCGATCGAAGGCCTTGAGCAATACGTCGAACTGGCGCACCTGATGGACGAAGTGCGCGAAGTCGGCAATTCGCTGGTGATTCGCGAAGCGGTCGGCGTCTGTGCCTTCATCAACCCGTGGAATTACCCGCTGCATCAGTTGATCGGCAAGCTCGCACCCGCACTGGCCGCTGGTTGCACGGTGGTGGTCAAGCCGAGCCAGGAAACACCGCTGCACGCGTTTTTGCTGGCGCAGATGATCGAAGCCATCGGCCTGCCGGCCGGGGTGTTCAACCTGGTCAGCGGGCCGGGTTCGAAAGTCGGCGAAGCGTTGGCCAAGCATCCGGACGTGGACATGGTGTCGTTCACCGGCTCCACCGGCGCCGGTGTTCGCGTCGCGCAAGCGGCGGCGCCTTCGGTGAAACGCGTGTGCCTGGAGCTGGGCGGCAAGTCGCCGCTGTTGATTGCTGAAGACGCCGATCTGGCGGCCGCTGTGCGTTACGGCGTGCAGGACGTGATGATCAACTCCGGGCAAACCTGTACCGCGTTGACCCGCATGCTGCTGCCGGCCAGTCGTTATGCCGAAGCCGTGGAATTGGCACGCGCGGAAACCCTGAGCCTGCGCATGGGCGACCCACTCGATCCGCAAAGTTTCCTCGGCCCGATGTGCTCGGCGGGGCAACGGCGCACCGTGCTCGACTACATCAAGGTCGGTCAGCAGGAAGGCGCACGGTTGCTGTGCGGCGGTGACACGCCCTCTACGTTCGAACGCGGCTTCTATGTCAGCCCGACGCTGTTCGCCGATGTCGACAACCGCATGCGCATCGCCCAGGAAGAAATCTTTGGCCCTGTGCTGTGCCTGATTCCTTACGCCGATGAGGCGCAAGCGATCCAGATTGCCAACGACTCGCCGTTTGGTTTGTCCAGCGGCGTGTGGGCCGGTAGCGCCGAGCGCGCCTTGCAACTGGGTCGGCAGATGCGCGCCGGGCAGTGCTTTCTCAATGGTGCGGCGTTCAACTATCAGGCGCCGTTCGGTGGCTACAAACAGTCGGGCAATGGTCGGGAGTGGGGGGAAGAAGGGCTGAACGAATTCGTCGAAGTGAAGGCGATCCAGGTGTGACAGTTGGCGATTCAAACGTTGTACGCACCGGGCCATGGCCCGGTGCTTTGCGTGGTTTTGAATTGGAATTCCATTAGCTTTTGATCAGGGGCAATGCAATGAGCGATAACAAAAACAAGATTACTCAAGCGAACCATGAATTCAGTTTTCCGCGCCGGGACTTTCTCAAGTACAGCGCGACTGCAGCGGCGGTGGCCGGGGCGTTCTCCATGGGCCTGCCGTTTGGCGCCTTCGCCGAAGAGGCCACGCCGAAACCGGGCGGCGTTTTACGTTTGGGCCTGGCCGGTGGCAGCACCACCGACTCCAAAGACCCGGGCTCTTGGGCCGACACCTTCACCTTCGTCGGTTTCTCGGCGGTCTATAACACGCTCACCGAAATTGCCGTCGACGGCACCGCGATCCCTGAACTCGCAGAGAGCTGGACCTCGACCCCGGACGCCCGCGTCTGGACCTTCAAACTGCGCCAGGGCGTGACCTTCCACAACGGCAAAACCCTGGACGCCGAAGATGTGGTGGCGTCGATCCAGCATCACCTCGGCGAGAAATCCACCTCAGCCGCCAAAACCGTGCTGGGCGATGTCGCCAAAGTCAGCGCCAATGGCAGCGACAGCGTGGTGTTCGAATTGAAGTCGGGCAACGCCGATTTCTCCTACGTGGTCGCCGACTATCATCTGGTGATCATGCCGAGCAAGGACGGTGTTCCCGACTGGAAGGCCGGCGTCGGCACTGGCGGTTATCGCCTCAAGGACTTCGAACCGGGCGTGCGCATGACCCTGGAACGCAGCCCGGATTACTGGAAACCGGGCCGCGCGCACTTCGCCAGCGCCGAATTGATCGCCATCGCGGACGGCGCAGCGCGGGTCAACGCACTGGTCACCGGCCAGGTGGACGTGATCAACAAGGTCGACCTTAAAACCGTCGCGCTGCTCAAGCGCAATCCGAATCTGGTGATCGAGGAAACCAAAGGCGCGCAGCACTACACCTTCCCGATGCTCACCGACAGCCAGGTGTTCCAGAACAACGATGTGCGCCTGGCGATGAAGCACGCGATCAACCGCGAAACCCTGCTGGCGTCGGTGCTGCACGGTTATGGCCTGGTGGGCAACGACCATCCGATCCAGCCTGGCAGTCGCTTCATCAATACCGCGCTGGAGCAACGCACTTACGATCCGGACAAGTCGCGCTTCTACCTGAAAAAGGCCGGCCTGGATTCGCTCAAGGTTCGCCTGCAAGCCTCCGACGCCGCGTACACCGGCGCCGTCGACGCCTCGGTGCTGTTCAAGGAACAGGCGCGCGCGGCCGGGATCGACATCGACGTGGTGCGCGAACCCGCCGATGGTTTCTTCTCCAACGTCTGGATGAAGCAACCGTTCACTACGTCGTTCTGGTACTCCAGCCTGACCGCCGACCGCATGTTCAGTATCGGTTATGCCAAGGGTGCGGCGTGGAACGAAACCCACTGGGATAACGCGCGTTTCAATCAACTGCTCAACGCTGCCCGGGGCGAGATGAACGACCCGCTGCGCCGCGAGATGTACAACGAAATGCAGGGCCTTTGCCGCGACGAGGGCGGGGCGATTGTGCCGTTGTTCGCCAGTTCGGTGGCGGCACGTTCCAACAAGGTTGCCCATGGCGGACAGACCGCGCCTTACGGCGAGCTGGATGGGTTGCGGGTGATCGAGCGGTGGTGGCAGGCCTGAAACCTCGATCTATCAACCCATGAAGATCCCTGTGGGAGCGGGCTTGCCCGCGATGGCGCCGTGACAGTCGACATAGATGTTGGCTGGCATACCGCTATCGCTGGCAAGCCAGCTCCCACAGTGGAATTTGCAATCTTCACCAGCGTGCCCAATTCAAGGAACCGCACGATGAGAAGTATTTTCAAGCTGTTAGGGCAGCGCTTGGCCTTGGGCCTGCTGTCGCTGTTCGCCGTATCGGTGATTATCTTTCTCGCCGTCGGCCTGCTTCCGGGCGACATCGCCCAGGCCATGCTCGGCCAGTCCGCCACCCCGGAAACCGTGGCCGCCTACCGCGCGCAATTGGGCCTGGACCTGCCGCCGCTGACCCGTTTCGGTCACTGGATCTGGCAACTGCTGCACGGTGATCTTGGCGTATCGCTGGCCAACCAGCGGCCCATCGCCGAACTGGTCGGCGCGCGGTTGGGCAACACCTTCAGCCTCGCATTGCTGGCGGCGCTGGTGTCGGTGCCATTGGCGTTGCTGCTGGGCATGCTCGCCGCGTTGTACCGCAATAGCTGGTTCGACCGCTTGCTCAACACCTCGGCCCTGAGCGCGGTGTCGTTCCCCGAGTTCTTCGTCGCCTACATTCTGATTCTGGTGTTCGCGGTGAAGCTCAACTGGTTCCCGAGCATTTCCAACCTGGCGCCGGACGCGTCCCTAGGCACAATACTGGAACGTTCGGTACTGCCGGTGGCGACACTCAGCCTGGTGGTGATCGCACAGATGATGCGCATGACCCGCGCATCCCTGATCAACCTGCTCGCCAGCCCTTACATCGAAATGGCCCGGCTCAAGGGCATCAGCCAGTCGCGGATCATCTTCCGTCATGCCTTGCCGAATGCGCTGGCACCGATCGTCAACGTCGTCGCGTTGAACCTGGCGTACCTGGTGGTCGGCGTGGTGGTGGTCGAGGTGGTGTTTGTCTATCCGGGGCTCGGCCAGTTACTGGTGGACTCGGTGGCCAAGCGTGACATCCCGGTGGTGCAGGCGTGCAGCCTGATCTTCGCCGCGACGTACATCCTGCTCAACACCAGTGCCGATGTGCTGTCGATTGCCAGCAACCCACGCCTGATGCATCCGAAGGGGTAGTCCATGAACCTGATCAAACAATTAATGCGCGCGCCGCTGAGCGCGAAGTTCGGGCTGCTGGTGATCGTGCTGTACATCTTTGTGGCGCTGTTTGCACCGGTGTTGGCGCCGTTTGGCGAAACCCAAGTGGTGGGCGAGGGCTTTGCGCCGTGGGGCGGGCAGTTCCTGTTGGGCACCGATAACCTTGGGCGCGACATGTTCAGCCGTCTGGTCTACGGCGCGCGCAACACCCTGGGCATTGCGTTCCTGACCACGGTGCTGGCGTTTCTGCTCGGTGGCTCGTGCGGTTTGATCGCGGCGATCAAGGGCGGGTGGGTCGATCAGGGTTTGTCGCGGGTGGTGGACATCCTGATGGCGATTCCGCAACTGATCTTCGCTTTGCTGATCCTCAGCGTGGTCGGCACCACGGCCACATCACTGGTGCTGGTGATCGCACTGCTGGACGCGACCCGCGTGTTTCGCCTTTCACGCGCCGTGGCAATGAACGTGGTGGTGCAGGACTTCGTCGAAGCCGCACGCCTGCGCGGTGAAGGCCTGTACTGGCTGGTGACCCGCGAAGTGCTACCGAATGCGGCGGCACCGTTGATTGCCGAATTCGGTCTGCGGTTCTGTTTCGTGTTCCTGTTCATCAGTGCGCTGTCGTTCCTCGGCCTCGGTATTCAACCTCCGACCGCCGACTGGGGCAGCATGGTCCGCGACAACGCCGTACTGATCACCTTCGGCGACATCAGTCCGTTGCTGCCCGCCCTGGCCGTGGCCTTGATCACGGTCAGCGTCAACTTCGTCGTCGACTGGATGCTGCACAAATCCAGCGGCCTCAAGGAATGCTGAACATGACGATCACCAAACCTTTGCTGGAAATACGCGACCTGCACATCGAGGGTCACTACGAAGACGCGTGGCATCCGCTGATCAAGGGCATCGACCTGACCCTGCAACGCGGTGAAGTGCTGGGGCTGATCGGCGAGTCCGGCGCGGGCAAGTCCACCCTCGGCCTGTCGGCCATGGGCTACACCCGTGACGGCTGCCGGATCACCGGGGGCTCGGTGCATTTCGACGGTATCGATCTGCTCAAGGCCAAACCTGAAGCCCTGCGCAAGTTGCGTGGTTTGCGCATCGCTTATGTCGCGCAGAGTGCGGCGGCCTCGTTCAACCCGGCCCATCGACTGATCGATCAACACGTGGAAACCGCGGTGAAGAACGGCGGCATGAGCCGCGAACAGGCCATGCGCGAAGCGGTGGAGTTGTATCGCGTGCTGCGCCTGCCCAATCCCGAAACCATCGGCCAACGCTATCCGCATCAGGTCTCCGGTGGCCAGTTGCAGCGCGTCATGACCGCGATGGCCATGGCCTGCCATCCGGATTTGATCATTTTCGACGAACCGACCACCGCGCTGGACGTCACCACGCAGATCGAAGTGCTGGCGGCGATTCGCGATGCGGTGAAGACCTACGGCAGCGCCGCGATCTACATCAGCCATGACCTGGCGGTAGTCGCACAAATGGCCGACCGCATCATGGTGCTGCGCCACGGCAAACTCGTGGAGGAAGCCGAGACCCGCAAGATGCTCGGCGATCCACAAGAGGACTACACCAAGTCGCTGTGGGCGGTGCGCAGTTTCCGCACTGAGCCCAAAGCCTGCCCGCAGCAAGAAGAACCTTTGCTGGAGCTGCGCAACAGCTGCGCCAGTTACGGCCAGCAACCGGTGTTGCATGATGTTTCGTTAAAGCTCTATCGCGGCCAGACGCTGGCAGTGATTGGCGAATCCGGCAGCGGCAAAAGCTCCACGGCGCGCTTGATCACTGGCCTTTTACCGCCAACTTACGGTCAAGTGCTGTACGACGGCGAGCCACTACCGGCGGACTTTCGCCAGCGCAGCAAGGAGCAACTGCGGCGCATCCAGATGATCTACCAGATCCCCGACACGGCGCTGAACCCACGCCAGCGCATCGTCGACATCATCGGCCGGCCGCTGACGTTCTACCTCGGCCTCAAGGGCAAGGCCATGCGTGCGCGGGTCGCCGAATTGCTGGAAATGATCGAACTCGACCCGGCGACCTTCATGGAGCGTCAGCCCCGTGAATTGTCCGGCGGACAAAAGCAACGCATCTGCATTGCCCGCGCACTGGCGGCCGACCCACAATTGATCATCTGCGACGAAGTCACCTCGGCCCTCGATCAACTGGTGGCTGAAGGTGTGCTCAAGCTGCTCAACCGCATTCAACAACAACTCGGCGTCGCCTACCTGTTCATCACCCATGACGTCGCCACCGTGCGCGCGATTGCCGATGAAGTGCTGGTGATGCAACGGGGCAGGGTGGTCGACCACGGCTCGCGCAGCCAGATCTTCACGCCGCCGCATCAGGACTACACCGGGCTGCTGTTTTCTTCCGAACCACAAATGGACCCGGACTGGCTTGAACAATTGCTGGCCAGCCGCGCGACCGCAAACTCATCCAATACGCTGGAAAAAGTCTAAGGAACCACCATGAAAGTACTAATCGTCCACGCCCACCCGGAACCAAAATCCTTCACTGCCGCCCTGCGTGACCAAGCGGTGGCTACCCTTGAAGCCCAGGGCCATGAAGTGCAAGTCAGCGACCTGTACAAAATGAACTGGAACCCGGTGGCCAGCGACGCGGACTTCTCGTCACGGGAGAACCCCGAGTACCTGGTCTATGCACTGGAACAACGCCTGGGCGTGAAAAGCCAATCGCTGGCTGCCGACATCCAGGCCGAACTCGACAAACTGCTGTGGGCGGACCTGCTGATCCTCAACTTCCCGATCTTCTGGTTCTCCACCCCGGCGATACTCAAGGGCTGGATCGATCGGGTACTGGTGTCGGGGATTTGTTATGGCGGCAAGCGTTTCTATGATCAGGGTGGATTGGCGGGCAAGAAGGCGCTGGTGACCGTGACCTTGGGTGGGCGCGAGCACATGTTTGGCGAGGGCGCGATACATGGTCCGTTGGAAGACATGTTGCGGCCGATTTTGCGCGGGACGCTGGCTTATGTCGGATTCGATGTGTTGGAACCGTTTGTGGCGTGGCATGTGCCGTACATCAGCGATGAGGCGCGTCAGCAATTTCTGGTTGATTACGGGCAGCGGTTGCAGCATCTGAGTGATGAGCAGCCGTTGGTGTTTCCGAAGTTGGCGGAGTTTGATGACAAGCTGTATCCACTGACCACGGCCTGACCGATACCACACCCCCTGTAGGAGCTGCCGAAGGCTGCGATCTTTTGATCTTGCTTTAAAAAAAATCAAAAGATCGCAGCCTTCGGCAGCTCCTACAGGGTTGCAAAACCATGTGGCAGCTTTGCTGCAAATCCCCCTCCATTGTTCTGAATACGCAAACACTGAAGTCGCCGAGATTGGAATTGTTGGCGTAGTGGCTGGCTTGTAGCCTCCATTACGCCGAACACCACGATCCGCCAACGGTCGGGTGGAGCTCAAGCCAGGGCTCATCAAGACGTCATACCTTGCTTTCGGCCACATGCCCCTTCGGGGGATTGGCGCCTAATAAAAATAAGGAAGGCAGGTATGAGTATTCGTGCATGGGTTTGCGCAGCAACCCTGGTCGCGCCCGTTCTGGGTGCCGGCGTTTTGTTTCCCTCTGTGGCGCTGGCGGCAGAAGATCCCATGGGTTCGCTGGTGCGCAGCGTGTTCGGCGACAGCCTTGAGCGTGAACACGGGATCAAGCTCTACGGCTGGGCGCAGGCCGGGGTCATCTATAACAACAACGGCACGGATGACGTCAGCAAGCAGAGCTTTTTCAACACCGACGAAGGCGTGAACCTCAACCAGTTCGCCCTGGCCGTGGAGAAGAAACCCAAGAGCAATGTGATCGGCCGCGTGGGGCCGTTTCCCGGTCCGATGCCGCAAGAGGCTGACTGGGGCTTCAACGTCACCGCGCTGTACGGCAAGGATGCGCGCTACTTCAAGACCTACGGCTGGGACGAGGACCTGAGCGTCAACCGCGACAACAAGGCTGAAGATCCGGCATTCACCGTCGCCCAGGCCTACGTCAATTTCTACTTCCCGGTGCTCGGCGGTTCTGAGTTGATGGTCGGGATTTTCCACACACCACTGGAAAACGAAATCGGCTTCGCCTTGCCGTCACCGGCACCGACCGATTTCTACTCGCACACCTATTCCTTCATGCACGGCCCGGCCAAACATGCCGGCGCGTTGTACTCGTTCAAACTGCCGTCGGCACCGGGCGAGAGCATGCTCGGCTTCGAGCTGGGCGTGGTGCAGGGCTGGAACAACCTGCAAGACCCCAACCATGACCCGGACGTGATCGCCAACGTGCGCTGGCGCTCGGCGGACTTCAGCACCTGGATCGACTGGGAAAACATCTACGGCAACGGCGCCGGCGACAGCTTTGCCGAATGCAGTTGCGGCTCGCCGCTGCCGGCGGGCACCAAGGACGATGACTACAAACGTCTGGCGTCGTACCTGACCTTGTCGCAAGTGCTCGACCCGAACAACCGCGTGGCGCTGGAGTTGAACTACGGCACCCAGGAGCAGGGCGCGTTCGCCGGCTTCGCCAACAAGAACGATGCGACTTGGTACGGCACGGACATCAACTGGTATCACAAGCTCAGTGAAAACCTGATGTGGAACAGCCGCGCCGAATGGTTCTACACCGATGCGCCGGTCCACGTGATGATGGCCAACATCGACCCGAACACCGGCATTCCGGACCCGACCTGGGGCAGTTTCTACGGCGTGACCACCAACCTGGCCTGGACGCCGACACCCAACGTGCGCCTGCGTCCGGAACTGCGTTACGACATTCATTCCGGCCCCGGTCGCGATGCCTACGCCGATGGGCAAAAGGATTCGCAGGTTGTCGCATCCTTCGACGTCAGCTTGTTCTTTTAAACCGACTTCTTCCGTTTACCCCTGACCCTGCGTGCTGGCCCGGCCACACGTGGCGACCCCGTTCGTCCGGGCTTTTGGAGTACTGACATGACAGACAACAACGATAACAACCTGTTTGGCCGCAACTTCTCCCGCCGCGATTTCCTGCGCAGCACCGGCGTCGCGGCCGGTGGCGTGGCACTGGCGAGTATGCCGTTCACCTTCGCCATCGGCAGTGAGCGGGTGATCAAGCTCGGCTATGTCAGCCCGCAGACCGGGCCGTTGGCGCCGTTTGCGGCGGCTGACAACTACATCATCGAATCGCTCAAGCAAGTGCTGAAGAACACGATCAACGTTGGCGGCAAGGCTTATCGCCTGGAAGTCATCGTCAAGGACAGCCAGTCCAACCCCAACCGCGCGGCGGAAGTGGCGAGCGAGCTGATTCTGTCGGACCAAGTCGACCTGATGCTGGTGTCGTCGACCCCGGAGACCACCAACCCGGTTTCCGACCAATGCGAAATCAACGAGATTCCCTGCATCTCCACCGTCGCCCCGTGGCAGCCGTGGTTCTTCACCCGGGGCGGCAAACCGGATCAAGGCTTCGAGTGGACGTACCACTTCTTCTGGGGCCTGGAAGATGTGATCGGCGCATATAGCTCGATGTGGGGCGCGATGCCGTCGAACAAAGTGGTCGGCGGTCTGTTTCCCAACGATGGCGATGGCAACGCCTGGGGCGACCAGAAGCTTGGCTTCCCGCCGGTGCTGGCGCAGAAGGGTTTCCAACTGGTCGACCCCGGCCGCTTTCAGAGCCTGACCGACGACTTCTCCGCACAGATCGCCGCGTTCAAAAAGGCCGACGTCGAGATCGTCACCGGTGTGGTGATTCCACCGGATTTGAGCACCTTCTGGACCCAAGCTCGCCAGCAAGGCTTCAAGCCCAAAGCGGTGTCGGTGGGCAAGGCGCTGCTGTTTCCGACCGCCGTCGAAGCGCTGGGTAAGGCCGGTAACAACCTGTCGACCGAAATCTGGTGGAGCCCGACGCACCCGTTCAGCTCTTCGTTGACTGGCGCCAGTGCCGGGCAACTGGCCCAGGGATTCACCCAGGCCACCGGCAAGCAATGGACGCAACCGCTGGGCTTCGTGCATGCCTTGTTCGAACTGGCGGTGGACATCCTCAAGCGCACTGAAGAAGTCGGTGATGCACACGCGGTTCGCGATGCCTTGCTCAAGACCAACCTCAACACCGTGGTCGGGCCGATCAACTGGAACGGCGGGCCGGTGAAGAACGTCGCCAAGACCCCGCTGGTCAGCGGCCAGTGGCGCCTGGGCCAGGACAACAAATACGACCTGATCATCACCAGCAATGCCACCGCGCCGGCGATTCCGTTGGGCGGCGAGATGCAGGCCATTACGTATTGATTGCGCAACAGGACACGGGTGCACCATGCAACAACCACTTCTGCAAATGACCGATGTGCACAAAAGCTACGGCCAGGTGAAGGTCACGGACGCCATCGACCTGACCCTGCAACCGGGCGAAGCACTGGGCATCATTGGCCCCAACGGCGCGGGTAAAAGCACGCTGTTCAACCTGATCGCCGGTGGCGTGGCGGCGGACGAAGGCACGATTCATTTCGAAGGCCGCGACGTTACCCGCGTCCCGGTGTTCAAGCGCTGCCAGCAAGGCATTGGCCGTTCCCACCAGATTCCGCACCCGTTCGTGAAAATGACCGTGTTCGAGAACCTGCTGGTGGGCGCGACCTTTGGTGCGCGGCTGCGGGACAAGGAGGCCAGCCAATGGTGCGCGCAGACGCTGGAACTTACCGGCCTGATGCGCAAGGCAAATGTGCTGGCCGGTTCGCTGACCTTGCTCGACCGCAAACGCCTGGAAATGGCCCGGGCCTTGTCGACGCAGCCGCGTTTGCTGTTGCTCGATGAAATCGCCGGTGGCCTGACGGAGCCGGAGTGCCTGGCACTGGTGGAAACCATTCAGGGCATCCACAAGTCCGGCGTCGCGATCATCTGGATCGAGCACATCGTGCACGCCTTGCTGGCGGTGGTCAGTCGCCTGACGGTGATCAACTTCGGCGCCAAACTGGCCGAAGGCGAGCCACGCAGCGTCATGGCCGACCCTCGCGTCCAGGACATCTATATGGGCATCGGGAGCTGACGCATGCTGACCATCGAAAAACTCTGCGCCGGCTACGGCGACTTTCAAGCGCTGTTCGACATCAGCCTGACCCTTGAGGCTGGTGAAACCGTGGCGATCATCGGTTCCAACGGCGCGGGCAAGTCGACCTTCCTGCGTTCGCTGGCCGGGCTGATCAAGAACCAGCCGAGCGCCATTTCTTTCAAGGGGCAGGCCATTGGCGACATGGCGGCCAATCAGGTACTGGAGCGCGGCATCGCCCTGGTGCCGGAGGGGCGCAAGCTGTTCCCGTCGCTGAGCGTCGAAGAAAACCTGCTGATCGGCGCCTACAGCAAACGCCCGGGACCGTGGACGCTCAAGCGCATTTATCAGCTGTTCCCGGTGCTGAAACAACTGCGTAAACGACCCGGCACGGCGCTGTCCGGCGGCCAGCAGCAGATGGTTGCGATTGGCCGTGGCCTGATGGCCAACCCGCACTTGCTGTTGTGCGACGAAATCAGCCTGGGCCTGGCGCCGACGACGATCAAGGACATCTACGCCGCGTTGCCTTCGATCAAGGCCGACGGCACCACGGTGATTCTCGTCGAGCAGGACATCAATCAGGCACTGAGTGTGTGCGACCGCTTCTATTGCTTCCAGGAAGGGCGCGTGTCCCTGACCGGGCGCGCACGAGACGCGGACAAAGCACAAATCAAAGCCGCGTATTTCGGGATCTAGTGATGGAATGGCTCAATACTTTGCTTCAAGGCGTGTTGCTCGGTGGCCTGTACGCGATGTTCGCGGTGGGGCTGTCCCTGATGTTCGGCATCATGCGCCTGGTCAACATCGCTCATGGCGACTTCATCGTGCTGGCGTCGTACTTGGCGCTGATGGTGGTCAACCATCTGGGCTTCAGTCCGCTGGCGAGTCTGCTGATCGTGGTGCCGCTGATGTTCTGCTTTGGCTACCTGCTGCAACGGCTGCTGCTCAACCGCACGCTGGGCACGGACATCCTGCCGCCGCTGCTGGTGACGTTCGGTCTGTCGATCATCGTGCAGAACGTGTTGCTGGAATTCTTCAGCGCCGATAGCCAGAAGCTGTCCCAGGGCGATCTTGAGGTGGCGAGTGTCGGCATCGGCAGCCTGAGCGTCGGCGTGATGCCGCTGATCGTGTTTGGCAGCGCGTTGCTGATCATCGGTGGCCTGCAACTGCTGTTCTACAAAACCTCCTTGGGCCGGGCGTTTCGCGCTACCTCCGATGACCAGCACACCGCACGGCTGATGGGCGTCAACAACGCGCACATCTTCGGCCTGGCCATGGCGCTGGCGATGGCCGTAGTGTCGATTGCCGGGGTGTTCCTGGCGATCCGCACCAGTTTCGACCCAACCGTGGGGCCGGCGCGGCTGTTGTACGGTTTCGAAGCGGTGATCATCGGTGGTCTGGGCAGCCTGTGGGGCACGCTGGCGGGCGGAGTGATTCTCGGCGTCGCGCAGGCCGTGGGCGCGAAAATCGATCCCGGTTGGCAAATCCTCGCCGGTCATCTTGTGTTTCTGCTGATCCTGGTCGTGCGTCCGCGTGGCCTGTTTCCCCGGAGTGTCGACTGATGAATGCCTTGAACAATCCCGCGCCGGTTTATCGCGTACAACGCACGACCACCAGCAGCACCATCGGCTTGTCGTTGCTGGGCCTGTGCGTACTGATTTTGCTCAGCGCGCCCTTGTGGGCGGATCGCGCCAGTCTGCGGCTGGTGGTGGAGTTCGCTTATTACCTGGCCTTGGCACAAATGTGGAATTTGCTGGCGGGGTACGCTGGCATGGTTTCGGTGGGGCAGCAGGCGTTCGTTGGCCTGGGCGGCTATCTGTTGTTCATGTTGGCGACGCAGTTCGGCGTACCGCCCTTGTTTGCGGTTCTGCTTTCCGGGGTGCTGGTCGCGGTGCTGGCGATTCCCACGGCGTTGATCGTGTTTCGCCTGCGTGGCGCCTATTTCGCGATCGGCACCTGGGTGGTGGCGGAGGTGTTCCGCTTGGGGCTGGCGCAGATGAGCAGCCTGGGCGGCGGATCGGGGCAAAGCTTGCCGGCGGCGATTGTGCGGCAGATCGGCAACGACCGGGACGGGCGCGAAACGCTGATCTACTTCACCGCACTGGCCATCGCCATCGGCGCCGTGGCGGTGGTGTACTTTTTGTTGCGCTCGCGACAAGGGCTGGCCCTGGCCTCGATTCGTGACTCGGAACCAGCCTCCGGCAGCCTCGGTGTCGATACGTTTCGCACCAAACTGATGGTCTACGTACTGGCCGCCGGTTGCACCGGTGTGGTCGGGGCGTTGATCTTCCTGCAAAAGCTGCGGATTTCCCCGGATGCAGCGTTCAACCTGCAGGACTGGACGGCCGTGGTGATCTTCATCGTGATCATCGGCGGCATCGGCACCCTCGAAGGCCCCTTGATCGGCACGCTGATCTACTTCGTGTTGCGCGGCTGCCTGGCGCAATACGGCGCGGTGTACATGATCATCCTCGGCGTGGTCGCGGTGGTGATGATGCTCAAGGCGCCGCAAGGGGTTTGGGGACTGATCAGCGAACGCCTGGGCTGGCAGGTTTTCCCGATGCAGCGACGGTTGTCCGTTACGCCCCGGCCATGAGGCGCAGCATGGATCTGGAGTGCGAGGTGCCGACAGGCTAACCTCGCTGTTCCTATAAGAACAAAAGCATCCAGAGAGCCTGCCCCATGGATCGTTTACTCAGTGTCGAAGCCTTTGTGCGGGTGGCCGAAACCGGCAACTTCGCCAAGGCCGCCCAGCAACTGGGCGTGACCCGTTCGGTGATCACCCACCGTATCCAGCAACTGGAACAGTTCATCAATGCGCCGCTGTTCCATCGCAGCACCCGGCATGTGCGGCTCTCCGAAGTGGGCGAGACCTACTACAAGGAATGCGCCGACATGGTCGCGGGCTTCAACTCGCTGACCGAGCACATGCGCGAACTACGCGCCAAACCCACCGGCAAACTGCGCGTACAGATGCTGCCGGGGTTTGCCATTGGTCACTTCGGCCGAATGCTCGCCGAGTTCACCCGGTTGTATCCGGACATCGAAGTAGACGTGATCGTCAACGACCGCGTGGTCGACCCCATCGAAGAAGGCTTCGACGTGGCGTTCCAGATGTTCCCGCCCATGGCCGAAACCCTGATCGAGCGCAAGCTGTTCAGCGTGCGCCGCCTGTTCTGCATGTCACCCGATTACGCCAGCGAGTTCGGCGTGCCGACCCATCCCCAGGAACTGCTGCAACACAAAATCGCCCTGTACGAGGGCTATCCGTCGCGCAACCGCTGGATTTTCAGCCGCGAAGACGAGCAAGTGGAGCTGAGTCTGCCAGGGCAAGTGCGTTCGAACTCGGTGCATTTACTGCGCGATTACGCCCAGACCGGGGTGTGCATTGTCTGCCTGCCAACCCTGGTGGCCAGCGATGATTTGCTCAGTGGCCGGTTGATTCCGGTGCTGCCGGAGTACGCGTTGTCCTCGTTCAATTTCTCGGCGGTGTACCCCGCGACCCAGCGCCGAGCGTTGAAAGTACGCACGTTGATCGACTTTCTGGTGGAGAATTTCGGCGATGAGCCATGCTGGGACAAGCCCTTGCTGGAGCGGGGTTGGGTACGCTGATAACCGCGCGATTCCTGTAGGAGCTGTCGAGTGCAACGAGGCTGCGATCTGTTGCTTTTTACAAGCAAGATCAAAAGATCGCAGCCTTCGGCAGCTCCTACAGTGTTTGCGTTTCGCGAACACTGTTGTCGCTGGTCCTCTAATTGTTCCGGCATCGGCTGCGACGTACTGTTGACTCACTGTTACTACAACAACAAAACGGTGAAAACCATGAGTAGCGCGGCAATCGAAACAGTCTTCGGCTCGCTGGACAACTACAGCAAAGGCTCGGTCGAGATCATCAGCGGCCAGGCCAGCCACTACGCCTTTTCGAACATTTTCGAAGTGGCGGAAAAATCCCTTCCTTATGAAAAAGTCATCGTCGGCCTCAACCTCGGCTACGTGATTGAAACCCTGCGCGCCGAAGGTCAATCGCCTTGGTACACCGCCGCGCACGACGAGTTCGCCATCGTCATGGACGGTGAAGTGCGGGTGGATTTCCTCAAGCTCGAAACGCCGCTCAAGGCAGGCGAGGGCACGCAACTGGCCGGTGACCTGCCGGCGGGCAAACCCATGGGTTACGTGTTGCTCAAGCGCGGCCATCAATGCCTGTTGCCGGTGGGCACGGCGTATCGCTTCGAAGCCAGCCGCCCGGGCGTGATTCTGCAGCAGACCATCAAAGGCCCGTTGTCGGTCGAGAAGTGGGCAGACATCTGCTTCAAGTGATCTGCCGAGCCCGACCGCCCATCCCACAACAACAAGAGGAAACCCGCCATGGCCATGCTTGAAACCGCTGCCGATACCGCCCTGTTTGCCGACGATGAACTCAAGATGAGCGCACCTCATGCCGTCACCGGCTACCGCTCCTTCGAACTCGGCGCCTTCGAACTGTCGCGCGACGAGTACTTCGCCCGCATCACCTGGCCCGCCAAAGGCCAGACCCGCTCGCACCTGATTCCGGTCGACGCCTTCCTGCGCGCCATGATGCGCGACGTGGCCTGGGGCTTTTTCTACGGCTGGGTCAACTTCGACCAGGTCATCGGCACCCGCAATTACTACGGCAAAGTCGACCTCTACGCCGGCACCTTCAATGGCACTCTCAAGGCCGCCGGCGTCAACTACACCGAAAACTTTGAAACGCCGCTGATCATGGCCACGTTCAAGGCCATCCTGCGCGACTGGACCAACGCCACGTTCGACCCGTTCGCCGCGCCGGAAGAAACCGGCAGCGCGTTCGGCCGCAAGAACGGCGACAACATCGAAGCCATCGAACGCTTCCGCATCGCCACCAAGCGCATGCCGGGCCTGCCGGACGATTCACCGCTGCGCAACGATCTGCCGGTCAATCGCCAGTTCATCGACGTGCCGCAGGACGAGCCGGAAATCCACGCCGCCGAAGGTTTCGAAGGTGAGCTGCATGCCTTCAACCTGCACAAGTACCTGTCGCGCTCCGACGTGACCTGGAACCCGTCGGTGACTTCGGTGTGCAAGGCCAGCCTGTTCTGCCCGACCACCGAAGAATTCATCCTGCCGGTGTTCCATGGCAATGACCGGGTCGAGTGGTTCCTGCAAATGTCCGACGAGATCATCTGGGACGTCGGCGACAAGGACGACGGCAATCCGCGCGCCCGCATCACCATGCGTGCCGGCGACATCTGCGCCATGCCGGCGGACATCCGCCACCAGGGTTACTCGACCAAACGCTCGATGCTGCTGGTCTGGGAAAACGCCACGCCGAACCTGCCGCAACGCTATGAAAGCGGCGAGCTCAAGCCGTACCCGATCGAGTTCTAAGACCTCGTGTCTTGCCCGGCATCACGTCGGGCCATGCTTCCAGCCATTCAGTCAGACACTGCGCGACAGGCGCGGTGCGAGGAAACCATTATGCAAAATCAGCTCTATATCGATGGCCGCTTCGTCGATGCGGTCGCCGGCGGCACCATCGACGTTGTGTCACCCCACGACGGCTCGTTGATCACCCGCATTGCCGCCGCCGAAGCCGCTGATATCGACCTCGCTGTCGCCGCCGCCAAGCGCGCGTTCCCGGCCTGGTCGGCGCTGGGCGCGGCGGAACGCGGTCGCTTGCTGCTGAAACTGGCGGACAAGATCGAAGAGTGCAGCGAAGAACTGGCGCATCTCGAATCCCTCAACACCGGACACCCGATTCGCGATTCCCGTGGCCTCGACGTGCCACGCACCGCCGCTTGCTTCCGCTATTTCGGCGGCATGGCCGACAAGATCGAAGGTTCGGTGATTCCGGTCGAAGCCGGGTTCCTCAACTACGTGCAGCGCAAGCCGATCGGCGTGGTCGGGCAGATCGTGCCGTGGAACTTTCCGCTGATGTTCACCAGTTGGAAAATGGGCCCGGCATTGGCGGCAGGCAATACCATCGTCATCAAGCCTTCGGAAATTACCCCGTTGTCGACCTTGCGCATCGTTGAGTTGATGACCGAAGTCGGTTTCCCCAAAGGCGTGGTCAACGTGGTGCCGGGTTACGGCCACACTGCCGGACAAGCGCTGGCGGAACATTTCGACGTGGGCAAGATTGCCTTCACCGGTTCAACCGCCACCGGTCGCCGGATCGTCGAAGCTTCGAAGAGCAACCTCAAGCGCATCCAGCTGGAACTGGGCGGCAAGGGCGCCAACATCGTCTTCGAAGACGCCAACATCGAAGCGGCGGTCAATGGCGCAGCCTGGGCGATCTTCCACAACCAGGGCCAGGCGTGCATCGCCGGTTCGCGTTTGATTCTGCACAAGGACATCGCCGACCAGTTCCTTGAGCGCTTCATCGCATTGGCCAAGTCCATTCGCCTGGGTGACCCGATGGACCCCGAAACCGAAATGGGCCCACTGACCTCGGCGCTGCACCGCGACCGTGTGATGGCCTACATCGATATCGCCATCGAGCAGGGCGGCAAGATTCTCGCTGGCGGCAAGGCGCCGGACGACATGGCCCTGGCCAAGGGTTTCTACGTCGAGCCGACGATTGTCGAAGCCAAACCGAGTGATCGGGTGTGCCAGGAAGAAGTGTTCGGCCCGTTCGTCACCGTGGTGCGCTTCAGCACCGACGAAGAAGCGCTGGCCATCGCCAACGACTCCGAGTACGGACTGGGCAGCGGCCTGTGGACGCAGAACCTGACCCGCGCGCACAAAATGGCCGACGCGATTCACGCCGGCATGTGCTGGATCAACTGCTACAAACGCGTCAGCCCCGGCAGCCCGTTTGGTGGTGTCGGCCAGTCCGGTTACGGCCGTGAAATGGGCTTTGAGGCGATCCACGACTACACCGAAGCCCGTTCGGTATGGGTCAACGTCGACGCGAAAATCGCGCCGCACTTCAAACGCTGAGGCTTGCCATGAATCCTTTTGTCTACCAAAGCCTGCCGACCCGCGTGGTGTTCGGCTGGGGCAAACTCTCGGCGCTGGCTGAAGAAATCGAACGGTTGGGTGCCCGGCGTGCGCTGATCCTCACCACCCCTGAACAGCATGGGTTGGGCGAACGGGTCGCCGCGTTGCTCGGTGATCGCGCGGCGGGCGTCTATGCCAAAGCGGTGATGCACGTTCCACTGGAAGTGGCCCAGGCAGCGCGGGTTGAAGCAGCGCGACTGGATGCCGACTGCTGCGTGGCCATCGGCGGCGGTTCGACCATCGGTCTGGGCAAGGCAATTGCCTTGGATTCCGGCCTGCCGATCGTCGCGGTGCCGACCACTTACGCCGGTTCGGAGATGACGCCGATCTACGGGCTGACCGAGAACCGCCTGAAAAAAACCGGGCGTGATCCCAGGGTTCTGCCCAAGACCGTGATCTACGATCCGCAATTGACCCTAACCCTGCCGGCGCAAATCTCCGCCTGCTCGGGCATGAACGCCATGGCCCACGCGGTTGAGGCGCTGTATGCCGAGGATGCCAATCCGATTATCGGTTTCATGGCCGAAGAATCGATCCGCTCTCTGGCGCAGGCGTTGCCGGGCGTGGTCAATGATCCGAACGACGCCGAGGCCCGCAGCCAGGCGTTGTACGGCGCGTGGCTGGCGGGCATTTGCCTCGGTTCGGTCGGCATGGCCTTGCACCACAAGCTTTGCCACACCTTGGGCGGCACTTTCAATCTGCCCCACGCCCAGGCCCACGCCATCGTTCTGCCGCACGCCGCGCATTACAACCGCGAAGCGGCGGCGGGACCGTTGCAACGTGCCGCTCGCGCACTGGGTGGCAGCGAGGCCAGCGAGGTCGGCGCCTTGCTCTATGCGCTGAACCAGAAACTGGGCATTCCTTTGGCGCTGGCTGACATCGGCCTTCCCGCAAACGGCCCGGCCGAAGCGGCGCAAATCGCCTGTGCCAGTCCCTATTACAATCCACGGCCGTTTGGACAAGGCCCGATCGAAGCGCTGTTGAACCGCGCTCTGCAAGGGCTGGCGCCCACCTGACAGGCCAGCCACTTTCACTTTCATCGGAATAACAACAATGACCGATCAAGACAAAGCCACGGAAGCCCTGATCTCGGAGCAAGCCGTGAGCAGTTTCAACGACGCGCCCAACGCGCGTTACAAACAGATCATGCAGAGCCTGACGCGGCATCTGCACGCCTTTGTCAGCGAGGTCGAATTGACCGAGCAGGAATGGTTCGAAGGCATCCGTTTCCTGACCGACACCGGGCATAAATGCGATGGTCTGGTGCGCCAGGAATTCATTCTGCTATCGGACACCCTCGGCGTTTCGATGCTGGTGGATGCGATCAACCACCGGCACAGCGCAACGGCGACCGAAACCACGGTGTTCGGGCCGTTCTACATCGACGGCATGCCTGATCGGGCGTTCGGCGAAAACATGGCCTTCACCCCGGGCGAAACGGCGCTGGTGCGTGGACGGGTGGTCGATGTTCACGGCAATGCCTTGGCCGGTACGGTGCTCGATGTCTGGCAGACTGCCGAGAACGGCATGTATTCCGGCCAGGACACCGAGCAGCCATTCGGCAACCTGCGCGGTCGCTATCGCACCGACGCCGACGGCTGCTTCGCGATTCGCACGATTGTCCCGGTGGCCTACCCGATACCGACCGATGGTCCGGTGGGGCGCATGCTCGATGCGGCCAACCGTCATGCGTGGCGGCCTGCGCACCTGCACTTCATGATTGAAGTGCCGGGCTATCGCAAACTGGTCACGCACCTGTTCAATCACGATGACCCGTATCTGGCGTCCGATGCGGTGTTTGGTGTGAAACAGTCGTTGCAGGTGATCTACGAAGACCGGATAAGCCACGACGATGTGTCTGCCAGACTGGGTATGGAACTGCCGTTCAAGCGTGCGTGTTACGAATTTGTCATGGAAGCCGAGTGAACCATGGGCCAGTTTTTTGCGGTATTTGCCACCGATCACCCGGATTCGCTGGCGTTGCGTCAGCGTCTGCGGCCCAGCCATCAAGCGCATTTGCGTGCAACCGAGAGCCATCGGGTAGTCGTGCGGTTTGGCGGCCCAACTCTGGATGAGGCCGGTTCAGCGATGAACGGCACGTTGCTGGTGATCGAAGCGCACAGCTTGCCGGAAGTGGAGGCGTTCGTTCAGGACGATCCGTACGTACAGGCCGGTTTGTTTGCAAGCGTTCAGATTCGTCCGTGGCACTGGAGCCTCGGCAACCCGGAATTGCGTGGCTGAGCATGACCACCATCACGTTGTGCCAACTGGACGACATCGCCGACGGCGGCGCCCTCGGCTTGCCGCAGCACCAGCAACTGCATCCGGCCGGTCTTGTTGCGGTGCGGCAAGACCGGCAGGTGTGGGTCTACATCAACCGTTGTCCGCATTTTTCGGTGCCGCTGGACTTTCGGCCGCAGGAGTTTTGCACCTATCGCGGCAAGGTGCTGATGTGCGCGCACCACAGTGCGATGTTTCGTTTCGACGACGGACATTGCATCGACGGTCCGTGCAAAGGCGCGCAGCTGGAATCGGTGCCGGTGCGTTGGGTCGGAAATAGTCTGGTTATGGAGGTCCGGGAGGAGGGGTGAACTACAATCTTTCAGGGTGAACCACGCTCATTACGGAGGTCATCATGAATAGGTTTCCGCCCATCGGCTTGTGCGTCGTATTGTCGATTCTCAGTGCCCAGGGTTGGGCACAAACGGTGGTGCCGATGAAGGGCCAGAGTTCGCAACAGACCCAGACGGATATCAGCGAGTGCAACAGCATTGCGGCCAGTCAAACGGCGTCGACATCCTCGACACCGTCTGGCGGACGGGTCAAAGGCGCGGCGGCGGGCGCTGTCGCCGGGGCCACGGCGGCCCAGGTACGCGGGCGTCAGCACGATGAGTTTTATGATCGCGTCGATGACGACAACAAGCAGGACTATCGCCAGGACCGCGCCAAGCAAACCGCCGCAGCGGGCGCTGTAGTGGGCGGCTCACGCCAGCGTCAGGAGCGCCGCGCACAGGAAAAAACCAACACCGCGAACACCTCGACGGCGTATTCCAGTTGCCTGCAAGGCAAGGGTTATCAGGTCAATCCCTGAGTCTGCTTCTGTTGCCGCTGATCGAGCAGATGCACCATCAGGCACGCATACAGCGTCACGCCGATGAACAGCGTCATGCGCACGGCGAACGCGGTTTGCACGTCCTTGCCCGCGACACTGTCCTGCACCGACTGGCCCAACAGGATGATCAGGGTCATCAGGCTGTTAAGCCAGAATCCCGGGCTGAATCGGGTTGGTTTCAGGCCATACAGCCTGCGCGCCAGAATCAGGGCGAACAGCAGCATCCATAAAAAGAACATCCACAAATGCACAAACAGGCTCAACGCATTCCAGAACAGGAACGCCAGCAGGCCGCCGAGCAAAGTTGAGCCGATCAGCTCCCGTGCGGCATTACGCGCGCTGGTCGTCTCACTCTGCTGTCCGAGGTTGACGGCCTTGAGCACGATGGGCAGGTAACTGGCCGGATCGATCAGCGCCAGCAGGAAGGCCGGAATCACGATCAAGGTGGCACGCAATGCCACCCGGTCGACTTCGCTTGCGGGAAAAACCGGCGCGGCGGGCGGCGGCGGGGCATTGGCCGGTTCGGGGAACAGCCAATGACTGAACATCCCGACCACCACCGCCAGGATCAGCCCCGCAACCATGGCCTTGATGACCATCACCGCCAGGCCAAAATCGGCCACACCCGCCGAAGAGATCATGGTCAGGCCGATCACCAGAAACGTGACGATCAGGTTGCTGCCACCACGCAGGCCGAATCGAAACACCAGAAACAGCCCCACACCGATCAACATCACGCCACTGTTGGGGTAATAACGCAGCAGCGGAATCAGCAACAGGCCGGTGCCGGTGGTCAGCATGGCGGCAAGCGCCAGGATCACTGCGGCTTTGAACGGCAGAGGACGATTGGCCGAGACCAGCAACAACGCACACAGCACCGGAGCCAGAAACGGGATCGGCAAGGCCAGGCCAAAACTCACCGCCAGACAGATTGCCGTGCCCGTCGCCAGGCGCAGGGCGCGCTGAACCCTGGGTGTGCGCTGCTGCTTAGTAAACATACGACAGCCAGCTCATCAGCCGCAGAAACGCATGGCCAAGCGGGTTCAACAGGTTGCCTTCGCTGGGGAACGCCATGACTTCGGCCTGACCACCGGCACGGATCGCGCGGTTATCACGCAGCATGGCCAGTGACTCGGCAGAAAATTCGATGATCACCGGAAAACGCTGGGCCGGGCGCAGCCAGTCGCGGCTGTTCTGCACGGTCGGCAAGCTACCGGGCGCGGCGGGCTGACCGACGCTGACCCCATAGCCGATGCTGCGCACGTGACCCTCGAACACTTCGCCGGGCAGGGCGTCCAGGACAATGGACACCGGGGTTTCGGTCTTGACCAGGCCGAGGTTGTTTTCGGTCATGTCGGCGCTGATCCACACATCATGGATCGCGATCAGGGTCATCACCGGGTTACCTGCCGCTGCAAACTGGCCGACATCGGTGCGCAAGTCGGTGATCAGGCCGGCTGAGCGGGCGCGGATCTGCGTGTTGGACAGGTCCAGTTCGGCTTTCGACAGCGCTGTGGCAGCGCTGCGCAGCTGGGCGTTGTCTTCCTCGTTGCCGCCTTCCGTTTCCTTGGCGCGCTGTACTTCGGCGCGGGCCGCGGCGACCTTGCTGACGGCGGCTTCGCGGTTGGCGCGGGACACTTCCAACAGGCGCACGGAAATGGTTCCGGGGTCTTCGCGATACAAACCCTCAAGCCGCATATTGTCTTGGCGCGCTTTCAGTTCATTGGCTTGAGCCGCACGCAAGTTTGCCTGCGCAGAAGCGATGCCGGCGGTGCTGGCGCCGATCTGCCGACGGGTGGATTCGAGGTCCGCACGGGCGCGGTCGACGGCGATCTGGTACGGCTGCGGGTCGATCTCGAAAATCACTTCCCCGGCCTTGACGTCTTGATTGTTGCGCACGTTGACCCGGATCACCCGCCCAGCGACTTCCGCGGCCACCGGAATCACAAACGCGCTGACCCGTGCCTGTTGCGTATAAGGCGTGAATCGGTCCGCCAGCAGATACCACGCCAGGCTGAGCACGATCAGCAGCAGCACCCATTTGATGCCTTTTTTCGTCGGATCGGCAGCGGGCTCCGCGGGTGGCGGCGCGGCGTCAGAGCTGGGAGGGACGGCTTCAGTCATGGTTGTTTACCGGGTTGGGCAAAGGGGAGGCGGGTTGCGCGGCAGGGGGCTCGGCCAGCAGGTCGCCCCAATCGGTGCGTTGTTCCATTTGCCGGCGCGTGGCGGCATCGACTTTAGGCTGGGCGCTGTACCAACCGCCGCCGAGGGCCTTGTACAGCGCAATCATGTTGCTCACCGCGTCGCCACGGCTAACCAGGTAACTGTCCTGGAGTTCGAGCAGCGCGCGTTGCGCATCCAGTACCCGCTGAAAATCCGAATAGCCCTCGCGGTACAGCGCGTTGGCCAGTTCCAGTGAGCGTTTGGCGGCGCCTTCGGCCTCGCGCAGGATGCGTTCGCGCTGCAACGAGCGAGTCACGCCGTTGGCGGCATCGTCGGCTTCGCGTGCGGCCTGTCGAACCTTGTCGCGGTAAGCCTCGATGAGTTGCTGCAAGCGGGCGTCCTGCACACGCACGTTGTTGCTGATCCGGCCATAGTCGAACACGTTCCAGCGCAGGCTCGGGCCGCCGATCAGATCGAGGCTGCGGGACGTGCCGCTGAGGGTGTCGCCCGACCAGACGATACTGCCCAGCAGCGTCAGCGACGGGTAGAAATCGGTTTCAGCGACGCCGATCAGCGCGGACTGTGCAGCGACATTCAGTTCGGCGGCGCGCACGTCGGGGCGGCGCAGCAGCAGGTTGGCCGGGACATCCTGCAACACCGCGCGGTCCACCAGCGGAATCAGTCCGGTGTTCTCGGCCATCATCGGCAGCGCGCCGGGCGGGCGGCCGATCAACACCGCCAAGGCATTGCGGATACGACCGATCTGGTCTTCGAGAAGCGGGATCGTGCTCAAGGTGCCCAGGTACTGGGTCTTGGCTTGTTGCAGGTCGAGTTCGGCGGTCTGGCCGCTGTTGAACAGCTTTTCGGTGATCTCGTAATTGCGTTGTTGCTGGCGGGCGTTTTCCCGGGCTACGCGCAGGCGTGCTTCGGTGGTGCGCAGGGAAAAGTAGGTGTCGGCGACCTGCGCCCGCAACAGTACCAGTGCGTCGTCATAGTTGGCCTCGGCGGCGAAATAGCTGGCGTCGGACGACTCGATGGCGCGGCTGAAACGTCCCCAGAAATCCAGTTCCCAACCGACATCGAACCCGGCGCTGTGCTGCCAGAAATGGCTGTCGATCGGGTTGTTGCCGCCGTATTGCCGACGCTTGACATACAAGCTGTCGACGCTGACTTGCTGCAATTGCGGATAAAGGCCGCTCTGGGCAATGCCCAACTGCGCGCGAGCCTCCATCACCCGCAAACCGGCGATTTTCAGGCTGGAGTTGTGGGCATCCGATTCAGCGATCAGTTGGTTCAGCGTCGGGTCAGCAAATATTTGCCACCATTGGCGAATGTCCGGTTGCAGTGCCCGTTGGCTGGCGCGGTCGAGCTCGGGGGTGTACCAGTGATCGACCCACGCTTCGCCGGGCGGCTGGAAGTCCGGGCCCAAGCGCACGCAGCCGCCGATGGCAAGCACGGCAAACAGCAGCAGCTGGCTTGTACCTGGATGCATCGCCCGTTTTCCCGACCAAGGACATCCCAGCAGCATAGACGCCCGAATGGCTGCGGGTCGGTTGGAACCAGCCACAGCGTAAAAACGCCGCGACTGTCGTAAAAACGACCTGTTTGCGCTGAACACGAACACTGATCAGGTTTCTGTTGAACGAGTGTTCAGCTTGGACTATGTTCGTTCCACCTTCTCTCCCGGCTGGTTGCGGGCTTGCGTTTCTTCTTTCTGAACGAGGCACTGGCATGCGGTTTTCACCCTTTGTTGAGCGGATCTCAGGTCAAGGCGTAGCCGCCTGGGATATTCACTACGCGGCATTCGAAGCGCGCCGCCGGGGCGAGGATGTGATCATTCTCAGTGTCGGCGACCCGGATTTCCCCACTCCCGACTTCATCACCGATGCCGCCATCCATGCGCTGCGCGAAGGTGACACTCACTACACCGAAATTGCTGGCCGCCTGGCCTTGCGCGAAGCCATTGCGGCGCGCTACGGCAAGTTGTTCGGTCGCGAACTGCAAGCTGAAAACGTGATTACCGTGGCGGGCGCGCAGAACGCCTTGTTCGTCGCTTCGATGTGCCTGCTCAGCGCCGGTGACGAAGTGATTGCCCTCGATCCGATGTACGTGACCTACGAAGCGACGCTCAAGGCTTCCGGCGCCACGCTGGTACGGGTGCCGTGTTCGGCGGACGATGATTTCCGTGTCGATGCGGCAGTGCTGGCCAAGGCCATCACGCCACGGACCCGGGCGATTTTCCTGTCCAACCCGAACAATCCCACCGGCGTGGTGCTCAACCGCGAAGAGCTGCAAGCCATCGCCGAACTCGCCATTGCCCATGACTTGTGGGTGGTGGTGGACGAGGTTTATGAAAGCCTGACGTTCGAACGCGATCACGTGAGCCTCGCGGCGTTGCCGGGCATGGCCGAGCGCTGCGTGGTGATCGGCAGCCTGTCGAAATCCCATGCCATGACCGGTTGGCGGATTGGCTGGATCGTCGCCAACCCGGCGTTGGTCGCGCATGCCGAAACCCTGGTGCTGAGCATGCTGTACGGCTTGCCGGGTTTTTGCATGGAAGCCGCGTTGAAGGCGGTCCAGTCCCACGACGAAGTCACCCATGGCATGCGTGACATCTACCGCCGTCGCCGCGATCTGGTGGTGGCGGGGCTGACTGATTGCCCCGGCATCTCGGTACTCAAACCCGACGCCGGCATGTTCGTACTGGTGGACGTGCGCGGCACCGGTCTGACGTCGCTGGAATTTGCCTGGCGCCTGTTGCGCGAGGCGCGGGTATCGGTGCTGGATGCCGCCGCTTTCGGTGAGCCGGCGCAAGGCTTTGTGCGCCTGTCCTTCACATTGGGTGAAGAACGACTGACTGAAGCTTGTCGGCGTATCCGCACTTTCGTCCTGGTGTTGAACGGGGAAGCGCCACGGCCGGTGATTACCAGCGTGGCCACCGAAACCCTGGTTCTGCCGACCGCCGCCCGAACCATGATTGAAGTCGAGAAGCTGCACAAAAGCTTCGGCAATATCGAGGTGCTCAAGGGCGTGTCACTGACGGCCCGCGAAGGCGAGGTGATCTCGCTGATCGGCGCCAGCGGCTCGGGCAAAAGCACCTTGCTGCGCTGCATCAACATGCTCGAAGTGCCGGATCAGGGGCGCATTCTGGTGGACGGCGAAAGCATTCACCTCAATCACACCCGCCCCGGCGCGCCGCTGGTGTCCGACGCCAAGCAACTGGTACGCATCCGCTCAAGCCTGGGCATGGTGTTCCAGAACTTCAACCTCTGGCCCCATCGCACGGTGCTGGAAAACCTCATCGAAGCGCCGACCCAGGTCCTGCGCGAAAGCAAAGCGGAAGCCACTGAACGGGCCGAAGCCTTGCTTGAACGCGTCGGGCTGGCGGCCAAGCGCAACGAGTACCCGGCGTTTCTCTCCGGGGGACAGCAGCAACGGGTGGCCATTGCCCGGGCCCTGGCCATGCGGCCCAAGGTCATGCTGTTCGATGAACCCACCTCGGCACTCGACCCGGAACTGGTCGGGGAAGTGCTGCGGGTGATCCGCTCTCTCGCCGAAGAAGGCCGGACCATGATCCTGGTGACTCATGAAATGGCTTTCGCACGCGATGTCTCTTCCAAAGTCGCCTTCCTGCATCAAGGCCTGATCGAGGAAACCGGTTCGCCGGACGAAGTGTTCGTACACCCACGCAGCGAGCGTTGCCGACAATTCGTCAACGCTCATCAAACTCGCTAACACCATAAAAAGACGGGAAAACAACATGGGAAATCGACGTTTTGCACACTGGATAACCGGCGCCGCCTGCGTATTGCTGGCCGGCATGAGCGCGGCACAGGCACAGCCGATCCGTTTCGCGGTCGCGGCCGAACCCTATCCGCCGTACACCGAGAAGCAGGCCAACGGTGAATGGAAGGGCTTTGAAGTCGACCTGATCCACAAGCTGTGCAGCGAAATGAAAGCCGAGTGCGAGATCAAGGAAGTGGCGTGGGACGGGATCATTCCGTCGCTGCTGGCGAAGAAGATCGACGTAATTTTCTCCTCGATGTCGGTGACCGAAGAGCGGGAAAAACAGATCGCCTTCAGCAAGGCCTACTACGACTCGGTAATCGCCATCGTCGGCCCTAAAGATGCCTCCGTGAAGAAGTACCCGGATGACCTCAAGGGCAAGACCATCGGCGTGCAGAACTCGACCGTGAGCGCCAGCTACCTGAAGACCTATTACGAAAAAATCGCCGACGTTAAGTACTACGACACCCAGGATTCGGCCAACGCCGACCTGATTGCCGGTCGTATCGACCTGATGATGGCTGACGGCACCGCCATGGCGGCGTTCGTCAAAACCCCGGATGCGAAAGACCTGGCTTACCTCGGCGCGGTGCCGTACGACCCGATCTTCGGCAAAGGCGTAGGCGCGGGCATGCGCAAGGACGACACCGAGCTCAAGGCCAAGCTCGACAAGGCGATCAAGGAACTGCTGGCGAGCAAGGACTATGACGACTTGTCGCAGAGCTACTTCGGCACGAGCGTGAAGCCGACGTTCTGATCATCAAATCCAAACACAAATCCCTGTAGGAGCAAGGCTTGCCCGCGATGGGGCCCTTGAGGCTGTCAAAAGCATCGCGGGCAAGCCTTGCTCCTACAGGGGCCGGCGGTGCTTTTGGAGACTGAAATGCCAGCAATGTTCGATTTGATCAATTTCACCGAACAAGGATGGGGTGGGGCGCTGCTCAAGGGGCTCTGGATGACCCTGCAGATTTCGGCCGGGGCCTTTGTGCTCGGGCTGGCCATCGGTTTGGTGGTGGCTTGCCTCAAGTTGGGCGCGCCGAAACCGATTGCGGCATTGGCCCGTGGCTACACCACGTTGTTCCGGGCGGTTCCGGAATTGTTGCTGATCCTGCTGCTGTTTTACGTCGGTTCCATGCTGCTCAATTCGCTGATGACCTCGCTCGGTTACGAAGTGGTCAACGTCAGCGGTCCGCTGGCGGCGATCGTGGTACTGGGACTGGTGCAAGGCGCCTACGCGTCGGAGATTTTCCGCGCGGCCATCCAGGCGATTCCTTATGGTCAGATCGAGGCGGGCAAGGCGTTTGGCCTGCACGGTTTCGGCCTGTTCCGTCGCGTCACGCTGCCGATCATGGCGCCCTATGCAATAGCGGGGATGTCCAACCTGTGGATCAACCTGATCAAGGACAGCGCGTTGATCAGCGTGGTCGGCACCAATGAGCTGTTGTACACCGCCAAGCAAGCGGCGGGGTCGACGCGTCACTATCTGTTGTTCTACCTCACGGCTGCGGCGCTGTATTACGCGGTGACGCTGGTGTCCAACTACCTTTCGGGACGGTTGGAGCGACGTATTCGTCGCTGGATGCCTCTTGTTGACTGAACCGGCAGAGTGAATGAAATGATTCCAGCGTGGATAGTTGAATACGGGGCGCTGTTGGTCCGGGGGCTGCAAACGACCATCGCCATCCTGTTGATTTCCAGTGTGTTCGGTTTTGTGCTGGCGGTGCTGGTGGCGCTGGCGCGGATCTCGAAAAACAAAGTGATCGCCAAGGTCAGCCTGTTCTATACCAGCGTGACCCGCGGCACACCGTTGCTGATCCAGATCTACATTTTCTACTACGGCCTGGGCAGCCTGTTTGCGCAGTTTCCGTTGATTCGCGGCAGTTTCCTCTGGCCGTATCTGCGCGATGGTTACTGGTACATCGTTTTCGCCCTGGTGGTGTCGGTGGGTGCGTACGTCGGCGAAGTGATTCGCGGCGGCCTGCTGGCGGTGCCAAAAGGCGAAATGGAAGCAGCCTCGGCGTTCGGCATGACCCCGCGCCAGGCCCTGTTGCGTGTGCGGTTGCCGCGGGCGCTGCGCCTGCTGTTGCCGACCCTGGCCGGGGAAACCGTGATGCTGCTCAAATCCACGGCGCTGGCCTCGACCATTGCGGTGATTGACCTGCTGGGCGCGGCCAACGTGGTGCGTGCGCAAACCCTGCAAGTGTATGAACCGTTGCTGCTGGTGGCCGGTGTCTACGTTTGCCTGACGTTCCTGATCGAGGCGATGTTTGCCTTTTTCGAACGCCGGGGCACACCGGTACGCAGGTCCGCATGATGAACAAGCCGATAGTCGACCGCTCGTTACAAGGCATAGGTCTGTGCACTTTGGGCTACGCGTTCCTGTCCTTGCAGGACGCCGGCATCAAGTGGCTGGTGGCCGATTATTCGGTGTTCACCATTCTGTTCTGGCGCGCCCTGGTGGTGGCGGTTGCATGTCTGCTGATCGGGCGTTTGCAACTGGTGCAGCGTGCCTGGCGTTCGTCCAGTCGGCGCTTGCTGGTGGTGCGCGGGTTGTTGTCGATCGCCGCGTGGCTGCTGTATTACACGGCAGCCCGCGACCTGACCCTGGCGGAAATGACCACCCTGTATTTCTCGGCGCCGATCATGGTCACGGTGCTGGCGACGGCGATTCTCAAGGAACGCGTCACCGGTTGGCAGTGGTTCACTCTGATCATCGGTTTTGTCGGGGTGGTGATTGCGTGCCGTCCGAACAATCTGGCCAATCCTGTGCCAATTGTCCTGACGTTGCTGGCGGCGATGTGCTGGGCGTTTACCTACATCCAGTTGCGTCAGGTGGATGACCAGACCTCGGTGCTGGAGCAGATGCTGATCACCAACGTGGTGTTCGTCATTTGCATGGCAGTGGCGTTGCCCTGGACCCACACCCCGGCACCGATGCCGGACTGGTTGGGCATGCTCGGCGCGGGGTTGATGGGCGGCATCGGTCAGTTCCTGTTGTTCGCCAGTTTCCAGCGCGCCACGGCGACGGTGCTGGCGCCGTTCGAATACACCGGGCTGATCTGGGCGTTCCTGCTGTCGAGCCTGATCTGGGGCACGTTGATGGACGTGTCGCTGATGATCGGCGCCGGCCTGATCGCAGTCAGCGGCACCCTGGCGATGATTTTCGGTCGGCACTCGTCACAGGACGTCGTCGGCGCTGAATGCTCCGTGTCTCAGTCCCTTTATCCAGCAGCGGCAGATATGGAGCCCGTTGGCGGGGCTGAAAGTGTCGGGGTTGAGGCACCACTCGATCCAGAGGCCGTCGAGCATCGCCGATAGGCCGATGGCGGCCAGGCGCGTGTCGTGAATCACGAAACCTTCACTGGTCGCCAGTTCATCGAGCAACTGGCGCAGCAGGTCGAGGTAGGCGCCGTAGCTTTTTTCGTGGGACTGGCTGACGTGTTCAGAGTGGCGGATCAGGCTCCAGAACACCACCCAGGCACCGAGCAGTTTGGGGTCCATGACCCGCGGTGAAAAAGAGCCGACCAGAAAGGCGTCCATTTTTTCTGCCGGTGTGCCGACCTGACGGATTTCGTGGAGCAGGGCAGTGGTGAGTTCGCTGGCAAGCTTCTGGTAGGTGTCGGCAATCAACGCATCGATGCTGCCGAAATGGTGATTGAGCAGGCCAACGGACACGCCGGCCTCGGTGGCGATGCGGCGCACGGAAATCCCGGCGTGGCCATCGCGGACCAGGCAGCGCAGGGTGGCGGCAACCAGCAGTTCGCGGCGCTCATCGGCTTCGGCGCGGCGGTTTTTCGGGGCGATGGTGGTCACAAAGAATTCCTTGGCGGTGGTCCACGCTGGCGAGCTTAGTTGAACGTGTGTTCAATCACCAGTCTCGGCAGTGCGGTTATTAACGTTCATGACGGGAGGACAAGCGTATGGCGCAGGATATTTCGTTCGAGGTTCGCAACAACAATGGCGGCGCGGTGCAGGTCGGTGCCTGGCGTTTCGAAGGCGCCAGCACTGGGCCGAAGGTGCATTTGCAGGCCGGCGTGCATGCCGATGAAATCGCCGGGATGCTGGTTCTGCACCTATTGATGCAACGCCTTGCGGTGGCCGAGTCCGCAGGCCGACTCAAGGGTACTGTCACCGTGGTGCCACAGGCCAACCCGCTGGGTATCGGCCAATTTCGCCAGGGGCGGATTTTGGGGCGCTTTCACGATGCCACCGGGCATAACTTCAACCGTGGCTTCGACCAGTCGGCGGCGATGACGCAACCGTCCACGAATGTCCAGGAATGGCAAAAGAAACTGGTGCAACTGGCGGCTCCGGCGGACGTGATGCTCGACCTGCACACCGATGACGAAGCGCTGCCCTACATCTACGTGCACCGTAGCTTCTGGCCCCGTGGCCGCGAACTGGCGGCGGCGATGAAAATGGACGTGGCAATCATCTGGGATGACGGCGGCGACGGCTCTTTCGAAGAAACCATCATTGCCCCGTGGCTGCGTGAAGGTACGACGCAAGGACGCATGGCCGCGACCCTGGAACTGCGCGGGCAGGGTGACGTCAGCGACCGCTTCGCCGAACAGGATGCCGAAGGACTGTATGCCTGGCTCTGTGGCTACGGAATCATCGATGACGCAGTCTCACCCGGCGACTGGCCCGTCGAGGTCAAGGACATGGCGCAGATGGAGACCATTCTCGCGCCACAACCCGGCGTATTGATCTTTGAAAAAGAGCTGGGCGACATCGTCGAGGAAGGCCAGCGCTTTGCGCGGATTCTGCGCCGCCCCGGTGATCCGTCTTCAGAAGTGGTGCTGGTGGCCGAGCAGACCGGTCGCATGGTGACTCGCTATCGCGATCGGTTGATCTCTCAGGGTGTGGTGGTGGCGAAATTTACCGGCAGTCGTGTGTCGAGTAATTGGAGCGGTGGGTTGCTGGATCCGAACTAGATATTCGCCGTTAACCGAGTGACCTGCTGCTTAAAACTGGCACTTCGTGCGAGTGCCAGTTGCGCATATCTGACAACCGCTCATCGCTGAACTACGCTGCGTTACGTACCCTGGACCTGAATTTGTGACCTAAGGAACTGACGCATGCTGAGCAGGTTGCTCGCTGTAATTTTTACTGTTTTCGGGATGTTCTGGTCAGTTCTTCTGTTCGCGGAGGACGCCCCCGCACCGGTTGAGCAACCGTCCGCTGAACTGAAAATCGCCAATCGCAGCATCATGGTTTTCCGCGCCGCATTACTCGGTGAAGCGCCGGAAGTGCGGGTCAAGCGCGCGAAAACGGCGATTAATGAAGCACTGGATGATGCGGATGATCTGCGGGTCAGCCTTGATTCCATTCAAAACAGTTATCTGGTGCTGTTGGGCTCGAAGCGCGCCTTTATTGTTTCCCCTAAAGATGTCGATGCCACTGAATTTGAATCAGTCCAGCTAGCGGCCGAAAGCGCGGCCGACAAGTTGCGTCAGGTGGTAGCCGAAACCCAGGAAGCGCGCAGTCTGCGCCTGATTCTCCGGTCACTGGGCGCTGCGGCGCTGGCCACGGGTATCTACATTGCATTGCTCTGGGGCATGGCGTATCTGCGTCGCCGCTTGCTGAGGAAACTGCCTGACTTGATGCATCGGCACACCCAGGCGCTGAAAGTAGGGCGGGTGCAGGTGATCGACGCCAATTACCTGTATCCGCTGGTCAGTCGCTTGCTGGGGCTGCTGCGCTGGCTGGTCGTTTTGCTGCTCACCTACGAATGGCTGGGGTTTGTCCTTTCGCGTTTCCCCTATACCCGGCCTTGGGGCGAGAGCCTGAACAACTATCTGATGGAGGTCGCCGGTTATCTGCTCCAGGGCATCGTCGGTGCAATACCGGGTTTGGGCGTTGCGGTAGCGATCTTCTTCATTGCCCGGGGTGCCACGGCGTTTACCCGCCGGATCCTGCGGCGCATGGCCATGCCAGGCACCCTGAGCTGGCTGAACCATGAAACCCTGCAACCAACCCAGCGCCTGACATCCCTGGCGATCTGGCTGTTTGCGTTGGCCATGGCCTATCCCTATCTGCCCGGTGCGGGCACCGACGCGTTCAAAGGCTTGTCGGTGTTGATCGGCCTGATGATCTCCCTCGGGGCCACCAGTGTGGTCGGTCAGGCAGCGGCGGGCCTGATCCTGACCTACACCCGAACCCTGCGCCCCGGTGAATTCGTGCGCATTGGCGACTATGAAGGCACGGTCACCGAACTCGGCATGTTCACCACCAGCATTCGCACCGGTCTCGGGGAAGTGCTGACGCTGCCCAATTCAATGATTACCGGCACGGTCACCAAAAACTACTCGCGCACGGTGCAAGGCCCCGGCTATGTGGTCGACACCGTGGTGACCATCGGCTACGACACGCCATGGCGGCAAGTGGAAGCGATGCTGCTGGAAGCGGCCCAACGCACGCCGGGTATTCTCGAAGTGCCGCCAGCCCAGGTGTTCCAGACCGCGCTGTCGGATTTCTACCCTGAGTACCGGCTGGTGGCCCAGGCCATTCCAAGCCAGCCTCGGCCGCGCGCTGTGCTGCTGAGCATGCTGCACGCCAACATCCAGGATGTGTTCAACGAGTACGGCGTGCAGATCATGTCGCCGCACTATTTGGGTGATCCGAACGAAGAAAAAAGGGTGCCCAGGGAAAAGTGGTACACGGCCCCGGCACAAGAACCGAAGGATCTTTGATCGCACTGAAAGGGAGACCGCACCATGCTCGAGTTTCTGCTCCATGCCTTGCGGTCCGACCCGGAAATCGCGGTGTTCCTGGCCATTGCGCTGGGCGTCTTCATCGGTCGCATCCACATTGGCAGCTTTCATCTCGGCTCGGTTGCCGGGGCATTGTTGATGGGGCTGCTGATCGGTCAGATCGGCCTGGAAGTGCCGACCGGATTGAAGTCGGTATTTTTTGTGATGTTCATCTACGCGGTCGGTTTCAAGAGTGGCCCGGAGTTTTTCGGCAGCCTCAACCGCGGCACGCTGAAACTGGTGCTGTTGTCGGTGGTGCTGTGCGCGACGGCGCTGGGCTCGATCCTGCTGATGAATGCGATCTTCGACTTTGACGCCGGCTTCACCGCCGGCCTTGGCGCCGGGGCGCTGACTGATACGGCGATCATGGGCACCGCCACCAGTGCGATCAATCAACTGGCGATCGACACCGCCGCCAAAGCCGAACTCAATAGCCATATGGCGATTGCCTACGCGATTACCTACCTGTTTGGCACCATCGGCCTGATTGTCTTCGTCGGCAGCATTGCCCCGAAGCTGCTGGGCGTGGACCTCAAGGCGTCGGCCCGGGAACTGGAACTTGAGCTGGGGATCGCCAAAGAGGAAGAGGCGATCACCGTGCCGTACACGCGCATTGTCGTGCGCGCGCATCAAGTAGCGGCCAATGGACCGGCGGATGGCCTGCGGATTACCGAACTTGAAAGCCAACACGAGTCGCTGACGGTCGAGCGGGTGGTGCGCGCCGGCCAAATCATCGAGCGGGATGAAGGGTTCACCCTCAAGGCTGGCGACATCATTGGCGTCTACGCCTTGCGCGAAGCGGTCGGCCCACTCTCGCAGTGGGTGGGGCCGGAAATCGATCATATTGAATCGCTGTCGTTTCCGACCCGTCAGGTCGACATTGTCCTGACCTCGCCGGAGTTCGCCGGCAAGAGCATAAAGCAGGCCAAATCCCGCCTGGAAAACACCCGGCGTCTGGGCTGCTTCATCAACACCATTACCCGTCAGGGCTATGAGCTGCCGCTGCTGCCCAATACCGTGCTGCGCCGGGGCGACGTACTGACCCTGACCGGCCGCACCGCCAGCGTCGAGGCCCTGGCCAAACGCCTGGGACGGATTCGTGAAAACAACTACAAAAGCGACATCGCCGTGCACACGCTGGGGATGGTGCTGGGCTCATTGTTGGGGTTGCTGTCTACGCACATCGGCATGATCCCGGTGGAGCTTGGCATTGGTGGCGGCGTGTTGGTCGCCGCACTGGTGATCGGTTGGTACAACTCACGGCACCCGGAAATCGGCGCATTGCCACCGGCCGCGCAGTGGGCGTTCTCCGAATTTGGCTTGACGGCGTTCGGTGCCGTGGTCGGCTTGCTGGCAGGCCCGGCGGCATTCGCGGCCATGAAGGAGCAAGGCCTGGCGTTGTTGTTATCTGGCGCCGTGGTGACGATCTTGCCGCCGCTGGTGGCGCTGTACTTCGGCCGCTACGTACTGCGCCTGCACCCGATGATTCTGTTCGGCGCCCTGGCCGGTGCACAGACCGAAGCCGCATCGATGAACAAGATCATCGAGCAATCCGGCAGCAACACGCCGGTGATTGGCTTTACCGTGTGTTATGCGATTTCCAATGTGCTGCTGGCGGTGTGTGGGCCGATTATCATTTTTGTGGTGGCGGGGTAGTGCTGTGGTTCATTCGCTTTACCGCACATCGACTGTAGCGGCCAGTCGTGCTCAATCGAGCTCTACACCGTCAATTTCCGACTGAACTTGGTTTCCATCACAATATGGGAGGCGGTGTGCGCCACGCCCTTGATCATGTTGATCCTGGTGAGTTCGGCGTTGAGTTCACTCAGGGTCGGCGTGGCGAGATGAATGATGAAGTCGGACTCGCCCGAGACCGCATACACGGCCTGCACCGACTCCATCTTGCGAAGTGAGGTCATGACATCGGTGTAGCTCTTGTTGGTGCAGGAAGTCATGGTGAAACAGTTGATGGTCTGCTGCAGTCTGTTCTGGTCGATGCGTACGCTGTATCCGGTGATGACGCCGGCCTTTTCCAGGCGGGTGATCCGCTCTTGTACCGAAGAGCGTGAAACCTCGAGTTTTCGTGCCAAAGAAGCCGTGGGCTCGCGTGCGTTGGCCTGCAAGAGGCCGAGCAACTGCCGGTCCTTTTCGGTCAGGTTAAACAGTGGCCCCGGGTTCTGCGTATCCATCAACACGTCCTTCGATCTCGCTCGGATTCAATTTTTATGCGTCGCCCTGCGTTGAGAGCGCGCCTCCTGAAACATGTCCATCATCTTCAGGCCGGCATATACCGTCTGCGCCGCCGCCGGGCCGAGAGGGCCGCCATTCCATTCAAGACCGTAGGCATCGAACAGACGGTAGCGATCAGTCTCGCCGCAAATGGCTTCGGCAATGACGCGTCCGCCGATAGGGGCGGTGTTCATACCATGGCCACCAAATGATGTACACGCCCACAGCCCCTTCCCGAGCGGGCCGATGTGCGGCATTTTGTGCCTTGCGTAGCCCATCAGCCCGGACCAGGCCTTTTCGATCTGGATGCCCCGCAATTGCGGATACACGTCGAGAATATCGTCGGTCAGCAACTGCCCAAGGCGCTTTTCATCCTGCAGGTTTCGGGTGGTGATACGACCGCCCCAAAGCAGACGGTCACCATCGACAATTCGGTAATAGTCCGAGGCTCGGCGATTGTCGCCGACGGCATCGGTGGTGCCCACCGCATCTGCCAGACGTTCGCCCAAATGTTCGGTCAGTACCGCGTAGGTTGCGATTGGCAGAAATGCGCGGCGTAACTTTCCGAACTCAGGACCACCATAGCCGCCGCAGCAATACACCACATTAGCGCAATCGACCGTGCCCTGATCAGTGAGTACCCGATGGCGCCCATCACGACTCTCAACCCGGACCATGGGCGAGTGCTCATGGATCCTGCCACCGATGCGCTCGATAAGCTGGGCAAGGCCCAGGCAATAGTTCAAGGGGTGGAAGTGAAACCCATGATTATCACGCAGTGCCTGGAAATACCTGTCGGTCTTGAGCTTGTCACGTACGGCCTGGCGATCCAGATAGTCGAGGTGGAAGTCGAAATCCGTCGCCATTTTGTCGCGCATGCGCTTGAGGTTATCGCCATCCTCGTATCGCACCACGCTCAATTTTCCAGGTGTTGGCGCGCAACCAGGCAACTGGTAACGGGCGATCATCTCGCGAACCGTGTCGACGCCTTCGAGCGACAGTTTGAACAGCGCGGCAGCAGTTGGTTTTCCGCAACGTCGCTCGATGGATGACAAGCCTTCGGACCAGCCCTGAAGGACGAAGCCGCCGTTGCGACCCGATGCTCCCCAGGCAACGCGACCTGCCTCAAGCAGCACGACCGACTGACCTCGCGACACCAATTCCCATGCAGTGCTCAGCCCCGCCAGACCTGCGCCGATGATGCAGACATCGGCCTGGACATTGCCTGTCAGCGCTGGGCGCTGATTCGTGTCATTCATCGTGGCGGTGTAGTAGTTGTTGTTATAGGTGTACATGAAGTCCGTTGTCCTTTTTCGGGCGCAGACATGCAGTGCGCCACGTAGAGAACGGGCGCCTGCCATGCTTGGGTTTATTGCACCTGGGCTTTATTGCACTGCGGTGAGATCGGCGCCGTACCACTTTTCAGAAAGTTGCTTGAGCGTGCCATCGGCTTTCATGTCTGCAACGGTCTTGGTCAGCGCGCTGTTGAAGGCCTCATCACCTTTATCCACGGCGATGGCCAACGGTTCGTAGTAAGCGGGTTTGCCTTCCACTCTGACGATGGGATAGCCGTTTTTGACGGCTGCGACAACGGTTGGCAGTGCGGACAAGGTGGCGTTCAGTCTGACGCCGTTGCCCATGCGCAAATCATCGAGAGGGCCCATGCTGTCGCCATACGTCTTCACTTCGCCGGCCGTGACGTCGTAGGTAAACGCTGGCACATCCGCGGCGTCGATCTTGAGCCGGTGATTGATATAGTCTTCCGATGTCGTGCCCGCTTCGACGCCGATAGTCTTGTCGTTCAGATCCGCTGCCTGTGTCCCGGCGGCATCCTTGTGCACTGCGAACACATAGGGCGTGTAGTAATAAATCGCGGGGAAGTCGAGGACGCGGGCGCGTTCGGTGGTTGGCGTCATCGAGCCGACCGACAAGTCCCAGCGATTCGACCAGCGTCCTGCGGTGATGATCCCGTATTCGGGGGTCACGAAGTCGACTTTGCTACCCAGGCGCCGGCCAATTTCGGTGGCGACATCGATATCAAACCCTTGCAGTTTATTGTCCGGGCCCAGGAACGATTGCGGTGGCCAGTTTGCCGCGGTGGCCACTTTGATCACCTTGGTTTCATGGATGCGGTCGAGGGTCGAACCCGCCCAGGCGGCGCCTGTGGTGATCGTGACGGCGGTGGCAATAGCGGCTGCAGTGAAGATGCGTGTGATCGAGATCATGAGTAAGCCTCCAGGTATCTTGAGTGCGGTTTTTTTGTTGTTTTTGTCGATGACTTCGTGGCGATACTTCTCAGTGGCTGAGAATCTGTGAAAGGAATTCCCGGGTACGTTCATGCTGTGGGTTTTCAAAAAACTCGGTTGGCTTGGCTTGTTCGAGGATGCAACCCTCATCCATGAAGATGACTCGGTCGGCAACCCGCCGGGCGAAACCCATTTCGTGGGTGACACACACCATCGTGATGCCGTCCTGGGCCAGTTCCCCCATTACGTCCAGCACTTCCTTGACCATTTCAGGGTCGAGCGCCGAGGTGGGTTCGTCGAACAGCATGACGCGCGGTCGCATGCAAAGGGCGCGGGCGATTGCAACGCGTTGCTGCTGGCCGCCCGAGAGTTGGCTGGGGTATTTATCCGCCTGGTTGCCGATCCGCACTCGATCAAGGTATTCACAGGCCAGTTCGCGAGCCTCGGATTCGCTGAGCTTGCTGACAAGACGCGGTCCCAGCATGAGGTTTTCCAGCACTGTCATGTGTGGAAACAGGTTGAACTGCTGGAACACCATGCCGACCTGGCGCCGTATGCTCGCCACGCAGGCGGCATGGCGGGTCAACTCGATTCCGTCGATGAAGACTTTGCCTTTCTGGAAGTCTTCCAGCAGATTCAGACAGCGAATCAGTGTCGACTTTCCGGAACCCGAGGGGCCGCACACGACCACTATTTCGCCGCTTGAAATGTGCAGGTCGATGCCCTTGAGCACATGAAAATCGCCATACCATTTGTGCATCTCGTGAATCGATATGGCGGGGTACGGGGCAATGGCTGCTGAAGCTGACGGCTGATTCATCGTAATGCTCCTGATTCAGCGGTGGGCGCGATTGAAGTGTTTTTCCAGGCGCGACTGAACGGTTTCCAGCACGATCGACAGCAGCCAATAGAGCACGGCTGCGGTGATGAGCATTTCCAGGTGGCGGAACTCGGCGCGTCCTTGTGTTCGCGCCAGGAACATCAATTCCCAGACGCCGATCACGGACACCAGCGAGCTGTCCTTGAGCATCGAAATGAACTGGTTACCCGTTGGCGGAATGATCAGGCGCATGGACTGCGGGAGAATGACGCGAGTCATCGTTTGAAAGGGATTCAGGCCAATCGCCCGAGAGGCTTCCCACTGACCGCGGGAGATGCTGCTGATCCCCCCACGGAAGATCTCCGTCATATAGGCGCCATAGCAGAGCGAGAGCGCCAGAATCCCTGCCGGGACGGCACCGACCACGTAGCCAAGTTGAGGAATGCCCAGGTAAATGAGGTAGATCTGGATGAGTAGCGGAACACCGCGAAAAAACGAGGTGTAGAAGCTGGCGATGGCAATGGCGAAACCGTTGGAAGATAAACGGGCTGTCGCACCCAACAATGCCAGGACGAATGCAATGGCAATGGAAATCGCGGACACATAGACGGTGGTGAAAACCCCTTGGGTAATCATGAAGCCCACTTTGGTCGCGATGAAGCTGTAGGAAAGATTGAAGGTGTCGAAGAATAAAAGGAACAGCACCAGCAATTCGCACCAGACCGTGATGATCTGCGCCCGCAAGGGAAACCGGCCAAGGATGAACAGATTCAGTACAACCGTGATGGTGAAGGTGCCCCCAACCGCGATGTCACGCGCCAGTGGTGCTTTCAAGTCCAGAACGATTGGCCCCATCAAATTGGACAGTCGCCCTTCACCCACACCGCAGACAAGCGTGATGATGAAAATGACCGCCGCGACCGCTCCCATGAACAGGGCGCTGTCAGTCATGCGAGCCTTGACGATATGGTCTTTGTACATGGCCTACGTACCTCAGGGTGAGCCCCTTTGTTGTTGTAGGCCAATTATGGGTGTGCGAAATGCCGGGCGGGACCCTGCAGAGTGATGGAAATATCAGTATCTTCTGGCATATCAGTGGGTGTGATCCCTACATCTGCCAAAAACGTACCGTCGATTCTTCCATCTGGTTAGTGCCATTCCTCACTCATAAAACCTGTGCGGCTCGGCATCCACACTGAGCAGTGACCGAAGCACCATCTGCTGCAGAGCCTTGATGAGTACTTCGGCCCGGAACTCGTTGCCGGCTGGCCCGAACACCGCGCCATCGAGCATGGCCCGTACAGTAGCCACCGCGATATCAAGGTCATCCACCTGGAAGTGCGTTCGCGCCATACCCGATCGGATGATCTCTCTCAAAATCTGCGTCTGTTTGTCGCGTAAACCTTGGATTCTCGCCTGTTGAGCGGGCTCCAGGCAGCAATGCTCGCGCATGGCCAATAGGTGCTCATCGCGCCGTGGCAGGGAGCATCGCAAGTAAGCGCCGAGGTAGTGCCCTAGTGCAGACCTTGGGTCCAACGGGGCGAGGGGAGGTTTGCTGACGCAGTTGAGCAGGCGATATTCATGTTCTTCAATGAAATCGAACAGCAGACATTGTTTACTTTCGATGTGGTGATACAGCGAACCCGCTTGAATGCCAGTCTGCTCGGCGAGCTGACGCAGGCTCACGGACTGGTAGCCCTCAGTGACGAACATGCGTAGCGCAACACTGCGGATAGCCTCTAGCCTGGACACGGCGACGTGCGTGAACGGCGTGCTTGTCGTTTTAGTCATGATGATTACCGTTGCCCGGCCACGAGCGTGGCCGGGAAGAAGTCAGGAAGCCGTTGTCGGGTTCGAATTCAAAACAAGGCCAATGTGTAGGACATCACGAGTCGCGTCTGGTCCTGAGCTCCGTCACTCGATACTCCGCTTCGAAGCGTTGCGTTTCTCAGGCCCAGGCCCAACCCCTGAAAACTGCCGCTTTGAATGACGTAATCAACAATGATGTCGCGTTCCCATTCCCGGGCATCAGGAGCACCGGATTGTTTAATGTGCGTGCCATGGTAATAGCCAATGGATGCAGTAAGGCCGGGCAATCCTGACGCCACGAAGTTGTAGGCATACATGCCGAACGCGGTATCTTCTCCCGCCCGCAGAAAGCTTGAGACGAATCGATCCGTAGGCAGATAGGTACTGGCGCCGGCGGCACCTTCACCGGTGCTGGCCTGGTTCAATTGAGTGAAGTTGCTGCCGGAGGAAACCCGTTGATAGCCCCCCATCAGCGAATGGCCGCCCATGTTGTAAGTGAGCATCGCGGCCCACGTGTCGTTGTCGATACGGCCCGGCGTGTCGCCATAGCCGCTGAGTGTGTAGCCGGCGGCGCGTCCCTGGGGGCTGTCGTTTTTGCCTTCCGCCCGAGTTCGGAAGTAGCGTAAATCCGTCTTGAATGTTTGCCCTTCGATAATCGGGAACGTGTGCGTCAAGCCGAGAAAGTCTTGATCGTAATAATTTTCGAGTTTGGCGTGGTAGTACTGTAAGAGCAGCTGTTTGTTGAATTGATAGTCTGCGCCGGCGAAGGAAAAATCATTGCTTTCACGTCGTCCTCCAGCAACGGCCAACCCGGCATCATTGGTTGAAGCGCGTCCGGTGGCTTTGTTGATGCGTCCACCCACCAGCGTCAGGCTGTCGAGGGCTTTGGACGTGAGCATTGCGCCTTCAAATGTTTGCGGGAGCAGTCTGCCGTCATTGGCAATCAGGATAGGTAGCTTGGGTTGTAGCGTCCCGACCCTGAGTTCGGTGTTTGACAGTTTCGCTTTGACGGCAACGCCAAGCCGGCTGAACTCATCGACTGCCGTGCCGTCGCTGTTGTCGGGAAACATCGAGCTGCCCCGATGATTGCCCGCTCCGCCGTCCAGACGTACGCCCAAAGTACCCAGTGCATCCAGGCCGAAGCCTAAGGCGCCATCGGTATAGCCCGACTTGAGATCCAGCATGAAGCCATTGCCCCATTCGCGTATTTTGCTCTGTCCCTGGGGGCCAGGCTGATTTCTATAGTCGTTGTTGAAGTAGAAGTTGCGCACATTCAGGGCTCCGTGGCCGTCCGCAATGAAGTCTGCATACGCAGGGGCGGACCCGGCCAATAAGCAGCCCATGGTCGACAGTAATGCCGGTTTTACCGGGAAGACTTTCGTCACTGTTATTTGCTCCTGTTGTTTTTATTGTTGTTTTTTAGCCACGCAGGTTTTTTCCAGGCGAGTTCAGCCCGCCCTGTAAGTTTCATCAGGGCGTTGCCGGGACTCAGCTGGCTACGGTGTCAGAGCATCAAGCTGCCTGGGCGGCAGGGGTAGGGCGCAGGCGGTACACCAGCAGGCCGAGCCCGCCACCGACGACCAATATCGCAGCCATGATGTACATCGCTGCGTGGGTAGTGCCGGTTACTTGTGTCAGCCAACCCACGACAATCGTGCTGAAGAAGCCGGCAATGTTGCCTAATGAATTGATCAACGCCACGCCAGTCGCTGCGGCGGCACCGCCGACCACGGCGCTGGGCATGCCCCAGAAAACCGGCAGGCTGCTGACCATTGCGGCCGTGCCTATGGTCAGGCCGATCATGCCGAGTAACAGGTTGTCGCCGAAGTAAGTGCCGAAGGCGATGCCCAGCGCGCCAATGCCGGCGCAAATCGCCAAATGCCACCGGTACTCTCCATTCCGGTCCGAACTGCGCCCAACCAGGACCATTGCGATAGCGGCTGCTGCATAGGGAATGGCACTCAGCACACCGATCACCGCCGGTTGTTGCACACCGCTGTTGCGGATGATTGTCGGCAACCAGAAGCTGATCACGTATTGGCCCAGTACCAGGCAGAAGTACACGGCGCCGAGCAGCCAGATCTGCGGGTTGAGCAAACCGTCGCGCAGGCGATGGCTCTGTTTTTGCGATGCCTCACGGTCGATGGCGGCCTGCATGCCCTGGCGTTCTTCAGGCGTCAGCCAGTGAGCATCAGCGATTCTGTCGCGCAGCAGGAAGAACACCGCAGCCCCCAACGCCACTGCGGGTAACCCCTCAATGACAAACAGCCATTGCCATCCCGCATAACCGGCGACGCCGTTGAAGTGCTGCAGGATCAGACCGGAGATAAGAGCGCCGAACATGCTGGAGACGGGCAGGGCCATGATGAACATCGCAGTCATCACCCCTCGGCGATGGCTCGGGAACCAGGTGGTGAGGTAGAAGATAATGCCGGGGAAGAATCCCGCCTCGGCGATACCGATCAGCAGCCTCAACGCATAAAAGGCCATCGGCGTCTCGATGAACATCATTGCCGCCGACAGAAAACCCCAGCTGACCATGATCCGGGCAATCCAGCGACGAGCGCCGAAGCGGTGCAGGGCGATGTTGCTGGGAATCTCGAAGATCAGATAACCGAGGAAGAAAATACCCGCGCCCAAGCCATAAACGGCTTCACTGAATTTCAAGTCGTCGAGCATCTGTAATTTGGCGAAACCGACATTGACCCGATCCAGATAAGCCACCAGATAACAGGCGATCAGCAGCGGAATAATTCGCCAGGCCGTCTTTCGGTAGGCCGATTTCAAGGCGTGGTCGGGCATCACGCCCGTTGGGAGTGGAGGTTGGTTCATGGTTAGCCTCTTTATTGTTGTTGTCGAAGCGAAGATGAAACGGTTATTCAGGGCGGTGGCAGTAACCGTGTGGAAGGCCATTCGCCTGATCGGCACATGTCGTGCACGACCTGGGTGATCAACTGCGCAATCAAGGTTCGCAAGTTGCTGGCCGGTCGCGTCCCGCAGGTGCAGATACCCAGTGTGCGAAACACGCCGGGCGCCGCAAACGGGTGGGCCACCAGACGACCTTCGGCGACCTCGCGCACCACCAGGTTGAGCGGCATGATTGTCGGTCCGATGCCAGCCTCGACGGCACTTTTGAGGATGTAGACCGAGTTGACTTCCATGGCCACTGCGGCAGGCGACCGCTTTTGCTGTTCCAGGGCCTGGTCGACGATGGCACGGGTGCTGTGGCTGTGGGCCTTACTGGGAAAGACCAGCGGGCGCGCCACGCCTTGGCTCAACGTCACCTCGCCGGGCAACGGCGCCTCCGGGTCATTGGCGCGATGTATCAGATAGAGGTCCTCTTCGATCAGTGGCGTGAAGCTCACTTCCGCCGGCAATCCCGTTGGCGTGAACAGCGCGATATCGACGCTGCCCCGGATCAACTGGTCGACCAGATTGCCGGTCAACTCTTCGTTCAATTGCATCTCCACCTGAGGGTAGGTCCGGCCTACAGCCTGCAACAGAGGTAGAGCAACGATCGGCGACACGCTCTGCGGCAACGCCACTACGATGGAACCCGTCAACACACCATGCCCCGGCAGAACCGCTGCCTTGGCATCGCGCATTTGCTTGAGGATGCCCAAGGCATACTCGTAAAACACCTGGCCTGCTTCATTGATGGAGATGCCGCTGTTGCCGCGATGGAACAGCGTCACACCCAACTCGGCCTCAAGAGCACTCATCTGCTTGCTTAACGCCGATTGAGCAATCAGCACTTTGCGGGCAGCCGCTGACAGGCTGCCTGCATCGGCAACGGCGACAAAGTATTTGAGTTGACGGAATTCCATAGCGAACCTCCTGCAACCCGGTTTACGCGGCCGGTGTGCCACGGGAAAAGATCTTCCCGGGATTCATTAATTGTTGCGGGTCCAGCGCGGCCTTGATGGCCGCCATGGTGTCCACCGCGTTCTGGCCGAATTCCGCTGGCAGGAATGATTGTTTGGTCAGGCCGACACCGTGTTCTCCTGTGCATGAACCGTTCATGGCGATAGCGCGTTCGGCCAATCGGTCCGCGACGGTGTCGGCCCGCTCGACTTGATCCGGATCATCCGGGTCGATCAGGATCACCGCATGAAAGTTGCCATCGCCAACGTGGCCGAAAATGGGAGCGAGCAAATCGTGTTCCAGCAGATCGACGGCAGTGGCCTCGATGCACTCGGCCAGTCGCGAGATCGGTACGACCGCATCGGTGGTCACCGAGCGGCAACCGGGGCGCAGTGCCAGTGCCGCAAAATAAGCATCGTGCCGTGCCTGCCACAGTCGGGTGCGATCTTCAGGATGCAGCGCCCATTCGAAGTCCTGCCCACCCTGGTCGTCGGCAAGCATGCGCAGCGTTTCCACTTGCTCCTTGACGCTGGATTCGGAGCCATGCAGCTCAAAGAACAGGCAGGGGACTTCTTGCAGCGAAGTCTTGCTGTAGGCGTTCAACGCGCGAACCGTCAACGCATCGATCAGCTCGACACGCGCCATTGGAATGCCCAACTGGATGGCCTGAATAACCGTGCGCACCGCGTGATCAACGCTAGGGAAATTGCACACTGCCGCGGAAATGGCTTCCGGGATCGGATGCAGTTTCACCGTCAGCTCGGCGATGGTCGCCAAGGTTCCGCCGGAGCCCACCAACAGGTGCGTCAGATCATAGCCAGCCGACGATTTGCGAGCCCGGCCACCGGTCTGTAGCACACGGCCATCCGCAAGAACAGCTTTCATCGCCAGGACGTTTTCGCGCATCGTTCCGTAGCGCACTGCGTTGGTGCCCGAAGCGCGAGTGGCCGCCATGCCGCCCAATGAGGCGTCTGCCCCCGGATCGATAGGGAAGAACAGGCCTGTCCCGTGCAAGGCGGCATTCAATTGCTTGCGCGTCACGCCCGGTTGTACGGTGACGTCCATGTCGTCGACCCGCACTTCGAGGATTTGATTCATGCCCGACACGTCGATGCAGATGCCGCCATGTACCGCATGCAGCCAACCTTCCAGCGAACTGCCGCTGCCGTACGGAATGATCGGCACGCGATGGTCGTGGCAGACCTTCTGCACACTGACGATCTCTGCAAGGCTGTTCACGAAGGCCACTGCTTGTGGCGGCATCGGATCGAGGGCAGATATGTCACAGCCGTGGTGCTCGCGAACACTCGACGAACAGCTGAATCTGTCACCTAGCAGCGCAGTGAGTTCGTCAAGCAGCGCTGATGGCAGCGTTTTGAAATCGAAGGTATGGATCGCCGGGCCTTGCATGCAGGGATCTCCTGTTGTTTTTTTCGTGCCGGGCGACGTTCAGGTACGACGCATCCCGGAACGGGTGGGTGGAGTGGCTATATCTTAGCTGCATGGTTTGGCTTGTGGTTGTGCAGAATAGAGATGGGGCTATCGCCGGGGCATATGACGGGCGTGTTGACGCAAAACGCCCGAGACGGGCTCGGGCGTTTGCAGTTCATAAGGTGTATCCGCTTTGTTGACTCAGTTGATGACAAAACCCGCACCGACCGGATCATTGCGCTCGATCGTCCAGCGCGACGTGCCCAGGATGCTGGCGGTGCCCTTCACGGTCGGCCGCACCGCGCGCGTGCCGTTGAGGTCGACTTCGCCGAGCAGGCAGCCTTCGAACGTACCGCTGCCCAGCAGTCCTTCGGACAGAATGGGTTGGTTCAACCCCAGTTTTCCTCGGGCCTCGAACATCGCCATCATCGCGCTGGTGCCGGTGCCACCAGGGGAGCGGTCGAGTTGACCCGCGCTGAAGACATGGACGTTCTTGTAGAACGCACCTTCGATGGTCGCCGGATGCCAGAACGTGATGAAGTTGAGGTCGTTGATATGCGCCTCGGTAGGGTGCTGGATCTTCATCTGCTGATTGATCTGGTCACGAGCCAGCAGGCCGAGGCGCGACAGTTCGCTGCCATTGTCCGGGCTGATGCGCAAGTCGCAGTGGGACAGATCGATGATGCCGAAGTAGTTGCCGCCCCAGACCAGGTCAGCCTTGAGGTCGCCATAGCCGGGAAGATGGATGGGGATGTCTTGAGCCGCAACGTAGGCCGGCACGTTCTCGAATCGGGTCCAGAGAACGGTGTCGCCGTCGGAAGCCACCTCGGCTACGACCAGTCCGGCAGTGGTCTCAAAGCGGATCTTGGTGATGCCATCTTTGCCGCGCGGCACCAGGCCCAGCGCGACCATCGCCATGCTCACGGCGATGGTGCCGTGGCCGCACATGTGCGAGTACACGCTGCCGTCCATGTAGATCAGCCCGGCATCGAATTCGCTGCTTGAGGGCGGGGTGAGGAATACGCCGAACATATCCTTGTGGCCCCGCGGCTCCTGCATCAACGCCTTGCGCAGCCAGTCATAGTTCTGCTCAAGAAAGTTGCGCTTGGCCAGAATGCTGGAACCGGCAGGGTAGGGAATGCCGCTGTGGACGATGCACAGTGGTTCGCCTTCGGTATGGGTATAGATGACATCGAACGTGTCTTGCATGCGCATGACTGAACTCCTGGCTTACGGGATGTATGAGGGGGGTTATTTGCGTTCTGACAAAAGATCGAGACCGATACACAGATCCAGAATGATCACGGCGACCACGACGACGATGATGGTGGCGCCGGAGGCGGCGGCAATGGTCGGATCGACGGTGTATTGCACGTAGTTGAAGAGCTTCACCGGTATGGTGTTGAGGTCTGGCGTGGTGTTGAAGATCGACAGTTCGACGTTGATCCATGACGAGATGAAGGCAAAGATCGACCCGGTGACGAGCCCTGGGCGAATCTGCGGCAACACCACCAGAAAGAACGTCGCCCAAGGCGTACCGCCAAGATCACTTGAGGCTTCTTCCAGCGCTCGTTGCTCGGGCGTCAGCATCGACAGCACCGAACGCAGTACGAAAGGCGAGATGATGATGGTGTGGCCAATCAGCAAGGCCAGGAAGCTGCGGGTCAATCCGAGGTAGCCTCCGAATTGCAGCAGCGCCGCACCCAGCACAATGTGTGGAAATACCAGCGGTGAGGTCAGGGCCGCGAGGATCGTGCCTTTGCCGGGGAAGTCGTAGCGTGCCATCGCCAGGGCGGCGGGTACGCTGAGCAGCACAGCGACAAAGGTAGCGGCCAGCGCCAGTACCGTGCTGGTAGCGAACGAAGCCACGTAGCTTGGATCGCTGAGCATTTTCGCGTACCAGTCCAGCGTCCAGCCCTGAGGCGGGAAAGCCAGGAAAGACGTGGCGGTCACGGAGACACCAAGGATCACCACCAGCGGCAGCAGCATGTAGCCCAGCACGGCCCAGGCCACGAGTCTGACCAGAATTTGAGTGATCATTGGTTGCTCCCCCGAATGCTCCCGACACGTCCCGCCAGACCGACCATGACCAGGGTAAAGATCAGCAGCACGACGCTCAGCGCTCCGCCGTAGTTGAAGTCAAAGACCGAGCTGTATTGCTGGAAGATCAGCATCGAGAGCACGGAGATTCGTCCACCCGAAAGCAGGGCCGGGGTGACATAGGCGCTCGCTGCCAGGGTGAACACCATGATCGAGCCGGAAATGATCCCCGGCATGGTCAATGGCAGCACCACATGAAAAAACGTCGCGCGGGGGCTGGCGCCAAGGTCATCGGACGCCTGCTCGTAGGCCGGGTCGACTTGTGCCAGGGCATTGCCGGCCGCGAGGACAATGAACGGCAGCAGGATGTACACCATGCCGATCAGGATGCCGAGTTCGGTTCCCAGGAAACGGACCGGAGCATCGATCAGGCCGGTATCCATAAGGCTCTGGTTGACCAGGCCTTTGCGTCCCAGCAAGACCATCCAGCCGAACGAGCGGACGATGTTGCTGGTGAACATCGGCACCACCAGCAAAATCACGCAGGCTCGGCGCCAGGCACGCCACTTCACGGCGCGCACCAGATACCAGGCCAGCGGATAACCGAGCAGCAGCGAGATCAATGTGGTCAGCGCAGCTATGCGGAAAGTCACGAGAATCACATCCCAGTGGTACTGGTCGCCCAGCACGCGGATGTAGTGCTCCAGCGTAAAAGTATGTTCCGCACCCTTGGTCAGGCTGGCGAAAATCACCACGGCGAAAGGCGCAAGAAAGAACGCCGTGAAAAACGCCAGGGCGGCGAAGAGCATCAGCCACGGTACGAGCGCCGTGCGTTTCATACCGACTCACCAATCAGGTGCAGATGCGCGGGGTTGAAGCCCAGGCGCACGGCACTGCCGGTATGAAGGTCGGCGCTGGGCAAACCCATGGTGCGCGCCACGATTGTTTGTCCATCGATCAGCGAGTGGACCAGGGTGTGACTGCCGACGCTGACGATATCGGTCACGGTGCCGTGGATTTCATGACAGCCAGAGGTTTGCGGCGCCGATGCGTCAAGCACCTGTAAATGCTCGGGACGCAGCACCGCCACACCGCGTGGCAACAGGTTTTTTGCGGTGTGCTGTATGGGTTTATGCCGGATCGCCAAACTGATCTCGCCGCTATCGTTTGCCTGATAGCTGATCAGGTTGGCCTCGCCGATGAAGTCTGCGACGAAACGCGAAGCCGGCGCACTGTAGATCTCGGTGCTGGTCCCGACCTGTTCGATGCGCCCGGCATTCATCACCACGATGCGGTCGGCGATGGTCATCGCTTCTTCCTGGTCGTGAGTCACAAAGATGAACGCGATCCCCAGCTTGGCCTGCAGATGCTTGAGTTCAAGCTGCATGCGCTTGCGCAATTTCATGTCCAGCGCCGAGAGCGGTTCATCCAGCAACAGCAGCTTCGGTTGATTGACGATGGCGCGAGCCAGGGCCACGCGCTGTTGTTGTCCACCGGACATGCCACGGGGAAAACGGTCTTCCAACGCTTCCAGTCCGACCATCGCCAATGCCTCGCGAGCCTTGAGCTTGGCATCGGTGCGATTGATGCCTTGGCGACGTGGTCCGTAGGCCACGTTTTCCAGTACGGTCATGTGCGGAAACAGCGCGTAATTCTGGAACACCGTATTGAGTGGCCGACGGTACGGCGGCAGACGACTCACATCCTGGCCATCGATCGCAATGCTGCCCGAATCGGGTTGCATGAAACCAGCGATCGAGCGCAGCAGGGTGGTCTTGCCGCAGCCGCTAGGGCCGAGCAGGACGATGAATTCGCCCTGCTCGATGTCCAGGTGAATATTGTCCAGTGCCTGGAACGGCCCGAAGCTTTTGCAGACACTGTCGATGCTCAATAAAACTGACATTGCAGACCTCTTGAGCTAGTTGGCGGTGACTTTGCGGTTCCAGTCATTGGTGACGCTGGCGCGTTGCGCGTTGATCTGACTCCAGTCGAACAAGCGCAGGTTGTCGATCGAACCATTCACGCCCCATGGCAATTTGCGGGCGACGTCTTCAGCGACCTCGACACCTTTCACCGCCGGGCCCAGATACAACTTGCCGGCGAGGCAAGACGCGGCTTCTTTCGTCAATGCGGTGTTGATGAACTGTTCGCCGGCCTTGCTGTTTTTTGCGCCCTTGATCAGGTGCAGGCGAGCGTCGGTGGCCCAGGCACCTTCCTTGGGAATGGTGAACGCAATGGGTGCGCCCTTGTCGATCAGGTCCCAGGCGCCGACGTTGAAATGCGCGCCGATGATTGCTTCGCCACTCTGAAAGGCATTGGTGGCGGCACCCGAGCTGTCGAAGAACAGCGCGGTGTCCAACGCACCTAGCTTGGTGTAGACCTGGTCCAGATTTGCCCGGTCTATGCCCCAGACATCAGCCATGAAAAACACGAAAGGCACGCCGGAAGAATTGGCGGGTGAGGGCAGGGCAATCGCGCCGGCGTACTCAGGCTTCCACAGGTCTTTCCAACTGGTGGGCGCCTCTTTGATTTCCTTGGTGTTGTAGGTCAGGCCGAGGGAGTAGAAGCCGCTGCTGACAGCGAATGTATGGCCGGCATCGGTATAGATCGCTTTGTCCTGCACGTTTTTCAGGTTGGGGATGTTCGTCGGATCAAGGTCTGCGACAACGCCTGCGGCGTAGGCCAACTCGCTGATGCCGCCGTCCATCCAGGCCACATCAATCGTCGGGCTGGATTTTTGTTGCTGGAGCTTGGCCAGGGTGACGGTCGAGGTGCCGACCTCCGCTGCAACGGCAATCCCCGTTGCTTGTGTGAAAGGTTCTGCAACACATTTGAGGAACGCGTCACCCCAGTTACCGCCGTACAGCGCAACGGTCAGCTTCTGCGGGTCAGCCATGGCGGCTGATGAGGAGATGCAGCCGGTAACTAAAAGAGCAGCGGTGATTTTCTTGCCTGTCTTCAGTTTCATCGTGTGTCCTCTGGGGCGTTGTTGTGCTGTTCCCCTTGCGTGCATCTTGCTCGTATCGTTGATTCGAGCGCTTGCACTTCGGGGTCTTAAAGTTGAATAGTTAGGTCATGCCAAAAATGACTCAGATACCTCGAGATTGCCATCTGCCTGACGCCCTCGGACCCGAGGTGGTCAGCCGTCCGCAACTGTCCGTGGGACTGGTCCTGCTGGATCAATTCACACTCGCTGCGTTTTCCGGTTTGATCGATGTGCTGCGCCTGTCCGCCGACCTGGGTGGCGGCAGTCGGCAGATCCACACGGCGTGGCGGGTGATGAGCGTTGACGGACTGCCGCGAACCTCCAGTGCGGGCATTACGCTGGAGGTTTCCGGCGGCTTGGCGCAGGACGTGGAAGCGTTCGACTACATAGCGATCTGCGGCGGCAACGATTACCTCAATACGCACATGCCCAACAATCTGCGTGATTGGTTGCAGCGCGCCGCGAAGAGTCGCACGCGGTTACTGGGTATCTGCACCGGCACCTTCGCGCTGGCGCAGGCGGGCGTTGTTGGAAGTCGCTCGGTGTGCGTGCACTGGAACGTGCTGGATGCGTTTCGCGCCCGGTTTCCCAAGACCCCGGCAGCGGTCGATCATCTGTTCATCGACGAGGGCGATCTGATCACCTGTGCCGGTTCGACGGCGGCTATTGATCTGGGCTTGTATCTGGTAGCCCGGCATTGCGGCCGGGAAAAAGCCCAACAGGCGGTGCGGCATATGATGTTGCAAGGGATACGTCAGGGCCGGCAGCCACAGGCGCATTTCTACGCGAACCTGGAGGACATCAAGGATGAGCGTGTGCGTCAGGCTGCGCACTACATCGAACAGCGAATGGATAGCCTGCCGACACTGGATGCGATTGCGCGATATGTAGGACTCGGCAGGCGCCAACTGACGCGGGCATTCCAGCAGTCGCTGGGGCTTTCACCGATGGAGTTCCAGCGCTCGTTGCGGGTTGAATATGGCGCCTGGCTTTTGGTCAACAGCCACAGCAGCATCACGCAAATTGCCATGGACTGTGGCTTCTCCGACGGCGCGCATTTTTCCCGCGAGTTTCGAGCTCGATTCAATATGTGTCCGCGGCAGTATCAGAACGAGGCGAGGGCGTGATCGGTATACAAAAAAGCCTGAATGCTTTCCCGGATGCATTCAGGCTTTGGCGAGAGGGTTGATGATCAGATCGAGCCAGCCGGCGTAACGGCAGGGAAGTCTTTTTCGGGATCGAACACGTTATTGAAAAAGTTCGTCAGGGAGTACATGGCCACCAACGCGATGATCTCCATGACATTCGCATCCGTGTAGCCCGCATCGCGGACGGCTTTCAGATCGGCATCACTGACCTTGCCGCGAGTCTCGATGACTTTGTGCGCGAATTGAAGGGCGGCGTTGCGCTTCGGGTCGGTGGCCTGGCCCTTGCGGGCGAGAATGATGTCATCGGCGGGCAGCTTGGCCATATGTTCTGCGGTAAAGCTGTGAACCGTCAGGCAGTAGTTGCAGCCATTCGCTTCGGAAACAGCGAGGCCGATGCTGTCACGCGTTTTTACGTCCAGCGCTTTGCTCAAAGAGCCGAGCAACGTAGCCCACGAATTGAACGCGATCGGGCTTTGCGCGAAGGTCATCATCATGTTGGGCGTGAACCCGATGTTCTTGGTGAACGCATCGAGCGTTGCTTTGGAATCGGCCGGCACGTGTTCAGGCTTTAGAACTGCACTTCTAGGCATAGTAGTCTCCGTCAGTTGCTGGGTTTATCAATGATTAAACGAGATCCAACACGTCAGTCAGCGGACGGCGCGGCTTCTGAGCCCAGTTTCCTGGACGCTCCGCGCCTATGGACAGCAGCATGACCGGCACTTCGTTTTCAGCCAGACCGAACTCGCGAGCCACTGCTTCGGCATCGAAACCGATCATTGGCGTCGAACCCAGGCCGAGCGAGCGGGCGGCATAGATGATCGCCGACGCACCGAAGGTGGCCGTGCGTACCGCCTCGTCGCGCTGGCGTTGCGGGTGCTCCAGATACAAATCGCGCGCAGGCAGTTCCCAATCCGACACCATCGATGCCGGCATGACACCCGCTTCAACCAGCGGTGCAAGGCGTGCCGGTATGACGCTGGAATCGGCCAGTTGACCGCAGACGATGAAGGTAACGGCTGCTTCAGTGATCGGTGGCTGACTCCAGGCGATCGGGCTCAACCGTGCTTTGGCTTCTGGCGTGCGTACTGCGATAAAGCGCCAGTTCTGTATATGGAAGGAGGTTGGCGCGGTGGTGCCGATTTGCACCAACTCACGGATCTGGTCGTCGCTCAAAGTGGCGGCTGGGTCGTAGTACTTGGCGGCGCTGCGACTGACGATACATTCGATGACGGCATTGGTCATGATGGTTCCTATGGTTGAAGGGGTTGGTTTCTCCGTCTTGGTCTTTAAATCTTGTACCGATGATGGTACGAATAAAAGAACCAAGACCACCCACTTTTGTGTGTACCAAGATCATGAATCCAGGCCTGCAGATTCAGCTCGACCGGACAGCCAGGCTGTCTCTGTCAGAACAGATTCGTATGAGTATCAGCAGGGCAATCGAGTCAGGCCTGTTGACGCCGGGCACGCGATTGCCTTCGTGGCAGGACCTCGCTGCGCACCTGGGTGTGGCGCGCGGTACGGTTCAAGTGGCGTATGAACGGTTAGCCGACGCGCAAATGATTGAAACATTCGGAGCCAAGGGCACACGTGTGGCGCCGCGCCTCCGTGCAGTGGCGGCTCAACCGGGACCGCCGGAGCCCGGTGCTTTCATGAGCGCCTATGAGCGGGTGAACACCGGGCCTGCGATCTTTCAGAACGGCATACCCGCGTTTGAAGGACTGGAAAAGCTGTTCGCACGTGCGCGCTCGTCCAATCTGTTGAAGGCGGGATCGTTCTCGTCATTGATCTATCCCGATCCGCGAGGGGAATTGGAGATGCGCCGGGAGATTGCTGGCTATCTTTCCATCTCCAGAAACCTCCATTGCCTCCCTGAGCAGGTGTTCATCACGTCGGGATACAGCGCCGGCCTGGGACTGGCCCTGCGCGTATTAGGTCTGGACGGTAAGAAGGTCTGGATGGAAGACCCTGGGTTCTTTCTGACTCGCAAGGGTTTGGAACTCGCTCGTTTGAATATCATTCCGGTCCCGGTAGACGCTGAAGGCCTTAACGTAGACTACGCAATCGAGTGCGCCGCGGACGCTGCATTAGCCGTCGTGACGCCCGGTCAGCAAGCGCCCCTGGGCTCGACTTTGTCTTTGAGGCGACGGCTTCAACTGCTCGAATGGGCGGTCGCGAACGACGCCTGGGTCATCGAAGATGACTACCTCAGCGAGCTGCAACTGGAGGGCAGGGCGGCGCCTGCCTTGGCGTCTCTGGACGAAGGTAAACGGGTTTTCCATATAGGTTCTTTCAGCAAGACCGTCAGTCCGGGGCTGCGACTTGGATTTGTCGTAGCGCCAGTCGAACTGATTACGGCGTTCGCCGAGGTAGCGACAACACTTGCCCCGGCGCCTTCACCCGTCATCCAGCTCGCCATGGCGCAATTCATGCGCGATGGTCACTACATCCGGCGTGTCCGTCGGCTCAAGCGACTCTATTCGGCCCAGCGTGACGCGCTATGCGAGCAGTTGCGAATGCGTGATGCGGAGTGGGTGAGGGCGGGGCTGGCAGTACTACTGAAACTTCCCGACGGCGCGCCCGACGTGCAGATCGTTCGTGAAGCGATGACCTACGGCATGGCGCCATCGCCTTTGTCTGCGTGGTTCGCGACGCCGACCGGGAGCTCGTCTGGTCTTTTGCTCGGGGTTGCCACAGCGCCTGAATCTCACCTCGCTGAATCGTGCCAGCGATTGTTCGAGATCATCGGGCGACATTGCTAGTGCGGCGTTCGAGAGAATTTTGAACTCCCAATCCACGAGCCAACTCCTAACACACAAGGCACTGCGCAAGACAATGAGGTGGCGATGACCCACCAACAGCTGTACGGCCGCGAGGCCGGCGCGATATTCGAAACCACTCTTCCTGCACGCCTGGACCGCTTGCCGTGGGGGCGCTTTCACACGCTTCTAGTGATCGCGCTTGGCATCACCTGGTTGCTCGATGGACTTGAAGTGACCCTGGCCGGTTCGGTGTCCGGCGCGCTGAAAAACAGTCCTGATTTGCGCATGAGCAACTTCGACATTGGCTTGGCCGGCGGCATCTATATCGCCGGCGCAGTGATCGGTGCCTTGCTGTTCGGCTGGCTGACCGATCGCCTGGGGCGGCGCAAGCTGTTCTTCATTACGTTATGGCTGTATGCAGGCGCCACGGCGGCCACAGCGTTTTCCTTCAACCTGGAAAGCTTCCTGCTGTTCCGTTTCCTGACGGGCATGGGCATCGGCGGTGAATACACGGCGATCAATTCGACCATCCAGGAGTTCACCCCGGCACGCTATCGCGGCTGGGTCGACCTGACCATCAATGGCACCTTCTGGTTAGGCGCCGCGCTTGGCGCCGGAGGGGCCATCATCCTGCTCGACCCGCATGTAATCGGCGGCGACCTGGGCTGGCGCCTGTGCTTTGGCATTGGTGCGGCGCTGGGTCTGGTGATCCTGGTGATGCGCTTGTGGCTGCCGGAAAGTCCGCGCTGGCTGCTGATCCACGGCCGGCACGAGGAGGCGCGACACATCGTCGAAGGCATCGAAGCGAGTCTGCGCGAACAAGGACATGAACTGCCAGCCGCGACCAGCAAACCATTGCGCCTGCACGCGCGTGACCATACGCCGCTGGCAGAAATCTTCCACACCCTGTTCATCGGATTCCGCCGCCGTGCGCTGGTGGGGATGACCCTGATGGCCGCGCAGGCCTTCTTCTACAATGCAATCTTCTTCACTTATGCGCTGGTGCTTACCGATTTTTACCAGGTGCCTGCCGAGCGTGTCGGTTGGTACGTATTGCCTTTGGCACTGGGCAATTTCTGTGGGCCGTTGCTGCTGGGGCGCCTTTTTGACGTGATCGGACGGCGCGTGATGATCAGCTTTACGTACGCGATATCCGGGATTTTGCTGGCACTTAGTGGATATGCTTTCGAGCAGGGTTGGCTGGATGTCACCCAGCAAGCCGTGGCGTGGATGGTGATCTTCTTTTTCGCTTCGGCAGCGGCCAGCTCGGCCTACCTGACCGTGGCAGAAACCTTCCCATTGGAAATCCGCGCACTGGCCATCGCGGTGTTCTACGCGTTTGGCACTGGCCTGGGCGGCATCATCGGGCCGACGCTGTTTGGCCAGCTGATCCAGACGCAGCAGCGCAGCAGTCTGTTGACGGGATACCTGATAGGCGCTGCACTGATGTGTGTGGCGGCGGTGGTACAAGCGGTTTGGGGAGTGGCTGCCGAGCGTCAAGCGTTGGAGCAGGTGGCCAGGCCTTTGTCCCAGGCTCAGGATTGAAGGGCTATTACTAGACAAGGAGACATCATCATGACAGTCAAGCGTATGGACAACATCGGCATCGTTGTAGAAGACCTCGACGCCGCCATTGAGTTTTTCACCGAACTTGGCCTCAAGCTCGAGGGGCGTGCGCCCATAGAAGGAGACTGGGCGGATGGCGTCACCGGATTGCGCGAGATGCGCGTCGAGATCGCGATGATGCGTACGCCGGACGGGCACAGCCGGCTCGAGTTATCCCGATTCCTCGCGCCACCGGTGATCACCGATCACCGCAGGGCCCCGGTGAACGCACTCGGTTACCTGCGTGTCATGTTCACAGTCGAGGACCTCGACGACACACTCGCCAGACTCTGCAAACGCGGCGCGGAACTTGTCGGCAGCGTGGTCCAGTACGAAGACACGTACCGGCTCTGCTACATTCGGGGGCCCGAAGGCATTCTCATCGGGCTTGCGCAAGAACTCGGGTAGTTCGTTTCTGATGAGAGTGCCATTGAGGATTTCCAGCCTTGGGGTAGGGCGCGTGGAACCGATGTATTAAAGAATCAGGACGCTTTAAATTTAAATCGACTAAATAGATGTTTAGTCGAGTTATGCGGCTAAATTAGTCAAATGTGCGGTTATTGTCGTCGAAATGCATTTCAAGGGGAAAGACGTGTTCAAAAGCCCTGCAACCGCTCAACACCTGATCTTCGCGTTGGAGCTGGAACCTCACGAGGAAGGCGGTTTTTACCGCAGAACGTTCCAGTCTGACGATCAAACCCTGCTCATGACCGCAGGCGGTCCGCGCTATCGGATGACGTCTATTTATTACCTGTTGACCAATGATTCACCTGTAGGTCATTTCCATCTCAACCAATCAGACATTGCATTACTACCATTTGGGTGACGCGATTGAGTACAGCCTGATTTATCCGGACGGCACATTGAAAACCGTGGTGATGGGCAACGACGTGATCGCCGGCCAAAGTTTGCAGTTGCACGTACCGGGCGGAATCTGGAAAGCGTCACGACTATTGGAAGGTTCGTCTGGATTCGGCTTGATCAGCGAAGCGGTTTCGCCAGGGTTTGATTATGCGGATATGGAAATGGGTGATCGAAAGAAGCTCAGCGAGCAATTTCCTGAGCATTCGCATTTGATTGAAGCGCTGACGGATGATTGAGGAGCTGACGTGAATTCCAGTCCTCAGATCTGCGTGCAGCGAGGCTGATATGGAAATACGTTGTTACGTGTAATGTATATTATGTTAAATGATGTGTCTTAGCGGAACTCTGCTAATGGATAAGCAACCAGACGATGGTGGATTCTCCATCCATTCGGTAGTTCGAATTTCAGCGTTCTCCAAAGAAAAAAACCGCTCATTGTCCTCCGTCAGTTGACAGTGAAACCGTTTCCACCGTCTTTTTCTCCCCGCCATCGATCCTTAATCTGAGCCCATGTTGAACGACAACATTCACCCACCTCAAAAGGACTTCATCATGAGCAACGCTACCTACAACCGCTTGAACAAAGACGACGCTGTAGTGCTGTTGGTCGATCACCAAACCGGTCTGATTTCTCTGGTTCAGGATTTCACGCCCAACGAATTCAAGAATAATGTGTTGGCACTTGCTGACGTTGCCAAATTCTTCGAGCTGCCGACTATCCTTACCACCAGCTTCGAGCAAGGTCCGAACGGACCATTGGTGCCGGAGCTGAAAGAGATGTTTCCTGACGCGCCTTACATCGCTCGACCTGGTCAGATCAATGCCTGGGACAACGAAGATTTCGTCAAGGCAATCAAGGCCACCGGTCGCAAGCAATTGATCATTGCCGGTGTCGTCACTGACGTCTGTGTAGCGTTCCCGACCCTGTCGGCACTGGCAGAAGGATTTGACGTGTTTGTGGTGACCGACTCTTCCGGTACGTTCAACACTACAGTGCAACAGGCATCCTGGAACCGCATGACGCAGGCCGGTGCTCAAATGATGAACTGGTTCTCGGTGGCCTGTGAGCTACAGCGCGACTGGCGCAACGACATCGAAGGCTTGGGCAATCTCTTGTCCCAGCGCATTCCGAACTATCGCAACTTGATGAACAGCTACTCGGCGTTGGCTGCACGCCAATCGTAAGTCTGGTTTGAAACCCGAGGCCCGCTTTTGCGGGCTTCAGGCATGGGATTCATATGGAATTGCTATAAATCATGTTCAAAAGAAAAGGGCCCTCTCGCCCTTCCCCATGCAGCCTGTCGACGGACAGCCTGCACCGTTCTCGGCGCCCCTGGATAGGCGTAAACGTTGCCGAATGCGCCCTCCTCATAATCTTCGTCCGTCAGATTCTTCACGTCCAGTAACGACTCAAATGTCCAGCACTAGTGTCTCGCTGCCCTGCGCCGGTACTGCGCAACAGATCAGCACTTCGTCGCCTGCCAATCGTTGCGCTGGCATATTCAGGTAATGGACCAGTCCCCTGCCAAGTCGTGTTTTACACGTACCGCAGGAGCACCGCGGCAACTGAACTCGGGATTGAGTCCACGTGCTTCTGCCAGCTCAAGCAACGTCCCTGCCCCGGGTTCCCATCGTGCTTCCTTGCCAGACTTCGCGAACAGGACCTTCACGGCTTCATTGGCCATGGGTACCTGCTGCGCCGCGGGCACACTGACTTCTATGTCACGAACGAGCGTTGATGGTCCGAAGGTTTCAGCGTGAATGCGATCATCGGGAATACGCATCTTGCGCAGTCCGTCATACAACGCCTGAGTAAAACTCCCAGGACCGCACAGGTAGTAGTCGTAGTCATTGAGGGGGAGCAATGTCTTGAGCAGCTCGACATCGATTCTGCCCGGTACATCAAAACTTTCGCTTGCGCCGTCGATGGGGGGTTGGCTGACAACACGTAGAATCCGTATCCTGTCCCCCGCCCGGGTCGACAGTTCATCAATTTCCTCACGAAAGGCCAGATCGCCTACCGAACGACTGCTTTGTACTACCCATGTCGGACGCATTCGATTGACGCGCTTACCTTGATAAACCACTTCACGCAGCATCGACAATAAAGGCGTAATGCCAACGCCGGCCCCCAGCAGTACCAACGGACGCCGCTCGGAGGCTTGAACCGTGAAATCTCCTTGGGGAGCCCGTGCTTCAATCGAGTCATCGACCCGGATCCGATCATGCAGGTGCGAAGACACCGATCCGTCGCGCTTGACGCTGATGCGCAAGAAGTCATCGGACGGTGAACTGAATAGGAGCGCTTCTGAGTTTGCAACTTTCATGAACTCTCCAACAGGCATCTATAGGCAGGACTTATGCGAAGGATTGTTTATCGGTCTTGGACGCTATCGAGCAAACGGCAGAAGATTGCTTCACACCCAAGCAACACTCACCAAGCAAGCCCGATAGGAGAAACACCATGCAACAGTCCCACGCTTACAACGACACCAGCCTCGAACTGACCGCGAAAATCCTCGACGCCAAGGCCCGCAAGAATCTGTCTTTCGAAGACGTCACTCAAGGCACCGGCCTCGGTCTGGCTTATGTCACTGCCGCCCTGCTCGGCCAGCATCCGCTGCCTGAAGCCGCTGCCAAAGTGATCGGCGAAAAACTGGACCTGGACGCCGACTCGGTTGCCCGTCTGCAAATCATTCCGCTGCGCGGCAGCCTGTCGGGTGTTCCCACCGATCCGACCATCTATCGCTTCTACGAAATGATCCAGATCTACGGGACCACCCTCAAAGCCCTGGTCCACGAGCAGTTCGGCGACGGCATCATCAGCGCCATCAACTTCAAGCTCGACATGAAGAAAGTCGAAGACCCGGAAGGCGGCCACCGTGCAGTGATCACCCTCGACGGCAAGTTCCTGCCACTGCGTCCTTTCTAAGGATGCAACCAGACCTGTAAATCGGCCCGCAGCCTTGCGGGCCTGCTTCAAAAAAATTCTTAACCCTTTTCGATCAATCACCACATTTGAATGGAGGATTCGTCATGAAAAAAATTCTGTTTCTCGCCCTGTCCCTGACGGCTTCGCTGTCTGCCTACGCACAGCAAGCTGTAGTCGCCCCTGAGGCCGATCCATATGCGTATGGCATGCATCTGGATATCGCCAAAGTCATCCACCTCACTCCGACGGCGGATGTCTGTGGCCCGACGCAGGTGCAAATGACTTACCGCGACTCGCATGGTGAAACCCACATCCTGGAATACAGCGTGATCGGCAGCGGCTGCACCAACTGATCGTTACCCAAATACAACTTATTGAAGGTACACACCATGAAAGCGCTCATCGAAGGTTTCTTGAAGTTCCAGAAAGAAGCATTCCCACAACGCACTGACCTGTTCAAACACCTGGCCACCACACAACATCCAGGCACCTTGTTCATCACCTGTTCCGACAGCCGCGTTGTACCGGAACTGCTGACGCAGCAAGAGCCTGGCGAACTGTTCGTGATCCGTAACGCCGGCAACATCGTGCCGTCCTACAGCCCGCATTCCGGTGGTGTGTCTGCCACCGTGGAATACGCTGTCGCCGTACTGGGCGTGACCGATATCGTGATCTGCGGCCATTCCGATTGCGGTGCCATGACCGCTGTCGCCAAGTGCAAGTGCATGGATCACCTGCCAGCGGTCGCCGGCTGGTTGCAACATGCCGAGTCGGCGAAAGTCATCAACGAGTCGCGTCCTCACGCGAGTGAAGCCGCCAAAGTCAGTTCGATGGTGCGTGAAAACGTCATCGCCCAACTGGCCAATATTCAGACCCATCCGAGCGTGCGCCTGGCTCAGGAAAAAGGTCTGGTCAATCTACATGGCTGGGTCTACGACATCGGCACCGGTTCAATCGACGCTTTGGACGCCGACAAGACTTTCAAGTCTCTGGTCAAGCATCCGAACACCGTCGCCGTTCATGCCCGCCCAGCCAAAGCTGTTGCCTGACCCGCGCATGGCGGGATGAGTACCGATGACGCCAACTCACAAATCCAGCACCAGGGGGGCGTCGCCCTCCTTGGCTTGCGCTGGCACCGCACAGCAAATCAGTACCTCCCCTTCGGCCGGCATCTCAGCCGGCAGGTTCAGATAATGCACTTGGCCACTGACCAACCGGGTCCGGCATGTACCGCACGATCCGCCCCGGCAACTGAAGTCCGGGTTCAGGCCACGGCTCTCGGCCAGTTCCAGTAAACTCCCGCCACCCGGCTCCCACCGAGCTTCCTTCGCCGACGCCGAAAACAGCACTTTGACCGGGCTGCTTGCCGCGGGTATCTGCTCGACCGCCGGAGTTAAATGATCCCGTTGGCGAACCAGGGTCGAAGGACCGAAAGTCTCCGCGTGAATACGATCATCGCCAATACGCAACTGACGCAGGCCGTCGTACAGCGCCTGGGTAAAAGCACCAGGGCCACACAGGTAAAAGTCGTAATCGTCCAGGGGCAGCAATGCCTTGAGCAATTCGACATCCACACGCCCCGCCACCTCAAAATCCTCACCAACGCGCGCATGCGTTTCCGGCTGACTGAGCAGACGCAGTGCACGAATTTTATCCTTGGCACGGGTCGCCAGTTCGTAGAGCTCATCGCGAAACCCTAGCTCCCCCAGGCTGCGCGCACTTTGGATGAACCAGGTGGGACGAGTGCGACGAATTCGTTCGCCTTCATAAATCACTTCACGCAGCATCGACAACAGCGGGGTCACACCCACGCCTGCGGCCAGTAAAACCAATGGTCGATACTCATCGGCTTGCACCGTGAAGCGCCCTTGAGAGGCACGGGCTTCAACCAGATCCCCGACCTGAACGCGGTCATGCAGATGGGACGAGATAAGTCCGTCACGCTTGACGCTGATGCGGAAAAAACTGTCCGACGGCGCGCTCGACAGGCTGTAGGTCCTGACCAGAGGCGCCTGTCCTTGCGCAAGGCAAAAGCGCACCGGCAGGTGTTGGCCAGCCTCGAACCGAGGTATGCCCGCGCCATCGGCCGGTTCAAAGTAGAAGGAGCGAATGGTGCTGCTCTCGTCAACGATCCGCGTCACCCTCAGCGGTCGCCATTGATCGCGCAAGCTATCGGCTTGCAATCGGCTTTCAGCCTGCTCCCAACTGCCCGTCATCAGGCTGTTAGGCGAAAAACCTTCAAACCGCCAACGCAGGGCCAACACGGCCTGACGTCGAACCACCTGTTCCACGGTCAGCGTCCAGAGCCGCTCAGCCCCCTGAAAGGCTGCAATCTGCGGCCCTTCGAGAATGATCTCGGTACGCCCGCTGACTTGCAGCATGTCGCCTGTTTCAAAATCGATGAACGCCAGCCCCGCGCGCGGGTTGAGCAGGAAATTACCCAAGGTGTTGAAGTGCAGGTTGCCAGCGAAATCGGGAATCGTCAGCACGTTGCCTTCGATCCTGACGAAACCTGAATTGCCCCCCCGGTGCGAAACGTCCACCGAGCGTCGGGATGCATCGCCGTCCAGGTCGACGTAGCTGGCGATAAAAAAGGTATCGGCCTTGCTGATGGTCGCCTTGGCGGCTTCATCGAGTTCGCTGAGACATTCGGCCGGGACATTTGACGAGGCTTGGCCAAGGCTGACCGGTTCAACGCCTCGCAACTGAATGTATTGCGGGCAGTTGCCGAAAGCGTGCACCACAGAAACGGCAAAACCGCCTGACGAGGCGGTACTGATGTTGCCGTTCATTCGATTGCGCCTTCGGGTCTTCAGGTCAATGCCGAGCAGTCCCACCGCAGCGCCCTGCTTAAGGGCCGTCCTGACCGGATCACCCTCGGCGGGCAGGCGGTCGAGCTGCAGCACTCGCGGTTCGGGTGAATGGATGAAGCCCGGTGGGCCTTCGATCAACGTGGCCCAAGGCATCCCTTGTTCATCGACCGCGCCCACCACCAGGTAAGGCAACTGGTTGTAAAACAATCGATGCTGATCAGGCATGTAGTCGCGTACGACCTTGCGTCCGAATATCTCCATTTGATCGGCGACGCCGACGCTTTCCTGCAACTCTCGCTCACCCGCATGCCAAGGGGATGCTTCTGGCGCGTCCGATTGATTCATGATCACCTCTACGCATTCGTGAACAGGTGCCCGTCACCCGCCGCCCGGCGAGGAAGGGTTGAATCCCCGGCAGCGGGGGCTAATCGCAGTTGCCGGGGATCATCAACTCTGTGCTTTGCCTAGGCCACGTACTCGTCAGTGCTCAGCACTTCGGCGTACCCGAACTTCAAGGCGGCCATGAACGCCGCATGCACCAGAGGCGCAGGAACCTTGACGTTGTTGAACTCCAGATCGTGGGTCGTACAGGCATCGTGAATAACGGTCGTCTCAAACCCGAAATCGTCAGACGCGCGGGTGACAGCATCGATGCACATGTGGCTCATGTTGCCGACCACGGTGACCCGTTCAATCTCGTTGTGCTCAAGCACTTCGAGCAATTGCGTTTCGCGGTACGGGTTCATGAAGTGTTTGACGATGACCAACTCGTCCCTAAGATTGCGCACCTTCTCGTGCAATTGCGCGCCGTCGGAGCCTGGGACAAAAAACGGTGCATCAGGCGCTAAAGTCTCGTGCCGGATATGGATGACCAAGTCACCCCGCTCACGTGCTGCGCCAATGACACGAGCCGCATTGTCAGCGGCCGAGTCAGTCGCGTTGAGTTCCCATTTGCCGCCGGAAAAATAGTCATTCTGAATATCAACGACGATGAGTGCTGTGTTAGTCATACGGTTACCTTGGTAAAGAGTCGATTCGGAGTGGGTGGATCATTTCAGGGCACTTGCGGCGTTTCGTACCAATCACGGTCGGGGGTGGCGAAGCGCATCTTCTTGCGAATAAAAGCGGCATTTTCGGCGCTGGTTATTTTTTCGAGCAGCGCGAAGGCAACTTCGGTGGCAGTGCCCGGCCCGCTTGAAGTGATGATCTGGTCATCGACAACCACCGGGCGATCGACAAAGCGTGCACCGGTTTCCAACAGTTGGTTTTTGCGCTTGCCGCCCTCCTGGTGATAGGTCGTGGCGTTCCTGTTACGCAGCACGCCGGCCACGCCCAGGCACACGGAAGACACGCATACGCTGGCAACGGGTTTGCCGGCTTCGACGAAATGCCGGATGGTCGCCAGGAAGGGTTCGCTCAGGGCTTCCTCGTAAAAACCCGCCGGTTCAAAACCACCTGGCAGTGCCAAGGCATCGAAGCTGCCCACGTCCAGATCGCTCAATAAAAAACTCGGATTGAGCGAGAGACCGAAGGTGGTCACGATCTTTCTGCGAAGGCCGGCGTTGACCAGCTCCACGGGGTGATCCCCCAGCAGGTTGGCCCAGCCAAGCACATCGGTAAAAGCGGCCATTTCCAAGGGCTCTACGCCGTTGGCCAGTAACATAAGCACGCGTTTCATCGGTCATGAACCTCTGCTGTACAGCATGGAAGAGTGTGTGCTTATGCTCCGCCTTAACCGCCGTACAAAGAACGACCACAAAAGACAATCCACTATTTCGCTCACTGAAATGCCCGATAGGCATCTGTATCAGTGCAAGTTGCGAGCGCTGCGAACGTTCAAAGAGTATCCGGCTGCATGGCCGGATGTTCGCGCAGGCCTTCGACGATGTGGTCGACGAAACTGCGTACCCGCATCGAGGCCTTGCGCCCCTCGCGGTACACCACATGCACCGGCAGCGCCGGTAACTCATAGGGCTGCAATACGCGGCGCAATCGCCCACTGTTCAAATACTCGTACAACGGATAGCTCAGGCAGCGGGTAATGCCGGCGCCATGAGCAGTAGCATCGATGGCCGCCTGCACCGTCGCGCAACTGATCCGTGACCGGGCTTTTATAGGGTTCAATTCACCGTTCTGGTGAAAGTCCCACTGGATCTTGTCTCGATAAGCATGAGTGGCAATCAACCGATGATGTCTCAAATCTTCCGGTACGCCGGGCTCACCGTGAGTGGCCAGATAGGCCGGGCTGCTGCAAACCATCGAGCGCACGTGGCCCACTTGTCGTGCGATCAATGATGAGCTGGGCAGATTACCGACGAGCACAGCTACGTCGATTCCCTCCTCATTCATGTTCGGAAAACGATCATGGTATTGCGCGAAGACTCTTACTTCGGGATACAGGTTCGTATAACTCGATAGCATTGAGTTCATGACATAGCGGCTGAACAGCAAAGGCATCAGCACCGTGAGATTGCCTTGGGCCTGCACGTGCAAGCCCTTCGCCGAAGCCTCTGCGTCTTCGATGGCCTTGAGAATGCGTGAACAATCGGCCATGAAGCCGGCCCCGGCCTCAGTCAGCGACACACCGCGGGTACTGCGAAGTAACAGTGGCACGCCAAGACGTTCCTCCAGCCGTGCAATGGCGCGAACGACCGTGGGTCCTGACACGTTCAAACGACGTGCCGCAGCAGCCAGGCTGGGTCGCTCCGATAATGCTTCGAACATCAGCATTTCATGGTAGCGATCCATCAGCTGGAGCCCTTCACCACAGCCTTGAGCGCCGAATCCTTGCCGAGTCGATCCGCGAGAAAATCCACGAAGGTATGGACCTTCGCCGGTATTCGGGTGCTCTTGAGGTAGACCACTTGAATGGGTAGCGCAGGCGGTTCGAAGTCTTCCAGCACCAATTCCAGTTCGCCAGCCGCCACCTGGCTGGCCACTTGGTAGGACAAGACACGCGTGACGCCCCAGCCCAGGCTGGCGATATTGATCGCGGCCTGATTGGCGGTGACCACCAATCGCGGTTCGAATCGAAAGCTCAGTGCGTTGCCGTCGTTGACGAATTGCCAGTCGCTCAGCAAATGGCTGGCCGAAGACATGACGATGTTGGCGGTACTGAGTTCACCGGGATGACGCGGCCTGCCGTTGCGCTCGAAATAATCGGGCGTACCGCAGATCACCTGGCGTACTTCGCCGACTTTGATGGCGTGCTGATTGGTCTCATGCAAATGGCCGATGCGTATGGCCACATCGATACCCTCGTCAGCCATATTCACGACACGATCCACCAGCAAGGCATTCAAGTGCACCGAAGGAAACTGATCCACGTAGTCGGCCAGCAGCGGCGCGATGAACAACTCGCCAAACAGCACCGATGCGGTCACGGTCAAATGCCCGCACGGTATCGAGTAACTGCCAGCCGCCGCCTCCTCCGCCTCGTCGATATCACTGAGGATACGCCGACAATCTTCAAGGTAGCGTTGACCCGCTTCGGTAAGATGCAGGCTGCGAGTGGTGCGAGAAAGGAGCTGTGTGCCGATGCGCTCTTCCATCGCGGCGATGGCACGGGTCACGCTGGGGGGAGAGATGTTCAACCGGCGGGCAGCCGCGGCAAAGCCTTCTTCCTCGGCTACTGCCATGAATATCTGCATTTCTTGAAAACGATCCATAGGCGACCCTGTCTTGATGAGAGGACAGCGAGGAGCCTCGCCGCTTGCGTGGCAAGACCTGGTTGCCAGTATCGTCGGCCAAAGCGACTTTCGCACGCGCCGTCGGGCTGGCTGCATGTACGCAAAGCAATCCTGAGCGATCTGCGCAGCCAATGAAAAGGAGCTTTCCGCAAGTGTTCTCCCGGCAAGCTCCTTCAGGATCGAATCAAGCCTCCTGCAGGCCTACAGCGGTACGTTGCATGCCAACGAAGTTCGGCAACGCTTCGATGCTGCTCAACCAGGCACGGACTTTCGGGTAGTCAGTCAGCGCCACGTTACCTTCTGGTGCGTGGGACACGTACGTGTAAGCGGCAACATCGGCGACGGTCGGCTTGTCGCCGGCCAGAAATTTGCTTTGACCCAGTTCTTCTTCCATGACGTTAAGCAGGGCATGAGAACGTTTGATCGTTTCTTCGGCGTCATAGCTGGCACCAAACACGGTGATCAATCGCGCGGTGGCAGGACCCGAATTGATCTGACCGGCGGCCACCGACAACCAGCGTTGAACCTTGGCTTGCTCTAGCGGATCGGTCGGCAGCCATTGGCCCTTGCCATATTTGGTGGCGAGATAAACCACGATGGCGTTGGAGTCCGCCAGGACGGTGCCGCTGTCATCGATCACCGGCACTTGGCCAAAGCGGTTGAGCGCCAGGAAGTCAGGCGCTTTGTGCGCGCCCTTCATCAGGTCTACAAATACCAATTCCGTCGGCAGGCCGAGCAGGGACAGCATCAGTTCAACCCGATGAGAGTGACCAGACAACGGGTGACGATAAAGTTTGATCGCTTGCTGGGACATGACGTACTCCGACTATTTATGTGTTCGACCCGGTGATCGCGTCGATGGAGTCATCTTCCCCTCCTCTCATAAACAGAGGAATGACCAGCAATTACAATCCAGCATTTCATGGCGTGTAATGATCATTTTTTTGCAGAGGCTACTGACGCCCCGATTCACCCAACATCAAGTCCATGAAGGCGACTGACGCCGCGCTGTGATAGTTGTTTTTGCGCCGCAACAAGGCGGCTCCGCGCTGTGGCCCCTTGTCCAGCAGCGCGATCCTGCGCAGGGCGCGGTCCTGGGTAGCGATGGGTTCCGGAAGAATAGTGGCAACCGCCGTGTGCCGCATGACTTCCAGCAAAGTGTTGACCGAGTTGACCTCGATCACCACGTTGGGGGTGATCTGCGTCTTGGCGAAGTACTCGTCAATACAGACGCGGGTGGCGAAGTCGGGAGTCAGCAACGCGAAGTTCAGTTGCGCGACCTGCTCGGCGGTCAAGGGTTTCTTCCAGTCGTATAACGGGTGATCGCGCCCCACCACCAGCCCCAGGGTTTCAACAAAAGCCGGGATTGTTTCGATGTCCGGGTTTCGCACCTCGTCAAACGCAATGGCGATATCCAGTGAGTCCTCTGCCAGGCCGGTTTCGATATCGGCCATGGAGAGTTCAAGGATCTCCAGATGGATATTGGGATAGAGAGCCATGTAGTCGCGCATCAGCGGTCCCACCAGGTACGCCATGAACGTCGGTGTCATGGCCAGGCGCAGGGTGCCGCGCGACAGATCCTTCACATCGTGCAGTGCACGCTTGCCAGCCTCCAGCTCGACCAATACACGACGGGCACATTCGATGTAGGCCTGCCCTGCATCAGTCGGTTTGACAGTGCGTGACGTGCGGTCGAACAGCACTACACCAAGCGTATCTTCCAGCTGCCGGATCTGTTGCGACAAGGTGGGCTGGGAAACATGCAACGCCTCGGCGGCGCGGGTGAAGCCGGCGTTATCGGCGACTGCCAACAAATAGCGCAAATGGCGTAGCAGCATAAGAACTCTCCTCTATAGGCACTGCTTATGCGCTGCATTGTATATCGATCCTGGAGGCTATCGAACCAACGGAAGAAGATTAGCCGTCTGCCGTTATCTGCCGGTGACAGGCGTACGCAGCGTCACAAACTCTTCTGCCGAGGTCGGGTGCACACCGATGGTTTCATCGAACAGGCGCTTGGTGGCCCCCGCTTTCAGCGCGATGGCCAACCCTTGAATGATGTCTCCGGCGTCGGGGCCGACCATGTGCGCGCCCAGTACTCGATCCGTCGCAGCGTCCACCACCAGCTTCATCAGCGTCTGCTCGGACGACTCCGTGAGGGTCAGTTTCATCGGTTTGAACCGGCTCTCGAAAACCACGACTTTGTGGCCATGCTCCAGTGCCTGTTCCTCCGTCAGTCCAACGGTGCCGATATTGGGCTGGCTAAACACCGCGGTGGGAATGTGTCGGTAATCCACGGGACGATATTCTTCGGGTTTGAACAAGCGACGCGCGACGGCCATGCCCTCCGCCGTGGCGACCGGCGTCAGTTGCACCCGGCCAATCACATCACCCAATGCCAGAATCGATGGCTCGCGGGTTTCGAAGTTGTCGTTGACGTCGATGAAGCCCTTGTCATTGAGTGCGACGCGGGTGTTTTCCAGGCCCAGATTGTCGAGCATCGGGCGGCGGCCAGTGGCGTAGAAAATGCTGTCGGTCTCCAGTTGACGACCGTCGTTGAGTGTTGCCAGCAGACTGCCGTCCGCCTGTTTGTCGATCTGCACGATATCGGTGTTGAACTGCAATTGCAGACCGCGTTTGGTCAGTTCTTCCACAAGGTGCGTACGAACCGATTTATCAAACCCGCGCAGGAACAGATCACCGCGATACAGCAGGCTGGTGTCGGCACCCAGGCCATTGAAAATGCCGGCAAATTCGACGGCGATGTAACCACCGCCAACCACCAATACCCGCTTGGGCAGTTGTTTCAGAAAGAATGCTTCATTCGAAGTGATCGCGTGCTCACGACCTGGAATATCCGGAACCTGTGGCCAGCCGCCGGTGGCAATCAGAATGCGTTCTGCGCTGTAACGTTGGCCGTTGATTTCAACGTGATGGGCATCGGTCAGCCGTGCATGACCTTCGAGCAAGGTCACGCCGCTGTTGATCAGCAATTTGCGGTAAATCCCGTTGAGCCGTTCGATCTCGCGGTTCTTGTTGGAGATCAGTTTTTCCCAGTCGAAATGCGCCTTGCCCGCCGTCCAGCCAAAGCCCTCGGCCTGTTCGAAGTCGTCGGCAAAATGCGAGCCGTAGACCAGCAGCTTCTTTGGCACGCAACCGACATTCACGCATGTACCACCGAGGTAGCGGCTTTCGGCAACAGCCACTTTCGCGCCGAATCCTGCGGCAAAACGCGCGGCACGGACACCGCCGGAGCCTGCACCAATCACAAATAACTCAAAGTCGTAGGTCATCTCAATTCTCTGCAAGGTCGCACAACACAGGTGTGGCCAACCATCGTTAAAGGGGAGAAAAACGAAGTTTCAATGCGCGCAAAATCGGGGCGCATCGTTTCAAGAGCGAAACCTTGTTCTGATGCGTATTGGATCTGTGCGTGACAGGAGCCGCTCTGGACTCGCTAGCCAGTGCGCCCATCAGTTGGGGCAGCAGAAAGCCACCTTCGTATTCGCTATGGGCCATGGCTGGAGCCTCCAACCAAGGGTTACCGTCGCAGGAATGAGCAACATCAATCATGTGTGGACTCCCTGGATGGACTCTGCATTAGCCCGAAATGGGTCAATGCCTTCTGCGTTCAGTCTCGCTATCTATGGGCAATTAGAGAACCGGCAGGGATGTCATGGCTTAATTGTGCGGGGTGAAACAATCCAGCGAGGCGTTGATGGCTCATGCACGACTTTCCCGCAGCAGATGACGAGCGGAGTCGGCCATCACAGTCAGCGAACCTGCCAGCATCAATACGTCTTTAAGCACCAGGCGACCACCTCCGGACAGGTAGGGAAAACCGATCTGAGCGTCGCCCAGCGCACCGACCCAAGCCTCTGGCGTGGTGATCAGAAAGCTCAAAGTCACCAATGGCGTACCGAAGGCCAATGCACCACCGAGTAGTCCGGTGCGTCGTTTGATGGGATTGGACAGCACCAATAAGCCAATCAGGAGTTCGACAATGCCCAGCCCGGCCGAGAACCCGTAGGTGTTATTGGCTGTCTGCCAGGCGCGCTTGTCTGCGTTCAGTTCGCCTTCATGTGTCAGGTGAGCCTTGTACTCTTGCGGGTGCTCGTAGAAGAACGACATGAAGGGGCTATTGGCGACAAACGGTGTGATGCTGTCGGCCTCGTAGGGGACGAATTTGAGTGCGCCAATCCACAGGAACACGATGCCGATTGCCAGTCGCATAAGCGAAGCGCCAAAGGTATCCACTTTGCTGAGGAACCGTAACCAGGTTGCAAATGAGGTGAACATGAGACTTCTCCAGAACATTGAATGTGGAGCCAGTCTGCGGATTTGGCGAACGGTGCTTTTGTTCGTCATGCTCAAGTTGTTGCTTGATCGTCTCAACGTGAACAGGTTGAGTGTACTGTTTCGACGCACTCTGTTTTCTCCAGGGGCGCGATTCGGATTTGTTCGGTCGGCTCAGCTTTTATTGCGAAAAACTCAAAATGAACTCAATCGATAAACTCATCAGCTTGGCCAATGTTCGCGGCAGTCTGGATTTGCGCTGCCAATTCGAGGGGGATTGGGCACGCGAGCATGCGCAGGAAGCCTTGGGCAGGGCGCCCTATCACATCGTGCTGGCCGGAGAGTGCCGGGTAGATTTTCCCGATGGCCAGCGCGTTCCCATGAAGGCCGGGGACATTCTGCTGCTTGCGCGAGGCGCGCCGCATGTCATGCACAGCCCAGGCAAAACCGTAGCGCCGACCGTGCCGAGCGTTAGCGAAGGTGGTGTCGTACCGATGCATCGAATTGGCGGGACCAGTCGCGATTTCGACATGCTCTGTGGCGGGTTTCACTTCAATCGCACATCACTGCTGTTTGCCGCGCTACCCGAGTATCTGGTCATCCCGCCCTCGGCCAGTGGGCAGTTGCCTGCGCTGGTGGAGATGCTGCGTGGCGAAGCGGATGGTGATCAGGTCTGCTCCAGATTCATGCTCGACGCGCTATCCCAGGCGTTGTTCACCTTGATCCTGCGAGCGCATCTGGCAAGCGATGGCCAGACCACCGGTTCACTCGCCTTGCTCAGCGATAAACGCCTCGGACGCGCGTGGCAGGCAATGTTGGCCGACCCTGCATTCGAGTGGACCGTTGAAGGGCTGGCGCAAATGGCAAGCATGTCCCGGGCAACCTTTCTGCGCGCCTTCGCACGAGTGGCGGGCGCATCACCCTGGGCGGTATTGACTCAGGTCCGGATGGAATTGGCGTTCAATCTGCTGAGCCACTCCCATCTAGGGTTGAGCGATATTGCCGTGCAGGTCGGTTACCAGTCGCAGTCGGCTTTCAGCAAGAAATTCAAGGCGTTTTACGGGGAAGCGCCGGGGAAACTGCGTCGCGAGATTTAGCGTATCCATTTCGCCAACGTCCCGACCATTGCAGCAGCTGAAATGCTGGATTGTAAAAGCGGGTTGGCAGTGGCAGGCGGTACCAAGGATTCAGCGAATGCCGAGCGGCAACTTGCGCCGGCGCTGTTGCAATGCTCTCGTGGGTTGACCAACTCGGCGCGGAATCTGGATTGATCTCAAGGCTGACGGTTTATTCCTGTGTTCCGCAGGACGTCAGTGCCGAAGTTAAAGTCGCTACGGGTGATCAATCTTGTAGAGGGATTCAACCGTATCAAGACCGGCGAACTTCGCCTACAGGGCATCGAAGGACTCTGTAGATCTCAGAAACCACCTGCTTCGTTGCCTCTTCGATCGTTCCTTCATTACGGCATAAAACCCAGCCGTGATCCGCAACCGCTCGCTCGAACGCCTTAGTACATGCGACATGTTCCTCCAGCTTATGCATCACGGTACTGCTCAGTCCACGCGATCGTGCCGCTGCCCTCGCCCATGAAATATCAGGGTCGGTGACAACCCCGACATGCAGGTCTGGCACTTGCACGTTTCGATCAAGGTTCAACTGCAGAATCTCTGCAAACGGGACTATCCGCCGAAACGCGGCATCCGACGGATACCAGCGATCGATCAAGACGATGCTGTCGGGTGGCTGTCTAGTCAGGATGTGCCGGGAGATCCAGGCACGGCTATCAGCAAAGCGCTCACAAACCTCCAACTCCAGTTCCCGCGTGGGATTTCTGGCGAGTTGGTTCACGAGGGTCATTGTTTCCCCCCGAAAGGGATCGCTTTTTTTCTCGCAAAGCCGGATCACTTTTTTGTTGTCTGCCCTCAGTACTTTCGTAACGGCCTCCAACAATGTGGTTTTCCCGGCTCCCTTGGGTCCATCTAGAGAAACAAACAGCGGACGATTCATTCTTCACTTAACGATAGATATACGGTTTTTTTGCCCTGAATCCGGGATTACAGCCGCTTATGAACATCGGTCATCGCTCATAGGTTAAATCATGCGTCAGGATTAAGCATGACAGTGGCGCCATGACGCTCAGGAGACCGTCCTGGTCTTCGCCAATCCGCCCAACGCCAAAATAGCGCTGCCGGCAATGAAAGAGGCAAGCGCGGTCACGCCCATTTCCAGACCAAAAAACTCAATCAGATAACCCGTGGCGACTGGAATGATGCCCGCTGGAATGTATCCGCCGATATTGAAGATCGCGTTCGCTTCAGCGCGGCGATTGGCCGACACGTTTTCGGCAATCAGCGTCAACCCGCCCAATTGCCCCAGACCTTGACCGGCACCCGCCAATAAAGCGCCTACCAAAAGCCAAGCCGCAGAACCGAAGTGCAGCGCTAGCCACAAGCTGATCATCCCGACAATCGTCGAAATCCCACTCAACGCAAACATTCGTTTAACACCGAACGGCTTCATCGCGAATTGCACGAGCACTGCGACAAGAAACATAAAGAACGCCATCACCCCACTCAGCAGTGGCTGATTGGTATGCAACAGTGTCGCGAGCATCTTCGGTCCCAAGGAGAGTACAAAAGACGTGGCCGTTATGCCGGGCCCGAAAAAGGTGATCCCCAGCAATACAATGCCGATGCTCTGCTTTGGAATAGAAGGAAACTTGGGACGAAATGCACCTGTGCCTAGCTTGCGGTGTGGCTGGCGAAGAACAGTGACCAGCGCAAGCAGCAACAGCAGGATTTCAGCGCTGAACACCAGGCGGATCGGGTCCGCATAGTAGTGGGCGATCAGCCCCGCTAAGAGCGGCCCCGATCCAGCGCCCGCCACCATGGCGACAGAGGCCATTAACGAAGCAAATTGCCGGCGATGCGACGAGGTCTGCTCAACGACATTGGCCATTCCCGCCGAAACAACAATCCCCACTGAAAGGCCTGTTAAAAAGCGTGCAAGCATCAAGACAAATACACTGTCTGCCGCTTCAAATAGCAGCGCGGCCAAGATGGCAATCACAATGCCCGGCAGCAGCATCGCCTTGCGCCCATAGTGATCAGAGAGTTGCCCGGCAACAACTAGCGTCATTAACAAACCGAGAATGTAACAACCGAAAATGACGGTCAGTATTCCTGACGCAAATCCCAATTTATCCTGCCAGAAGCCATATAACGGCGTTGCTGCGTTGGACAGTATAAAAATGGCTGTGATGACCCAGGCTGCTCGCATCACGCCAAGTGTATTATCGACTCTCGCTTCAGTAGTCATTGTTGGTACTCCGCATGAATTCCCGTAGTGAGGCGAGCATACAGACTGCTCTTTAGCCTACATACGGCCGAAAATGCGGAGCTGATGTGCAGAAATTCACAAGCACTTTTTTGAATACTTGAAGTTACGATTGGCTTTTTCTCAATTCTCATTCCACAAAAAGTCAGTTGAACTTTTAATTGCCCGCTCCTGTAATGAAGCCACGCAGGCGCATAGTCGCCTTTGATAAACAGGAGACACGTATGCTGTTTCAAGTAACGATGCAGATCCACATTCCCCACGACGCCGATCAGGAAAAAATAAGAAACCTCAGCGCAGCGGAGATGAAGCTAGCGCAGAACCTTCAACGCCAAGGGAAATGGCTTCATCTGTGGCGGATGGCTGGCAAGTGGGCAAACGTCAGCATTTTCGATGTCGACAGTAACGACGAGCTTCACGAGATCCTCAGCACCCTGCCCTTGTTCCCATTCATGGCGCTGGAAGTCACGCCATTGAGCAAGCACCCGGCATCCATCGTCTGACGGATGAGCCGGGCAAGTGAAAAAGATCCGCGAAGTGACGCAAGACGCCCGTTGATACTTAGCCTGCCGCCGAACGCCGGCGGCGCGCTGCGCTCTCCTGCGCGCCGTCGACAATGTGCTGCACGAGAAACTCCGCATCCCGCGCCACGCCGGAGAAACGCCCCGAGCCCCACGTGTACAGCCACGGCAGGCCGAGGAAATACAAACCAGGCTGCGCCGTGATCCCGCGTTGGTGGCCGGGGTGACCGCGCCCGTTGAAGACCGGCGCATCGACCCAGCTAAAGTCCGGGCTGAAGCCGATGCACCAGATGATGCTGGTGATGCCTTCGCTCTCCAGGTCCAGTTCGCTGCGCTCCTGAGCGGGCGTCCAGCTCGGCTGGTAACACGCTCCGGTCGGGGCATCAATCGAGTGCTGTTCGATGTACTTGTCGATTGACGCATTGATGCGGTTATAGACCGCATCGGCACTGTCCAGGCTTTCGCCAAGGTTGCTGGCAAACTGCAGGCGAGTGCCCTGCAAACCTTCCAGGCGACCGTATAACTCCATGCCTTCGCGGGCAAAGCTGCGCAGGTCAATATCACGCCCACCATCGCGACCGGTGACGTAGTGATTGGTGTTATCGCGCACACCTTCACGCAGCGGATGGCTGTCGACGCCAATCTCGTAGTAACCCATTTGCGCCAGCCAATCGACCACATCCTTGCCACGGTAAAACCGCGCGCACCGTGGCGCATCACCTACTGCCAGGTACACCTTGCGCCCGGCCAGGTGCAGGTCCTCGGCAATTTGCGCGCCCGATTGCCCCGAACCGACCACCAACACATTGCCGGCGGGCAAGGCCTGCGGATTGCGATATTGCTCGGAGTGAATCTGCTGAATGCCGGCAGGCAGGCGTTCGGCCAGGCGCGGGATGATCGGCGTGTGATAGCCGCCCGATGCGACAATCACTTGATCGGCCGTGAATTCGCCTTGCGAAGTGTGCACCTCGAAACCACCGGGGCTACCGGGCACCACGCGCTGAACCGTGACACCTTCACGGGCCGGGGCATTCACCGATTTGACGAAGCCGGCCAGGTATTGGTTGATCTCATCCTTCTTCATGAACCCGTGGGGATCGCTGCCTTTGAAATCCTCGGTATAGGTGTAACCCGGCAAAGCGCACTGCCAGTTGGGCGTCACCAGACTGAAGGCGTCCCAGCGCTGATCGCGCCAGGTGTGGGTCAATCGGTGTTTTTCCAGGATCAGGTGGTCGATACCCTGCTGTTGCAGGTAGTAGCTGGCGGATAGCCCGGCCTGCCCGCCGCCAACGACGATCACGCTGTGGTGTGGAGGTTTGATTGTGGTGAGTGGGCTGGTCATGGGGCACTCCGGTACTCGGTAATGAAAAGGGTCGAATGAAAAAAACGATGTATCAAAATGAACTCCAGCCTGCGCCGAACACCTGCCCCGCGCCTTCGGTACGCAGGCTGAGAATGTTCACTTGCCCCGCCGCGTGGTCTGGCTCGACCAGATAACTGGCCTGGCCCTTGAGTGAACTCAACGTGTCCATGGCGGAGCTGCAATAGAAACCCTTGACCTGCTTGACCCGCTCCGAGGCGTTGTTCAAAGCGCTCTCAAGGCGTTGCAGAAAGTCCGGCAGCGGGTAACTGGCGCCCTCCTCCAGGTAGTTGAAAATCACGGTCGAGGGCGAATAACCGTTCGCTTCCTGGCCATTCGGCCAACGGATTTTGAAATTGACGGCGGGCATGTCAGTGCTCCTGTTGTTTGCGGTTTAAGGGGCTCAGGTCGAGATGGGGATAGCTGAAACCGGTGAACGCCTGCTCGCGCAGGTTCCAGAATTCGCCGCGCTGTTCACCGAGTTGCACATTCAACGCGCCGCTGGCATTGACCTGGCCGACTCGCTCACAGCGCACGCCTTCGAAGGCGAATGCGGTCTGCACTTGCGGCCAGTCGCGTTCGTCCAGCGTCATCAAGAAGCCATAACTGGGGAACACCTGCAGCCAGCGAAACAGGTCGGCGTCCGGCGGACACGGCACTGCCGCCAAATCGATGGTCGCGCCGCAGCCAGTGGTTTCCAGCAGCATCAACAGGCTGCCGAGGACCCCGGCGTTGCTGATGTCTTTGGCCGCATGCAGCAGTCGCGCGTCTGCCAGGCGCGGCAGTACGTCGAGCTTGCTGCGCAGGCGTTCGGCAGGCACACCTTCGAAGGCTTTCCAATAGGTGCTGTCGGCATGCCAATGCCCATCAAGGTCCACCGCCATCGCGATGACCTGACCGGGCGCGACATGCAAGGTCGACAGCAGATTTTGCGCGACGCCGGTAATCGCCACGGCCAGCGCGGTCGGGTTCCCCGTCGTCAGGCTGGTGTGCCCACCGGCGAGCAACAAGCCATACGCTTCGCACGCAGCGCGAATGCCCGCGAGCAATTGCTGCGCGGCCGCGTTGTCGTGATGCCAATACGCGTTGACCACCGCCGTCGCCCGTCCACCCATGGCGCTGATGTCGCTGACGTTGGCCATGACCGCCGACCACCCGGCAAACCACGGCGATGCTTCAACAAAGGCCGGCAACATGCCCTCGATGGCCAGCAACTGAAAATGGTCGCCGCAGCCTATCGCCGCCGTGTCATCGCCGGGCAAGGCATAAAGCTGCTCGCGGGTCAGTGCCGGATTTGCACCGCCGATCAGCGCCGCTGGCTGTTGGATCGCCTGTTTCGAGTGCATGGCGCGAGTGCTGCGCAACGTCTCAAGCAGCGCCGCCAAATCAATGACCTCAGTCATGACGAGCCACCTTCAACGCGCGCAACGACACCTGACGCGGCATCAGTGGGTAGCTGGGTAAATCCGCCTGCATCAGGCAATGAGGCTGGCCGAGCAACTCCAGTTGCTCCAGGGTTTGCCAGCGCAAGGCATGAAAGTACATTTCGTTTTGCGCCTGCACCGTGGCGCGGAACACTTCGCAGCCGAGTTCCTTGGCACGCGACACCGCTTCGTTGACCAGCGCCTTGCCAATCATGCTGTGGCGTCGATACGCCGGGGCCACGCACAAGCGCCCGCCGAACCACAGCCCCGGCTCGGGCTGATAGATGCGCACCGCGCCGACCACCTGATCGGAGATCCCGCAATTACCGGCCAGGGCGACGATGGCAATCGCCTGAAAATCATGGCGGTCCTTGTCCTGCGCCAGCAGTTGTTGCTCATCGGAAAACACCGAGCGCCGCAGGGCGAAATAGGCCTGTTTCTCCCAGTGTTCACTGGCGGGCTTGACCAGCAATTCACCCGCACGAAACGGTTCAAACGTGCTGTCGACCAAAGCAAAGGCGAGATTGGGCATGGGTGTTCTCCGGCTTATTCGTAGCTTTTCAGGGCCGAGCACGCGCCGCATTTGGCGCAACCGGCGTTGATCTGATCGGAGTGCAAACCGTGACGACGCAGGCTCGCGCCGATCTGCGGATACAAGCGGGCCATCATCGCGCTGTCGGGTTTGGGGTGATGGGCCAACGGCGTGCCGTCGATGGGCACGAAGGGCACCACGAACGGGTACACCCCCAGCGCACACAAACGCTCGCTCATCGCACTGATCGCCGCTTCGCTGTCGCCCAGGCCGGCAAGAATGTAGGTACTAACCTGGCCTCGACCGAACACCTCGACCGCTGCGCTAAATGCCTCGAAGTAACGGCTCAGCGGCACTTCGGCCTTGCCGGGCATGATGCGTTGGCGCACTTCATCGGTGACCGCTTCAAGGTGCATACCCAGCGAGACCACGCCGCTGTCGGCCAGACGCTGGAACCAGCGATCGTCATCCGGCGGCTCGCACTGGGCCTGAATCGGCAGGTCGACCGCAGCGGTCACCGCGGCGGCGGATTCACACAAAATCGCCGCGCCGCGATCCGGGGTTTGTGGCGTGCCGGTGGTCATCACCATGTGCTTGACGCCATCAAGTTCCACCGCGGCTTTCGCCACTTCCGCCAGTTGTTGCGGACGTTTGCGGGCGATGGTTTTGCCCGCCGCCAGCGACTGGCCGATGGCGCAAAACTGGCAAGAGCTGCCGCGATCGTTGAAACGGATGCAGTGCTGCAACACCGTGGTCGCGAGCACATCACTGCTGTGCAGCGTGGCGATTTTCCAATAGGGAATGCCGTCGGCGGTGCTCAGCCCGTAGAACTTCGGTACACCGGGCATTTGCACCTGGCCGACCTGCAAGCCTTCGCGAAAGATCAGCGCCTGGCTGCCATCGGCGCTGGGTTGCGCTTGATAGGGCGAATCCTGCGAGGCCTGATTGAGGATCGGCACCATCATCGTCCGGCTGCCGAAACTCAGCGCCTTGTGGTCGGACGGTCCCGCGCCACCCTGCCGGGACAGGCCGTTCTGCGCAGCGGGCCAGCGCACGCCATGACATTGCAGCTCGGCCAGCAACTCATTGGTTTGCATGATCGAACTCCTCGGGCGTAACCGTTGCAAGCTGCGGCCTGCGTTCATGCACATGCGCGGCGGGCGTACGGTCGATCAGCAGGCTGAGCAGTTCTGGACGACTGTAATGCCCGACCGAATCCATCATCCGTTTGCGCTTGTCGATCAAGGCCAGATCAAGGTCGGCGATCACCGCGCCTTCTCCGGAACGCAACGGCTCGCCGAGTAACTTGCCTTCGGGCGACACGATGGCGCTGAAGCAGCCGCCCGAGATCGGGCCAAGGCCACAGCCAGTGTCCCGCATGATCTGGCCCTGTTGATCGGCGTCCAGCCACGCGGTGGCGTTGACCACAAAACAGCCGGATTCGAGGGCGTGATGGCGGATGGTGACTTCGATCTGCTCGGCGAAAATGTCTCCCACCAGGGAACCCGGAAACATCGCGGCATGTATTTGCTCGCCGTCCGCCATCAAGGCGTAACGGGCCAGCGGGTTGTAATGTTCCCAGCACGCCAGCGAACCGATACGCCCGACAGCGCTGTCGATGGCGCGCAGCCCGGAACCGTCGCCCTGCCCCCAGACCATGCGTTCGTGATAGGTCGGGGTGATTTTGCGGCGATGCTGAATCAGGCTGCCGTCGGCATCGAAGAGTAATTGCGCGTTGTAGATCGTGCCGCCATCGCGTTCATTGACGCCAATCGAAACCACCATGCCCGCTTGCTTGCACGCCTCGCCAATGGCCTGGGTGGCGGCGGACGGAACGGTAACGGATTGATCGAGCAATTTGAGGTGCTGTGCGCCCATCGCGAATGCCGGCTGCACGAAGGAAAAATACGGGTAGTACGGCACCACCGTTTCCGGGAAAACGGCGAACTGCACGCCTTGTCGACCGAGGGCGATGATCTGCTGGCAGACCTTGTCGACGGTGCCTTCGCGGCTGTAAAGCACCGGGCTGATTTGTACGGCGGCTGCGCGAATGATGGCCATGTTCGGTCCTGATCTCCGGTATTTAAAAATCTCTATCGCCAAAACCCGACGTGTAGGAGCAAGGCTTGCCCGCGATAGCGATTTCAAGGGCGCAATCGCGGGCAAGCCATGCTCCTACAGGGTTTGAGTGACCCTGTAGAACCAGCGAAATCAGGCAGTCCAGGTATCGATGATCATCGCGCCCTCACGGCGCATCAGCAGGCGCAGGTCCATCACGTCCAGCGGGTTGATCGGGCGGATGCCTTCGATCAGGGCTTTTTCGGTCTGGCCGTACAAGGCTTGCAGGGCAAAGCGGCAGGCGTACACCTCGCCCCCCTCCTCCATGAACTGCATGAGTTGCTTGTTCACCGCCAGGTGACCGGGAAACGCTTCTGCTCCCAGGGTCGGGAAACCGCGCTGTACCCCAAGTTGCACGCCTGGGCCGTACAGCAGGATTTTGGTTTCAAAGCCTTTGCGCAGCAGGCGCTTGGCCTGAAGCATGTTGACCAGGCCAATGGAGCCCTCGAAGGCGATGGTGTGAAAGGTGATGAGGACTTTTTCGCCGGGTTCGGCTTTGACGTCCTCGAAGACTTTCTCTTCGTAATTGACCAGGAAGTCGCCGTCTTTGTAATGGGGGATGTCCACGGTTGGCATAGTGTTGCTCTCCAGTTTCTTCGTGCTTGAACGCCAGCCTGTGTGGCTGCCGGGTTGCAGGAGATAGAGCGAACGCCGTGCCAGGAAACAAAATTATTTTTTGCGCATAAGTAAGTGGTTGATTTGGCTGGAAATGGCGATCTGATCCGGTTTTATTTGAAGTTTCTGCTGCTATCGGCGAATCACGTATTCCCGTAGAAATACGATTATTCGTAGCGCTCATTCACGAGATTTCGTAGTCATGAACGAAGCAGACTCTTTAACCGGTTGGGCCGATCTGGCGTATTCGTCGCGGCACATGGTGTTCGAGCATTGCGCCGAAGCCATCGTGCTGCTCAATCCGTTTACCGATCGGCTGGGCGATCTGAACATCGCCGCCTGCAAGTTGCTCGGCTATCCCCGTCAGGAGTTGCTGGAACTGCCGGTGAGCAAGCTGTTCGGCCATCAGCTCGCGGACCTGATTGTGTTCACGCAAGCGGTCATGGACAAAGGTCGCGGCTGGAGCGAAGAACTGAGTTGCAACTGCAAAAGCGGCGAACGCATCGAGCTGGAAATCTCCGCCACAATCCTTCAGATCAAGGGTGAGCAACAGCTGATCCTGGTGCTGCGCGAGCTGAGCCATGAGAAGTATCAGCGCGACCAGGCCCACACCGAGCGCACCATGCGCGGTGGGCTGATCGAATGGCGCAACATTCTCAACCTGTTCCAGGAAACCGAACGCGACAACCAGCTCTTGCTCAGTTCGGTCGGTGACGGCATCTACAGCATCAACAGCGACGGTCTGGCCACCTTCGTCAACCCGGCCGGCGCGCGCATGCTGGGTTGGGAACCGCAGGACATGATCGGCAAGAATATCCATCGCATCCACCACCACACCCACGCCGATGGCAGCCATTACCCGGTCGATGAGTGCCCGATCTACAAAGCTGTGCGCGACGGCGTGGTGCATGAAGGCCGTCAGGAGGTGTTCTGGCGTCGTGACGGCAGTTCGTTTCCGGTGGAATTCACCAGCACGCCGGTGATTTCCGATGGCCGCATTGTGGGTGCTGTGGTGGTGTTTCGCGACATCACCGAACGGCGCAGCACTGAAAACCAACTGCAAAGCGCCCTGGAAGAACTCAAGGTGCTCAAGGATCGGCTGGAAGAGCAAAACGCGTACTTGCAGGAAGAGATTCACATCGAGCACAACTTCCGCGAAATCGTCGGCCAGAGCGAGCCGATCAAAAAAATCATCAAACAGATCGACGTGGTCGCCCCCACCGATGCCAGCGTGCTGATCAACGGCGAATCGGGGACCGGCAAGGAACTGATCGCCCGCGCAATCCATCAAGCCAGCCGGCGCAATGCCAGCCCGCTGATTCGCGTCAACTGCGCGGCGATTCCGGCCGAATTGTTTGAAAGCGAGTTTTTCGGGCACATTCGGGGCGCCTTTACCGGCGCCGTGCGGGACCGCGTCGGACGCTTTGAACTGGCGGATGGCGGCACTTTGTTTCTCGACGAAATCGGCGAAATCCCTTTGGAGCTGCAAAGCAAATTGCTTCGGGTGTTGCAGGAAGGCCAGTTCGAACGGGTCGGTGAAGAACGCACCCGCAAGGTCGATGTGCGGATCATTGCCGCGACCAACCGGGATCTTCGACAGGAAGTCGCCGCGAAAAACTTTCGCGAAGACCTGTATTTCCGGCTCAACGTTTTTCCTATCCAGTCGCCGGCACTGCGCGAACGGCCGATGGATATTGCGCCGCTGGCCGCGCACTTTCTCAAACAGACGGGCAAGCGCCTGAATATGCCGGGGCGGCGTCTGCGCAACAGCGACATCGAGCGGCTGCAACGCTATTCATGGCCGGGAAATATTCGCGAGCTGCAAAATGTCATTGAACGCGCGTTGATCACCTCGAACGGCGCGGACTTGAATCTGGACCTGCCCGACGAACCAAAACCGATCACTTCGGTGATCGTGCAACCCTCCACGTTGACCGAGATTCTGACTGACGCGCAGATTCGCGAGCTTGAGCGTTGCAACATGCAAGCCGCACTCAAAGCCTCGGATGGAAAGTTGTTCGGCAAGGGTGGCGCCGCCGAGTTACTGGGGATCAAGCCCACGACACTGGCGTCGAGATTCAAGCGGCTGGAAATCAAATAACCTCCACGCATTCCTTGATTTTTTGTAAACCGAAAGTGGCTAAAAACTCGGTTGCCCGCAATGGGCAAGCTGAATAAGTTGGGACACTGATCACTGTTCGGTTTGATCAAAAAACTACAGGAAAATAAAGATGCGTATTGCCGTCCTTAACGATATTCACCATGCCTACGAAAACACCTCAGGCATCCGTCGGCTGCGTGAACACGCCCAGGTCAAAATCTTCACCGGGCCGCTTGACGGTCCAGAAGACTTGAAAGGTTTTGATGCGGTCATCGCCAATCGTGAGCGAACCTTGTTCACCGCCGAGTTCATGGAACAAGTCCCGGAACTGCGCATCATCGCCCAAACAGGCAATCATGCTTATCACATCGATCTGGAAGCGGCGCAAAGGCTGGGTATCGTGATTGCCAAGGCCACTGGGGGTTTCTGCACCAGCGCGGGTGAATTCACCTTTGGCTTGATGATGGCGTTGATGAGAGAAATCCCATGGGTCGACAGCGCCGTCAAACGCGGTGAATGGCCAACGCCAATGACGCGCGTGCTGCGCGGGAAAACGCTGGGCATCGTGGGCATGGGCAATATCGGTCGTTACGTCACACAGGTAGCCCAAGTGTTCGGCATGAATGTCGTAGCGTGGGGGCCGAGGCTGACAGCGCAAGACGCTGCGGCGATGGGTGCCACGGCACTGGAGCTGGATGATCTGATGAGGCAGTCCGACATCGTCTCCGTTCATGCCACGCTGGCCCCCGAATCCCGAGGGCTGATTGACGCACGGCGCCTGGCCTTGATGAAGCCATCAGCCTACATCGTCAACACGGCCCGCGGCCCGATTATCGATGAAGCCGCGTTGGTGCAAACCCTTCAGGAACGTCGTATTGCGGGTGCCGCACTGGACGTGTTCGATCAGGAGCCTTTGCCTCAAGGGCACGCCTTGACGGGTCTGTCGAATGTCATCCTGACGTCCCATCTAGGCTGGCCGACTGATGAGATGTATGCGCAGTTCGCCGACGCCGCGGCTGATGCACTGCTGGGTTGGAAGCAAGGCGTAGATGTCCCGCGTTTCCTGCCTCATCACTGAGTACTCGCTCCTCCCCGGAGCCGATCGGCTCCGGTCTATAACAAGAATAAAAAGAGGAAGTTACGATGCTGACCCTATTGATTTTATTGGCGATCCTGGCATCCATCGGTGTCGGCTACTGGCTTGACATCAACACTGGATTACTGGCGATCGTATTCGCCTATCTACTCAGCGTTTCCATCCCCGGTACGTCGCTGAGCGAACTGATCTCACTCTGGCCTACCAAACTGTTCCTAATCATCTTTGGGGTCACGTTCTTTTTCGGTTTCGCTATCGCGAACGGCACACTTGAGCAAATAGCGAATCGGGTGGTCTATGCGACACGCAACCGTCCGGCCGCGATTCCTTTTGCCTTGTATGGACTGGTGATGCTGGTTTCTGGCGTGGGTCCAGGACACTACGCTGTATTTGTTTTTCTCTCTCCACTGGTGATGGCAATCGCGAGCAAGACCGGCATGAGCCGACTGCTAGGTGCTGTAATTGTCGTATGCGGCGGCATGGCCACCACTTTCAACAGCATCAGCCTTGGTGGTCGCGTAACTCAGGGGATCTTTGAACAAATGGGTTTCGACACCCTTACCGCGGGACTCTTTACACACCAATTGTTGCTGGATTCACTCATCGTCCAGACCGTGCTCTTTTTGGCTGCCTACTTGTTGCTGCAAGGCTACAAGACCAAATGCCTGGTGGCGGATGCTCCGCCCCCTTTAGACGATGTGCAGCGCAAAACGGTAATTCTGGTGCTCGTCATGTTGGGTCTGGTCATCGTACCCAGCCTACTGGCTGCGATCATGCCTGGACAAGCGTTACTGGTAAGTATCAGTTCAGCAGCAGACCCGACATTCATCTCTTTACTGGGTGTGGTCCTGGCGCTGATTTGCAAAATTGGAGATGAACGCAGCGCCCTGGCCAAGGTGCCGTGGTCGATCATCATATTGCTGTGTGGCATGGGGATGCTCATTTCCGTGGCAACGCGAGCGGGCACCATCGATGCCTTGGCTCACTGGCTGGGATTGCATGTCGGAGTCAATTCTGTGGTTTACGCCACCGGAGTCTGCGCGGGAGTCATGAGCTTTTTCTCAAGTACGCTGGGTGTAGTCATGCCAACGTTGTATCCCATTGTGCCTGGTTTGGCCGTACAGACCGGCGTGAGTCCAACGGTGCTATTTTCCGTCATTACTTCCTGCGCAATCATGACCGGGTTTTCACCATTCTCTTCGGCGGGTGCCATGGCGCTTGCAGGCGTTCAAGAAGAAACCGAGCGCAGTAGACTGTTCTATCAACTCTTCATGGTGCCGGTGCTAGGCATAGCAGTTGTATTCGCGCTGGCATTCCTGAGAGAGCTGGGCTGAGCAATGCCATCGAGTGCTAACACAGCATCAGCACAAATGGCGACGGCCAAGGCGTAAGTAACGTTGCGCTTGTGCAAAATTGCATAGAACGTGTGCGTGACCGGGGAATTTCAAGCATAGGGATGTTTCATCAGGCTGATCACAAGCCACCCAACCTGGTTGGCGATATTGATTAACTCTGGAGAAACATCATGAAATTCATAACCGCCCTTGGCACACTTCTGATCGCAAGCGTCAGCGCGTTTGCTTATGCAGATCAGGGCAGCGTACAACCGCCCGTTACCCCTTATAGCTACTCGATGAATCTCGACGTGGCCCACGTGGTCGCAATGGATGAACCTGATCCACCAGCGTGCCAGGTGGTCGAGGCGCATATGACTTACAGTACGACCGCGGGTAGCCTGAAACGGATCAGTTATCGCAAGTTCGCTCAATCATGCAGCGCCCAGAACTGATGATCGCCACGTGACAGGCAGTCACCCTGACTCGACGAAGGAGTTATGTGATGTTTGATTGGGAAGATCTGCGCTACTTCTCGGTGTTTGCCCAAGAACAATCGTTATCCGCAGCCGCTCGCAAGTTGAAGGTCGATCACGCGACGGTGGCGAGGCGAATCAGCGCACTGGAAGCTTCACTGAACCTGAAACTGGTAGACCGTCGCCCCAGGTCCTATGAGCTGACGGCGGACGGTGAGCGTATTGCCAAACTGGGCAGGCGCATGGAAGTCGAATCCTTCGCCGTGGAGCGTAGTGCGCTGGCAGGCCAGGCCGGGGCCGTCGGTGAGGTGACCGTCAGCGCACCACCCGCGCTGGCCTGCTCATTGATCGCGCCGCATCTGGGAAAACTTCGTCAGGAACATCCTCAACTGTCTTTGCAATTGTTGGGCAACCTTGGCAGCGCCTCCCTCACCCGTCGGGAAGCGGACGTTGCCATTCGCTTGAGCCGCCCCACAGAACCCGACTTTGTTGCCCGAAAAGTCGCGACCATTGCGTTTGCCTTATATGGTTCTGCCGACTACCTGGATCGAACACCTGCCGACCAACTGACCTTCATCGCTTATGACGAGAGCATGGAGCAAACCACTCAGCAGTCATGGCTGCTGAAACAGGCCGCTGATCGTCCAATCCTGCTACGCAGCAACGACCTGAACATTCAGGCCATGGCCGCGAAAGCAGGTGTCGGACTTGCAGCACTGCCCTACTTTCTCGGTGAACAATATTCACTGGTACCTGCCGCCATTTCCGGACCCGCGTTAGAGCGCGAAGTATGGCTGGTGACTCACAACGATATTCGTCATACCGCATCGGTGCAGGCTGTCATGACGTTCCTGGCCCAGTGTCTGGCCCGGTAATACCCGCCATCGATATCACTCGCTGACTATTTCTTTCGACTGCCAGACAGCGGCGAAATCATTGCCGTCGAGGACCGCCATGACCTGGGCCGTGTGCGCGCCGCGTGTGGGAATCGCCCCCGGCGTCGTGACCTGGCCATCGAACCGCGGCGCGGGACTGGTTTGCAGCATGCCGTCGCGCTCGAAGTACACGCCTCGCTCCACCATATGCGGATGTTGCGAGGCCTCACGCGGACTCAGCACTGGGGCAAAGCACGCATCGGTGCCTTCGAGCAGATCGCACCAGTGCGCGCGTGGCTGGCTGGCAAACGTATCGGCCAGCAGCCCACGCAGCTCTTCCCAACGGTTCACATCCAATTGTCTGGCGAAACGCGGATCGTCCTGCAAACCCAGTTTTTGCAGCAGCAGCGCGTAGAACTGCGGCTCCATCGACCCCAGCGCCACGTACTGGTCATCGGCGCAGCGATAAGTGGCGTAGAAGTGCGAACCATCGTGGACGCTCTTGCCGCGCTGCTCATTGAGCAGACCACGGCGGGTCAGTGACATCATCAATTGCATCATGTGCGCCGAGCCGTCGACGATGGCGGCATCGACGACGGTGCCTTTGCCAGTCTGTCGCGCACTGAGAACACCGGCCAGCACACCAACAGCGAGGTACAGCGCACCACCGCCGATGTCGCCAATCAGAGTGATCGGTGATGAAGGTGCTTCGCCGGCGGTGCCGCAGTGGTATAGCGCACCCGAGAGCGCGATGTAGTTGTTGTCGTGACCGGCGGCGCTGGCCAAGGGGCCGTTCTGGCCCCAGCCGGTCATGCGTCCGTAGACCAATCGCGGATTGCGTGCCTGACATTCCTGCGGACCGAGGCCAAGTCGCTCCATGACACCGGGGCGCATGCCTTCGATCACGACGTCGGCGCTCTCGATGAGCTTCAGGACCGCTTCGCGCCCTTCGGGGCTTTTCAGATCGGCCACTACCGATCGCTTGCCTCTGTTGAGTGGATTGGTCGGGACGTTGGCTGCACCGGTTACCGAGACTGACCCGGCACGCTCCACGGCGATGACATCCGCGCCCAGATCGGCCAGGTGCATGGCACAGAACGGCCCCGGGCCGATGCCACAGATTTCCACGATTTTGATGCCTGACAGCATGTGTTTTTTTCCTAGTTCGTCGTGAGCTGACAAAGGGGCTGCAATCGCCCGCGATGCGCGAAGCATGGCGAGTACGCTAGCAGAGCCCGCACGTCGAACTTGCCCCCCGGTATGGGGGGCTAAAGTCAGGAAAGGAATCGCGACTGTTGGTTTTCCGGTAAATGGAACCGAAGAGCCGAGCACTTTGCCGATTACATCCGGCTGCGCAGCCACTGCAGAAAACCCTTTTTCTCAATGATCTTCGCTTCTTCCTGCGTCATCGTCCTGGCAATTTGCAGACGGAATTCCAACAACGCCTTCATTGCAACGCCGATATCATGGCGGGCTTCCACGCACGGCCTGAAGAACTCTTTCTCGATCCGGTACAGATGGCAAAACGTCAGGGCAGTGAACTCCGCCGGCAACGCCGTACCCGAGACGATCCCGCCTTCGCCAATCACCTCGCCCGGCCCCATGCGCCCGGCTTCGAACTTGACGCCTGCACGGCTCAAAGCCACCGTCACCACCCCCGATTCGATAATGTACAGGTGTTCGCTGACCTGTCCGGCCGGCAAAATGACTTCGCCCGGCTCAAAGATTTGCCGGGTCATGTTCTGGCTGACGTCATCCTTCTCTTCCTCACTCAACGTGGTCGCGAAAATACTCGTGTTGTCCAGCAGCGAGCGTTGTTTTGACTGCGCCGGGGGTAGGCTCGATTCAACCGTCGACAACCAGTTGATCCCGGCCGCCTGCAAGTGCCGATACGCCAGATCGTACAGCTGATTGCGTACGGTGCGTTTCTGATCCATCGACACCACGAAACCACTGACTTCGTATTCCACGCCATTGCCACCAGTGCTTTTGATCGTCACTTTGGGGGCCGGTTTGGTCAGCAGAATGCGGCAGCCCTGGGATGCCCTTTCAAGCGCATCGAACACCCGGTTCGGGCGCACAAGCGGGCTGATGAGCAAACTGATCGAGACCCCGAACATATCGCTGGGTCGGCTGAAGTTGGTGATCTTGGCCTTGGCCGCCATCGAGTTGGGGATCACGATCATGCTGCCCTGGGACGTTTGCAGGAACGTGGCGCGCCAATCGATATCGGTCACCCGCCCTTCGGTGCCGTCTATGGCGATCCAGTCATCGATTTGATAGGGCTTGGTGGTGTTCAGGACGATTCCGGAAAACACATCGCTAAGCGTGCTTTGCAAGGCCAGACCGACAATGATCGCCAAGGCACCGGACGTCGCCAGAACCCCCTTGACCGGCAAATTGAGCACATAAGCCAGGGCGGCGATGACCGCGACCAGGAAAATCACCGCACCGAGCAAGTCCTGGAGTAGGCGCCCGGTGTGCCCTACCCGATACATCATCACGGCGCCGATCATCACCGTGAGGGTGCGCGCGCCGAACAACCACCACATGATCTGCAGCACCGTGTGCGCAAATTGCAGCGGTGCGTCATCGATCGCGGGCGCCGGCTCCCATGGACTCAAGCCTTCATGGAACAACAGCGCGCTGTACAACGAAAAAATGACCAGCCGCGCGAGCACTTTCCAGGTGTACCGGTGGGAACCGACGACACGCCACATCACCATATCGATCAGGATCAAGCCCAGACCGAAGATCAATGGACGTTCAGAGAACAAGGACAGCATCTGGAATCTCCAGCTCAGGCCAATGATCACCGCTCTGCCGCGGACCCGCTCCGTAAAAGCTAGCATGGTGTTTGCGCCAGCGCCTTCTGCCACCCAGCCGTCAGTCAACGTGGCAAGTTCTGAACACTGACTTACACTGCGATACACCCAACGCGAACGAATGACTATTCAAAGGATCGATAGGTCCCACAGCATTACGGTGATCCGGGTGACACCTACATGAAAACGGTCACAGCCTTTTTCACCACTGTGTTCGCTGCCAGCATCGGCATGGCGACGAGCACCTGTGCCATCGCTGCGTCCTTCACCACCAGCTACGACTGCGCCACGGCGACGGCTTCGGTCGAAAAACTGATCTGTCGCGACTCGCAACTGGCGCAGATGGATATTGAACTGATGCGTCTCTATCGCCTGGCGCTCACGGATCAACACTCGGTACCGCTCCCGGATAAAGTCCTGATCGACCAGCAATTCTGGGTCGAGGAGCGCAATCAGTGCGCTTCGCAGGCAGACATCAAGGCGTGCACGATCCGAAGTTATGCCAAGCGCGCGCACCAGTTGCGCCAAGGCTCGGCAATCGTCAGGACCAAAGACCCCAACAGACTCACCGAAGGCCCCTTGGCGTTTCGCTGCGCCGGGCTGAACGCGCTGCTGGCCGCCACGTTCTTTACCACGCAACCGGGTGTCGTTTACCTGACGTGGGCGAAAAGTGCGATCACGCTGAACCAGGTACCGAGTGATTTCGGCACCCAATACATCGGCAAGGATTTCCAGGGCAGCTACAGCTTCCGGCAGGACGGCAATACCGCGTTGTTCCAGAAGCCGGGCTCAGCGGGTATGAGTTGTACGGCTGAGCCGACCGGCTGATTTGCATGCCGTGCAGTGCTGTCACCGGACTTCATTGCACCGATGGTCGGTCCAGCACCCACTGCCAGAACAATTGGTAACCCACCGCAAGCACCACCGGGCCGATGAACAAACCGATAATCCCACTGGTGACCATGCCGCCGAGGGCGCCGATCAGCACCACCGGCATCGGCACATCGACGCCGCGGCCCAGCAGCAACGGCTTGAGCACGTTGTCCACCAGACCGGCCACGAACACGTAAATGGCAAACACAATGGTGATGGTGTTGGGACCTTCCGTTGCGAAGACATAGGCAATCACCGGCACGGTAATCAGTGTCGCGGGCAATTGCATGATGCCCAGCAACAGGATCGCCAGTGCCAGCAGGCCGGCGCCGGGAACGCCCTTCAACACAAAGCCGAGCCCCACCAGCAACATTTGTATGAAAGCGATACCGACTACGCCGAGCGCCACGGCGCGGATGGTCGCGGTGCACAAGGCGGCGACACTTGCGCCCTTTTCCGGCCCACTGATTCGCGAGGCAATCTGCACCGCCGAGCGGCTGCCGGCCTCACCATAGGCCATGAAAATCCCGGCGATGATCAGCGCGAAAATGAAGGTCAGGAAACCCATGCCGACACCGGCCAACTTGCCCAGCAAGCCGAGGCTGAGACCCTTGATTTGCGGTATGTATTTGGCCGTGAGCCCGGGAAGATCGGTGGCCGCTTGCTGCCAGAGTGCAAACACCTGATTGCCCACCAGCGGCCATTCAGCCACGGATGGCGCCGGTGCCGGAATTTGCACGCCCTCGTCCCTGACGACGCTCATGGCGTTTTCCACGGAGTCGGCGATCGATGTGCCCAGCAGGTAAATCGGCACCATCAGAATGATGATCGCTACCAGCACGATCACCGTTGCAATGCGTCCATCCTTTTGCCCCAACGGGCCTTTCAGTTTTTGTTGCAGCGGGTACAAGGTGATCGCCAGGATCACCGACCACAGCATCAGGTCACGAAACGGGCGGAATATTTCAAAACAGAACAGAACCAGAACGACGATCAGCCCGGCGCGAATCAGCACGTCAAGCAACCCGCGGGACAAGGCCTTCTCTGACAGCGGCATGGGCTCCATGGAGTTCTCCTGGCAGTTCACTGTGAAGGTAGGAAGCTGGTAAGCCCAGCATAGACGTTAAGTCTGTTTTCGCTTGTGATCGCGAGGGGTAACGGAAGTGGCGGAAGGTAGCCGGAGTCGAACCTGCCCGGGAACGGATGCCGTCCCCAACCGGGTTTGAAGCCCGGCCGCGCCACCGGGCGCGATTACCTTCCTTGAAGTCAGTGCTCTGTTCGCCGCGCCAGGGCGTTGTCGTGGCGAATCTGCCGGCGGTCGCCCACTCGCCGTGTCAGGCCGAGGCGGTCGAAGTATTCGAGAATCTGGATGCTGCGCTTGCGGCCCAGACCCACCGCATCGCGAAACGCCGCCACCTCGATCACCGGATTGTCATCGGCCAGTTGCAACAGCATAGCCGCCAAACGCTGGATCGTTGAGGCCGTGTAAAACAGGTCGCGGACCACTTGATGCAGCAAACCCAACCGGGCCATTTTGCGCAGTAATGCACGCACAGTGGCTTCGTCGTGACCCAACTCGCGCACCCACGGCGGATTGAACCCCGCCGCCTCGAACGCCGGTTGCAATGTTTGCCACAGGGCTTCATCCGCTTCACTCAGGCGCACTTGGTGATCGGGCAAATGCAGCCACGGGCCGCTCGCGGCGATGGCGCCACTGGCGAGTAAATCGTCGAGCAAACTCAGAAACGTCGAGCGATCGAGCGCGCTTGCGGAGAATCGTCGCAACCGATCGCGATCCGGCCCCATTTGATCCGGTTCCAGTTCATGAAAACGCGCCAGGTGTTGCACCACTTCGGCCTGCAAAGCCTGCCAACGGCCAGTGCTGAACAAGATCGGTGCCTGCCGGGTTTCGATCAGTTGCACGTCATCGGGCAGTACCCAGTTCGCCCGCGGGTAATTGAACTGGCGCTCCAGACGTTGCGGATCGAGCCCGATTTCGCTATTGGCCAGCAATACCGGCAACACATCTTCCAGGCGAGTGCTGACAGCCAATGCCTGTAATTGCGCCAAACGCTCAGGGCTGCGTCGATGTCGGCTGGGTGCGAACGGATCCAGGACCCGTCCACCGCCCAGCGTGCGCTGTGCGCTTTGGTCGCGAATGATCAACGGATCGCCCTTCACCGCTTGCACCGGCGCGTTCAACAGGATTTGCGCGAACATCCGCTCGCCCGGCGCCAGGCTCGACCCTTCCAGCAAAGCCACGCGCCCCGTCACATCCTGGGTCCCGATATGCACATGCACGGGCTGAAAATGCTCAAGGGCGCGCGGCTCACTCGGCAATAACCGCAAGTCGATGTCCAGGCGCTGGGTCGGCGCGTACAGCCACTCAGACGAAAGCCACTGACCGCGATGAATCTGCTCCAGCGCCAGCCGTTCGCCACTCAGGTTCAACGCCACGCGCTGCCCGGCCAGCGCGACTTCGGCGGCCTGATTCTGCGCGTGCAAACCTCGCACGCGCACGGTTTTGCCGAGCGGACCGAGCATCAGCGTATCGCCCACTGCAACCTGCCCGGACACTGCCGTGCCGGTGACAACGATACCCGCGCCGGCCACGCTGAACGCCCGGTCGATCGCCAGCCGAAAACCACCCTCAGGATTGCGTTGCGCAACTTCGTGTTGAGCTTGCAACAGAGTCCGACGCAAGGTGTCGACGCCCTGCCCGGTCACGCTCGACAGTTCAATCAGCGGCGCATCGGCGTAGGGGCCGGACTTCAACAATTCGCTGACCTGCTCGCGCACCTCTTCGGCCCGTGAAGGGTCGACCCGGTCGCACTTGGTGATCGCCACCACGGCACGTGGAATGCCCAGCAGTTTGACGATGGCCAGATGTTCCCGGGTCTGCGGCATCACGCCGTCATCGGCGGCCACCACCAGCAATACCAGATCGATGCCCTGCGCCCCGGCGAGCATGTTGTGGGTGAAACGTTCATGGCCGGGAACATCGATGAAACCGGTCAGAGGCGCGCCCGGTTCCAGCGCGGCGTAGAGATAACCGAGGTCGATGGTCATCCCCCGCTCACGTTCTTCCCGGCGTCGATCACCGGCCTGGCCGGTCAGTGCCTGGAGCAGCGCAGTCTTGCCGTGGTCGATGTGCCCAGCCGTGCCGACAATCACCCTGCCCGGCCCTCCACATTCAATTGATCAAGTTGCGCCAGCCACGCGGGTTCGTCGTCCAATTGCCGCAGATCCAGCCACAAGGTGTCGTCATCGATACGCCCGAGCACCGGAATAGGCAGCGCACGAAACGCAGCTTCCAGATCCAGCAATGATCGTCCGCGCAACCGCTTGCTGGTATTCGGGCGCAGGCACAATGCGGCGCTCGGCAGGCGCGCCACCGGTTGGCTGCCGCTGCCGATCATCCCTTGTGCCGGCAACGCGCTGACGCTCCAGTTTTCGCCCAACAGCTTGGCCAGCGACGGTTGCAGCCGTTCGGCCTGAGCAAGGATGTCGACCTGTGGCCGGGTCAGCAGACGCAGGCTCGGCAAACGTTCGGCCAGTCGATCCGGATTGCGGTACAAACCCAGCACCGCTTCAAGCGCGGCGAGGGTCAGTTTGTCGACCCGCAATGCGCGTTTGAGCGGGTTCTTCTTGATTTTGCCGATCAAGTCTTTGCGCCCGACAATCAACCCGGCCTGCGGGCCGCCGAGCAATTTGTCGCCACTGAAGGTGACGATGTCCGCGCCATCGAGCAATGCCTGACGCACCGTCGGCTCGGCGGGCAGCCCCCAGCGCGTCAGGTCCAGCAGGCTGCCGCTGCCCAAGTCTTCGAGCAGCGGCAAACCGTGCTGATGGGCCAATTGCGCCAGTTCGGCGGTAGGCACACTCGTGGTGAAACCCTGAATGCTGTAGTTGCTTGCATGCACGCGCATGATCAAACCACTGCGCGGGCCGATGGCGGCTTCGTAGTCGCGGGCATGGGTGCGGTTGGTGGTGCCGACTTCATGCAGTTTTACCCCGGCGCGGGCCATGATGTCGGGAATGCGGAAGGCGCCGCCGATTTCGATCAGCTCGCCTCGGGAAATAATGCCTTCCTTGCGTGCGCCAAGGCTGTTGAGGGTCAGCAGCACTGCGGCGGCATTGTTGTTGACCACCGTCACCGCTTCGGCGCCGGTGAGTTCGCGGATCAAACCCTCGATCAGATCGTCGCGGTCGCCACGTTTGCCGCTGTGCAGGTCGAATTCCAGATTCAGCGGATAGCGTGCGGCCATTTGCACCGCGTCTATGGCTTCATCCGGCAGTAATGCTCGCCCGAGGTTGGTATGCAGTACGGTGCCGGTGAGGTTGAACACCCGGCGTACATGGCTGCGGTGTTGAACCTGAAGTCGTTCGCCTACCCGCCCCGCCAGCACTTCAGGGCTGACTTCAATCGCCTGGACGAGCCCCTGTTGTACAGCTTCGCGTAACTCATCGAGCAATTGTCGCAACGTCGCCAGAAGCGCATCGCGCCCATAGCGCTCGGCCAAAGGCTGGCACGCCGGGTGCCGCAACAAACTGTCGATGGAAGGCAAACGCAGGTTTGGGCTGGCACCGCTGGCGGACATCTGGCGCTCCTGAATTCGAAAGACCGTCGCGCCAGAGTGTAGACGCTGTGGTCACTCGTCTCCCGGAGCCAGCAACAGATTCGGTGCCAGACGCTGATAGCCGTCCTGGGCCAGGCGCATGTCGAGCATCAGGCTGCTCAAGTCCGCCGATAGCGCTTCGGCGTGAGCGTCGTTCTCCAGATAGAGCAATTTCAGATAGCTGTTGCAGCTCGGGCACATTTCGGCCCGCAGCGGTGCCTGATTGGCCGCATGGCGATCATCTTCAAGGCTGAGGTATTCCAGGCCTTTGCTCTGCTCGCAGTACACGCATTTGACCCGCACCACATGCCATTCGCAGGCACACAGGGAACAGACCAGATAACGTAACCCGTTGTGCTTGCCGCGATTTCGAATCACCCCGGCCATGGCAGGCGAACCACAACACGGACATTGGCTGAGGCTGTCGCCGGGCTTGAGTTGCAGATTCGGCGTGCTCAGCAGCCAATGGCTCCAGGCTGCCTGCAAGGCTGCACCGAGAAACGGCACCAACGCCGCCGGCACCAGCGAATACTGGCCGCTGACCAGCGCCACGGCCCAGGCACGACGTTGACCCGCACTGGCGCCGCGCAACGTTGCCAATGCTTCGGTGACAGCGGGTTGAGACGGCATCGCATAGCGTTGCAGTAAGGCGTCGAGATAGCGCTGCCAGTCGTCCTCGCGGGTCAGGCTGTCGGCCGCAAACGGTGGCAAGCCGTGTTGCTGGCACAGTTCGATGCGTTGCGAGTCGAGCGGTTCGCTCAGCGGCGGATCGTCCAGGATCTGCTGCTGCACCCGGCACAAGCCTGCGATCAACAGCAGGTAGTCAGCCAGCGGGTGATCCACGGCCAGTTGCTCAAGGCGTTGTGCGCGCAGGGTGAACAGGTTATGCGGCGGCAGGTGCAGAAACGGCGGCGAACTGGCCGCCGCTTCGATTTGTCCGGGTTCGAGAATGGTTGGCAAGGGTCAGCCCTTTTTCGTGATCGGTCGCTTAGGAGTTTCGTCGCGAATCTCATCCTGGCTAACTTGGCGATACCAGAGTTCATGGTGTTTCTTCGCCCAGGCGCGGCTGACCCAGCCATGCATCATCGCGCTGACCGACCCCTTGATCCAGATGCCGGCGTAGATGTGCACGATGATGCTCAGGATCAGTACAAAACCTGCCAGCGCATGCAGCAGCATCGCCCAGCGAATGCTGGTGATGCCGAAATACGCACTGAAATAGGCACGCCAGATCACCAGTCCGCTGAACAGCAACACCAGCATGCACAGCAGTAAAGTCCAGAACAGCAACTTCTGCCCGGCGTTGTACTTGCCCACCGGTGGGACTTCTTCTTCATTGTTGGCCATCACCCGATCAATGCGTTTTAGCCACAGGCGATCATTGGCGATGAAGAAGTTGGCGCGCCAGAAGCTAAACACCAGACCAAGGAAAAACACGAACATCAGCACACCCATGAACGGGTGCAGAATGCGTGTCCACGGCCCGCCGCCGAACAGGTTGGTCAGCCAGAACATTGCCGGATGGAACAGTGCCAGCCCGGACAGACCCGCCATCAAGAACAGAATCGCCACCAGCCAGTGATTGGTACGCTGGTTGCTGGTGTAGCGCAGGATCGTCTTGTTCATGGCCTGCCCTCCCCGCGTGGATCAAAGGTGTGCACCGCCGGATCGACCTGATGCACCGACGTATCCGGTGGATCCGGGTGCTCATCCTCCTCGACCCGATTCGGTCCGATGCGCACATAGTGGAAGAACCCGGCCAGCACCGCCGCGCCCATGGCGAGCAGCGCCAAGGGTTTGCTGATGCCTTTCCATAGACCCACCAACGGGCTGATCACCGGATCGGCCGGCAGACCTGCATAGATTTTCGGCGTGTCGGCGTGATGCAGCACGTACATCACGTGGGTGCCGCCCACACCTTCGGGGTCGTACAGGCCGGCATTGTCGAAGCCGCGGCTCTTGAGGTCGACGATGCGCTCGGCGGCGTGTTCCTTCATGTCCTCCTTGGTGCCGAATACGATGGCGCCGGTCGGACAGGTTTTCACGCAGGCCGGTTCCAGCCCCACCGCCACCCGGTCCGAACACAGCGTGCATTTGTAGGCTTTGTGGTCCTTTTGCGAAATGCGCGGGATGTTGAATGGGCAACCGGTGATGCAGTAACCGCAACCGATGCAATGGTCCTGATCGAAATCGACGATGCCATTGGCGTGCTTGATGATCGCGCCGGGGCTGGGGCATGCCGCCAGGCAGCCGGGTTCGGCGCAATGCATGCAGCCGTCCTTGCGGATCAGCCATTCGAGGTTGCCGGCGTCGGTTTCGTGTTCAGTGAAGCGCATCAGCGTCCAGGTGTCGGCGGTCAGGTCGTGCGGGTTGTCGTAGGTGCCAAGGTTGTGCCCCACTTCGTCGCGCAACTCGTTCCATTCCGAGCAGGCGACCTGGCAGGCCTTGCAGCCAATGCATTTGGTGGTGTCGATCAGCTTGGCGACTTCCTCCACACCGCGCACCGACGGTGCGGCGGTGGTGGTGGCCGAGCGGGCAATGATGTCTTGGCTGGCCATTTAGACTTTCTCCACGTTGACCAGGAATGACTTGGATTCCGGGGTCTGTGTGTTGCCATCGCCGAGGAACGGCACCAGGGTGTTGGTCAGGTAACCGTGGCGCGTCAGCCCGGTAAAACCCCAGTGCAGCGGAATGCCGATCTGGTGCACCACCTGATTGTTGACCTGTAGCGGACGTATCCGCTTGGTCACCACCGCCACTGCTTCAATGAAGCCGCGCTTGCTGCTGACCCGCACCCGATCACCGGCAACAATGCCTTTTTCCTTGGCCAGCACCTCGCCGATTTCGACGAATTGTTCCGGTTGGATGATCGCGTTGAGCTTGCAGTGCTTGCTCCAGAAGTGGAAATGCTCGGTCAGCCGGTAGCTGGTCGCCGCGTACGGGTAATCCTTGGCCACGCCGAGGGTGACCCACACCGAATCGAAAATCCGCGCCGCCGGGTTGCTGGTGGCTTGCTTGTTGTTCGGGTGCAGCGGGTTGATGCCGATGGGCGTTTCGAACGGCTCGTAGTGTTCGGGGAACGGTCCTTCGTTCATCTTGTCGACGGCGAAGAATCGCGCCACGCCTTCGGGGTTCATGATGAACGGGTTCATCCCCGCTTCCGGCGGTACATCAGCCTTGTAGTCCGGCACATCGGTGCCGGCCCAGGCCTTGCCGTTCCACCACACCAGGCGTTTTTTCGGATCCCACGGTTTGCCTTGCAGGTCCGACGATGCACGGTTGTAGAGAATCCGCCGGTTGGCCGGCCAGGCCCAGGCCCAACCCTGATGCTGATGCATGCCGAACGGATCGTTGTTGTCGCGGCGGGCCATCTGGTTGCCCAGTTCGGTCCAGCTGCCACAGAAAATCCAGCAGCCGGACGCCGTACTGCCGTCGTCCTTGAGCTGGCCGAAACCGGCCAGTTGCGCGTTGGCCTTGATCGCCGCGCCCGTGGCGTCGGTGAAGTCAGTGGTGGCAGAACCGTTGATTTCCTTGGCCAGTTCCTCTGGCGAAGGTTCGTCGGGGATTTTGTACGGCCACGACAGTTTGAGCAGCGGATCCGCAAACTTGCCGCCTTTGGCCTGGTAACGCTCACGCAGACGCAGGAACAACTCGCTCATGATCCGCACGTCGGTGCGCGCTTCGCCAGGGCCGTCGGCGCCTTTCCAGTGCCATTGCAGCCAGCGGCTGCTGTTGACCAGCGAACCGTCCTCTTCGGCGAAACAGGTAGTGGGCAGGCGAATCACCTCGGTCTGGATGCCGGCGCTATCCACATCGTTATACGGGCCGACCTTCTGCCAGAACTCCGACGTCTCGGTGGCCAGCGGATCCATCACCACCAGCCATTTCAGCTTGGCCAGCGCCGCCATCACCCGGTTCTTGTCAGGCAGTGCGGCAATCGGGTTGAAGCCCTGACACATGTAGCCGTTGACCTTGCCTTGCCCCATCAAATCGAACACCTTGAGGATGTCGTACTGGGGGATGTCCAGTTTCGGCAAGTAGTCGTAGGCCCAGTTGTTCTCGACCGTGGCGTTGGCGCCATACCAGGATTTCATCAGGCTGACGTGGAACTTGCTGTAGTTCTGCCAGTAGGACAGTTGCCCCGGTCGCAACGGTTTTTGCGTGCGTTTGGTGATGTAGGCGGCGTAATCCTGTTCGGCATCGCCAGGCAGCGTCAGGTAGCCCGGCAATGAGTTGGACAACAGCCCCAGATCTGTCAGCCCCTGGATATTGGAGTGCCCACGCAAGGCGTTCACGCCCCCGCCCGGCATGCCGACGTTACCCAGCAACAGTTGCACCATCGCCGCGCTGCGAATAATCTGCGCGCCGATCGAGTGCTGGGTCCAGCCCAACGCATACAGAATGGTCATGGTCTTGCCCGGTTGCGAGCAAGTGGCGATCTCCTCCCAGATTTTCTGCATGGCATCGACCGGCATACCGCAAATCTGACTCGCCAGTTCGATGTTGTAGCGGCTGTAATGCTGCTTCATCAATTGATAAACGCAGCGCGGGTCTTGCAGGGTCGTGTCGACCTTGGCAAAACCGTCTTCGCCGAGTTCATAGCCCCAGCCGGATTTATCGGTATAGAGACGCTTGGCCGCGTCGTAGCCACTGAAAATGCCGTCCTCAAAGCCATAGCCGGCTTTGACGATGAACGACACGTCGGTGTAGTTGCGCACGTATTCGTGCTGGATCTTGTCTTCGGTCAGCAGGTAGTTGATCAGCCCGCCCATGAAGGCAATGTCGGTGCCGGTACGAATCGGCGCGTAATAGTCGGCCACCGAAGCGGTCCGGGTAAAACGCGGATCGACCACGATCAGCCGCGCCTTGTTGTGCGCCTTGGCTTCGGTCACCCATTTGAAGCCGCACGGGTGCGCTTCTGCTGCGTTGCCGCCCATCACCAGAACCAGATTCGCGTTGGCGATATCGGTCCAGTGGTTGGTCATGGCACCACGGCCGTACGTCGGGGCAAGACTTGCCACCGTCGGGCCGTGTCAGACACGCGCCTGGTTATCAAACCCCAGCATGCCGAGACTGCGAATGACCTTGTGGGTAATGTAGCCCGCTTCGTTGGACGCCGCCGATGCCGCGAGAAAACCGGTGGTCAGCCAGCGGTTTACGGTCTGGCCTTGTTCATTCTTCTCGATGAAGTTGGCGTCGCGGTCGGCCTTCATCAGGTCGGCGACGCGATCAAGCGCTTCATCCCAGGAGATTCGCGTCCATTCCGTGCTGCCGGGCTTGCGCACCTGCGGGTATTGCAGGCGACCGGGGCTGTGAATGAAATCCAGCAGGCCCGCGCCTTTGGGGCAAAGGGTGCCGCGGTTTACCGGGTGGTCGGCGTCGCCTTCGATGTGGATGATGTTTTGCGCGACATTCTTCGCGTCATCGCCCTGGCTGTACATGATCAACCCACAGCCGACCGAGCAATACGGGCAGGTGTTGCGGGTTTCATGGGTGTGGGCAAGCTTGAAGTGGCGCACCTGCTCGGCGAAGGCTGGCGTGGGGGCCATGCCCAACGCGCCCAGGCTCGAGCCCGCAAGGCCGATACCAGCGACCTTGAAGAACTGACGACGGCTGAGGTCCATCGTGCACTCCTGATCAGGTGGAGATCCGGTGCTTTGCCGGATTCTTCTGGACAATCACGGTTGCGGCAGACGGGCTGCCGACATGTGAATTCTAGACAAGGCTGTCGAATTCACCATGACAACCGACCGTCGGCCTTGGCCGCCCCCTGTAGGAGCGAGCCTGCTCGCGATGGCGTCAGCACATCCATAAAAGCCGACTGACACTCCGCTTCGCGAGCAGGCTCGCTCCTACAGGGGATTGGCGATTATCATGGTCGGCATTCCAACCCAGCCTTTTGAGACTGCGCATGACTTTCGATTTTGATCAGGTGTTCGACCGCCATAACACTGGCAGCACCAAATGGAGCCGCTACCCGGCGGACGTGTTGCCGATGTGGGTCGCCGACATGGATTTCGCCGCACCGCCAATGATCATCCAGGCCCTGCAAAAGCGTCTGGAACACCCGATGGTTGGTTACAGCGTTGCCCCGGACAACCTGCGCGAGGCCATCGTTGCCGATCTGTGGAACAAGTTCGCCTGGCGCGTCAAGCCGCAAGAGCTGATTTTCCTGCCGGGGGTCGAGTCGGGCTTCAACATGGCGCTCAAAGCGCTGGTCCAGCCGCAACAGAATGTCGTGGTGCAGGTGCCCAACTATCCGCCGCTGCGCCACGCGCCGGGCCATTGGGGCCTGAACAAGGTCGAGCTGAATTTTGATCCGCAAACCGACGGCACTTACATCACGCCACTGGATACCCTGAGCCAGTCGCTGCAAGGGGGCGGCGCCCTGCTGTTGAGCAACCCGCACAACCCGCTGGGCAAGGCGTTTCCGCGGGCAGAACTGCAAGCCATCGCCGACATCTGCCTGGAACACGACGCCTGGATCATCTCCGACGAGATCCATGCCGAGCTGTGCTTTGACGGTCGCCAGCACATTCCGATGGCGACCCTGAGCCCGCAGATCGCCCAGCGCACCATCACGCTGATGTCTGCCAGCAAGGCCTACAACATCGCCGGGCTGAAAACCTCGTTCATGATCATTCAGGATCGCCACCTGCGCGAGAAGGTCAACCACGCCCGTTGCGGCATGGTCGACAGCGTCAACCCGCTGGGCCTGGAAGCCACCCGCGTCGCCTACAGCGAAGCCGGACCATGGTTGGCCGAGTTGAAGGATTATTTGCAGAGCAACCGCGATTACCTGGTCGACGCCGTGCGCACCCGCTTGCCGGGCATCACCATGAACGTGCCGCAAAGCACTTACCTGGCCTGGCTCGACTGCACGGCGCTGGGGCTGGATAACCCGCAGCAATTATTCCTCGAACAGGCCAAGGTCGGTCTGAGCCCGGGGTTGGACTTTGGTGATGACTGCAAACAGTTCGTGCGCCTGAACTTCGGCTGCCCACGGTCGTTGCTTGAAGAAGGGATTGCGCGGATGGAGCGTAGTTTGCGTAACCTGAAGGCCTGATCCATTTCCCTTGTAGGAGCGAGCCTGCTCGCGATGGCGTAGTGTCAGTCAACATCCGTATTGGCTGAAATACCGCCATCGCGAGCAGGCTCACTCCTACAGGGGATTTGTGTTTTCCCTGCTTCAAAAATCCAACCGAACTCAAGCCAAAACGCCAGGGTCAACCCTTTGACTCCTCAGCCTTGAGAACGGAGATGGATGATGAACGACTACCCAAAACCACCCTTCCCCAAACAACAGCAACCCGTGCCCGGCTCGCAACGCAAGATGGACCCGTATCCCGATTGCGGCGAACAGAGCTACAAGGGCTCGGGTCGCTTGAATGACAAGATCGCCCTGATTACCGGTGCCGACAGCGGAATTGGCCGCGCGGTCGCCATTGCCTTCGCCCGTGAAGGCGCCGATGTAGCGGTTGCCTACCTCGACGAACAGGAAGATGCCGAGGAAACCGCACGCTGGGTCGAACAGGCCGGCCGCCAATGCCTGCTGCTGCCCGGTGACCTGGCGCACAAGGTGCATTGTCGGGCGCTGGTTGAAAAAACCGTCGAACGCTTCGGCCGTATCGATATTCTGGTGAACAACGCCGCGTTCCAGATGACCCACGAAACTCTCGAAGACATCCCGGATGAAGAATGGGTGATGACCTTCGACGTCAACATCACCGCCATTTTCAGGATCTGTCAGGCTGCGCTCAAGCATATGCCTTACGGCAGTTCGATCATCAACACCAGTTCGGTCAACTCGGACTTTCCCAATCCCACCCTGCTCGCCTACGCCACCACCAAAGGCGCAATCGCCAACTTCAGCGCCGGTCTGGCGCAAATGCTCGGGCCGAAGAACATCCGCGTCAACAGCGTCGCGCCGGGGCCGATCTGGACCCCGCTGATCGTCTCGACCATGTCTGAAGACAAAGTGCAGAATTTTGGTGGCAATACACCGATGGGGCGCCCAGGCCAACCGGTGGAAGTCGCTCCGATCTATGTGCTGCTGGCGTCGGATGAAGGCAGCTACATCACTGGCCAGCGTTTTGGCGTGACCGGGGGCAAGCCTATTCTCTGACGTATAAATGGAACCCTGGAGCGTTTGCAGCGCTCCACAGCTTATGGGCCCGGCGCTGGCGGGCCCTTCGATATCTGGAGGTCGCCATGTCCGCACCTATCGTCAAGTTGTTCACTCAACCGAACTACGCGTGGACGGATATCCGCAAGGAAGAGGAAGCCCATCCGCGCCACTACCTCGCCCATTTGATCCTGCTCGCCCTGATTCCGCCGGTATGCCTGTTCATCGGCACCACCTACGTCGGCTGGAGCCTGGCGGAAAACGAAACCGTCCGGCTCAGCGCCCGAAGCGCCCTGCACCTGTGTGCCTTGCTGTACGTGAGCATCCTCGTCGGCGTGGCTGTGATGGGACTGTTCATCCGCTGGATGTCGCGCACGTTCGACTCCCGGCCGACGGTCAATCAGTGCATCGGTTTTGCCGCCTATACCGTGACACCGTTTTTTCTGGCCGGTATCGCCGGTCTGTACCCGAGTCGCTGGCTGGCAATAGTCGTGTTGGCGGCAGCCTCGGCCTACTCGACGTTCCTGCTGTTCGTGGGGTTGCCGACATTCATGCACGAACGCAAGGAACAAGGCCTGCTCAATTCCGCCTGCGTCTGGGGCGTCGGGTTGCTGGTGCTGGTCACCATTCTGGTGGAAATGATCCTGGTCTGGTTCAACGTGCTGACGCCTGAATACATTCGCGCCACCGTCGGTTGACGACCCGAAGCCATGAGCTTCATTGCCTGGGTCGCGGTGCTGGGAGCCGTGCTGCTGACACTGGCACTGACCTCGTCGTACCTGCGCTGGATGCCGGTAACCACCTCGGCCGTGTGTCTGGCGCTGGGAGTGGCCATCGGCCCGGCCGGTCTGGGGTGGCTCAGGCTGGACATCAAGGATGCTGCGTCGTGGATGGAGCACCTGACGGAAGTCGCGGTGCTGTTTTCGTTGTTCGTTTGCGGGCTCAAGTTGCGGTTACCACTCAAGGACCGCAAGTGGCGAGTGGCCTACGGGCTCGCCGGGCCGGTGATGCTCCTGACCATCGTCGGTGTCAGCCTGTTGCTGCATTTTGTCTTCGAACTGGCATGGGGGCCATCGTTGCTGATCGGGGCGATTCTGGCGCCCACCGATCCGGTGCTGGCATCGCTGGTGCAAGTCAACGATGCCAAGGATGACGATCCGGTCCGTTTCGGCCTCTCGGGCGAGGCCGGGCTCAACGACGGCATCGCCTTCCCGTTTGTCATTCTCGGTTTGTTGTTTCTGCAACAGAGTCCCGATTCTTCCCTCGCCTGGCTCGATGACTGGGCGCTCAAACGCCTGTTGTGGGCAGTGCCCGCCGGTTTGCTCATCGGCTACTGCATGGGTCGCGGTATCGGCCGCCTGACCCTGTCGATGCGCATCCGCAACGCCGACAGCACCCTTTCCCCCAACGACTACTTGACGTTCGCCCTGATTGCGCTGGCGTATGTCGCCGCCGAATCCGTTCATGGCTATGGCTTTCTGTCGGTGTTCGCTGCCGGTCTGGGCTTGCGCCGGGCGGAGGTCAAAACAACGGGAGATTCGCACACCCCCGCCGAGGACCTGGTGCAGCCAGTGGTCGGTCACCAGAACGTCGAACCCGGTGCCGCCGTACATGGCGATGTGGAAAACCTGGAGGACACCCAGGTTGCTGCCGGAATAATGATGGGCGACATGCTGTCCTTCGGCAGTCTGGTGGAACGGGCCATGGAGGTGTTTCTGGTAACCCTGCTCGGGGTGGTGCTGGTTGGCCACTGGGATTGGCGTGCGCTTGCCATTTCCCTGGTGCTGTTCTGCGTAATTCGCCCCTTGAGTGTTGCCCTCGTGCCATGGGGGAGTTTGCTGACTGGCCCGCAACGACTGCTGATCGGCTGGTTCGGGATTCGCGGCATCGGTAGCTTTTACTACCTGTTCTACGCCTTGAACCACGACCTCCCCGTAGCGGTGGCCAGCGTTTGCACCGACCTTACGCTGTCGGTGGTGGCATTGAGTATCCTGCTACACGGCATCAGTACCCAACCGATGCTGGCGCGTTATGAACGACACAGCCGTCAGCTCACTTCATCGCCAAGGCAATGATTTCCACCAGATTGACTTGCGTAAACGGCTTGGGCAGGCGCGGTAGCCTGGCGGCAAAGCCTTCCAGGCTTTCGGCGTAACCGGTCGCCAGGACGATCGGCATCGCTGGCTTCAAGATTCGAATAGCCTGTGCCAGTTGCGCGCCATTCATTTGTGGCATGGCCATATCCGTGATGACCAGATCGAAATGTTGTTCGCTTTCGATCAACCGTAACGCCTGTGCGCCGGACTCGGCGATGCTGACACGATGCCCGAGGTCTTCCAACAGAAGACAAGTACTGGTCAACACCAGATTGTCATCATCGACCACCAGCACATTCAATCGCGGAACCTGTGGTACATCCGGTTCTTTGACTACAGATTCGGCCACCGATCCCGCCCGGGCCACGGGCAACCAGAGTTCGGCGGTGGTGCCTTCGTCTTTCTGGCTCTTGAGGATGAAACGCCCACCCATCTGTTCGATAAAACCATGCACCATCGACAGCCCAAGGCCCGTGCCTTTGCCGACGCCTTTGGTGGTAAAAAACGGATCCATCGCCGATGCCAGCGTGATCGTGTCCATGCCCTCCCCGGTATCGGTCACGCTCAGACAGACATAACGTCCCGGTGCCAGGGATGGCTGTGGCTGTTCAAGAACGACTTCGGTGCGAGTGCCGATAACGATCTTTCCGCCATTGGGCATCGCATCGCGGGCGTTGGTTGCCAGGTTGAGTACCGCCAGTTCCAGCTGATTGACGTCGGCCAGGACGGGTTCGGGCTCAGGTGAAAAGCAGGTTTCGATTTTCACCGTAGGCCCAAGGGAGCTGCGCAGCAGTCCGGTGATGCCTTGCACCAGAGCCGGAATTTCGACGGCTTCGGCCTTGAGCTCCTGACGACGGGCAAACGCCAGCATGCGCTGGGTCAGGGAAACACCGCGCAAGGCGCCTTGGGTGGCGTTTTCCAGTAAGCGGGCGATTCTCGGATCGTCCGGCATGCGCTTGCGGACAATTTCCAGGTTGCCGAGGATCACGGTCAGCAGATTGTTGAAGTCGTGGGCGATCCCGCCGCTGAGCTGGCCGATGGCCTGCATTTTCTGCGCCTGGAACAGTGCTTCGCGAGTTTGTTCAAGCGCCAGCTGCGCTTGAGTCGCTTCGGTGATATCGCGGGTGATCTTGGCGAAGCCGAGCAATGTACCGGTCTCGCCCCAGATCGGGTCCACCACGACATGGGCAAAAAAACGCGTGCCGTCCTTGCGCTGACGCCAGCCTTTGTTCTCGAAGCGCCCGTCACGCACCGCAATCTCCAGAGTGCGCTGCGGCTCGTCGGCGGCACGATCCTCCGCGGTATAGAACATGGAAAAATGCTGGCCGATGACTTCTTCAGGCCTGTAGCCCTTGATGCGCTGCGCCCCGGGATTCCAGTTGGTCACGCATCCATCCGGAGCGAGCATGTAGATGGCGTAATCCGTGACGCTTTGCACCAACAGGCGAAATTGCTGTTCGCTTAGCTTGAGGGTTTCTTCGGCCATCTTGCGATCGGTCAGGTCGCGGGTGATCTTGGCAAAACCGAGCAAAGTGCCCGACGCGTCGCGTATCGGATCGATCACCACGTGACACCAGAAGCGCGTGCCGTCCTTGCGCACCCGCCAGCCCTCGCCTTCGAAACGTCCTTCGTGAAGCGCCGTGCCCAGCGCCCTTTGGGGCAAACCGGCACGGCGATCCTCTTCGGTGTAGAACTGCGAGAAATGATGACCAAGAATTTCGGCCTCTTCATATCCCTTGAAGCGCCTGGCGCCAGCGTTCCAGCTATTGATGATGCCATTGGGATCAATCATGTAGATCGCATAGTCGACCACCGCATCAATCAGCAGGCGAAAGCGCGTTTCATCATTCACGTCCGGCCTGATTCGATCCACGCTCATTGGGTTCTCGCGTCATATTTGATTTCTGGAGTATGCGACAAACTGCCGATTTGGAAAGCCTGTACCTCGGCAGTTTGCTGATCAAATCGAGCCTGTTAACGATATACGTGTTTGACGATGTAGGCGTACAGGTCGTTGTAGACAAAGTCGGGAACCTGTTTGCCATAAGTCCCTGCTTTCAGCAGCGCCAGATGGCACTCCTTCACCATTTCGTCACGCTCCGCCATCGCGTAGATGTGGTTGTTGATGATGGCGCTGTAGGCACTGTACGAATACGGCTCCCCGGTAGAGGTTATGGTGAGTTCGCCATTTTCGGCCTTGGTGTAGGTGCTGTGACCTCGCAAAGTTCGTTCTTTCAACGCCCCCAGGCCGCGCTCGTATAAATAGAGCTGCGAGCCGCTGATAGCCTTGGCAAGCGTTTCGAACGCAAGAATGATCGCCTGGGCGTTGCTCATGCTCGCTTCCAGCGCCGAGTGGCTGACAAACCGTTCCAGCTCTTTTTGCTCCAGGCTTTTCAACGCCCTTTTGATGCTCGACAGGTGAGCGAACGCTTGATTGCAGCCTACGATATGAGCTTCCAGTTGATAGCCGGCGGGTTTGGCGTAAGTCCCGATTCCGGCAAAGTCGATGCTGTCGAACGCACACTCCATGATGATGTTGTATTTGCGTGTGAACACCTCGGTGAAGATTTTTGCGCCGAGCTCCCGGACAAAGTCCTCGGTGTGGGCATAAGCGTGCAGTACACCGAGTTTGATCATGTCGGCATATTGCGGGTGTTTTTCTCGATATTCGGGCAAATACAGGCGAACATAATTGGCGTAGCGCCCAGAGGGCAGCAGGCTTTTTTCCAGCAGGTAGGTTTTGCCTGAACCTTGCAATCCTGCGGTGATCAGCAATTTGGGCACGGCGTCGGCAGTTTTATCAGTGAAAAGCTTGGCCGTGATGTCATCAAACGCTTTGGTCACGTCGGCTTCGGTGTAGGAGTAATTCGGGGCTTGCGGCATGTCTTGATGTCCTTATCAAAGAGTTGGGAAGTGGTATCCAGCCCTTTCAATAAAGAGTGCTTTCGCCGATTGTTCAAATGAGCGTTTGCATCAAGTTATGTCACTGTTTTTAAAGGTAAATAATCCTACGGCGCTGAGGGAGAAAACGTCGGCTCGACCGACCACCAGCGCGGCAGCAATTGCCTGACTTTGCTCTCGCCAAAGCGGTCATCGATCAACATCACCACCCCTTGGTCATGCTGTGTACGGATCACCCGTCCTGCGGCCTGCACCACTTTCTGTACGCCGGGAAACAGGTAGGTGTAGTCGTAGCCGGCACCGAAAATCGCGGCCATTCGCTGTTTCAGCTGCTCGTTGACCGGGTTGAGTTGTGCCAGCCCGAGGGTAGCGATGAACGCACCAATCAATCGTGCGCCGGGCAAGTCGATGCCTTCGCCAAACGCCCCGCCCAGTACCGCGAAGCCGACGCCCTCGCCGCTTTCGGTGAATTGATCGAGAAACTGCTGGCGTTGCTCTTCTCCCATGCCCCGGGATTGCGACCACAGTTTGATTTGCGGATGCCGTTCGGCCAGTGCCTGAGCCACTTGCTGCAAGTAATCGAAGCTGCTGAAAAACGCCAGATAGTTGCCTGGCCGTTGGGCGAACTGGTTGGCGATCAGCTCTACGATCGGAGCTACGGAGGCCTGGCGATGGACGAAACGGGTAGAAATCCGGTCGACGATGTGCACTTGCAACTGGTCGGCGGCAAACGGCGATTCGACGTCGATGCACACGGTGTTTGTCGGCGTCCCCAACAGATCGGCGTAATAGTGGCGCGGGCTGAGCGTTGCAGAAAACAGCACGGTGCTGCGCGCTGCCGTCAGGCGCGGCCCGATGAAGGCGGCGGGCACCACGTTGCGCAGGCACAGTTGCGAGAGACTTTGTTTGCGCTCCAGGTCACGCTTGCTGATATCGAACAGGAAATTTTCGTCGAACAGCTCGGCCACCCGACTGAACTGCAACATGTCGAAGTAAAAGCCCTGCAGTGCGCTGTCCAGTCCTTGCGGGTGGTCGTTCAGGTAGTCGCCGATACTGGCGCTGCACGATGACAACGCCTGGAGCAGTTTATCCGGGGCCTTGTCATAAGCCTGATAGGTGGCCGGTTGCTGATTATGCAGGGTGTTCCATTCGCGATTGACCCTTTGCAGGGGCTTTTTCAGCGCTTCGGGGGCGGTTTTTCGTACAGCATTGAGGGTCGCTTGATCGAGGCTGGCGCTGTACATCTGACGACCGCGCTCCACCAGGTTGTGGGCTTCGTCCACCAGCACAGCGACTCTCCAATTGTTGGCTTGGGCCAGTCCGAACAGCAATGCGCTGAAGTCGAAGTAATAGTTGTAATCGGCAACCACCACGTCGGCCCAACGGGCCATCTCCTGGCTCAGGTAATACGGGCACACCTTGTGGTCGAGCGCGATTTGTCGCAACGCATTTTGGTTGAGCAGATTCAGTTCAGCCGCCGCCTGGCGCGCTGCCGGCAAGCGATCATAGAAGCCCTGGGCCAACGGGCAGGATTCGCCGTGGCAGGCTTTGTCCGGATGCTCGCAAGCCTTGTCCCGGGCGATCATTTCCAGAACGCGCAAGGGCGGTGCATCGGCGCTATCAAGGATCACCTGCGCGGCATCCAGTGCCAGTTTTCGCCCCGGGGTCTTTGCCGTGAGGAAGAACACCTTGTCCAGTTGCTGTGGCGCCAGGGCCTTGAGCATAGGAAACAGGGTGCCAACGGTCTTGCCGATCCCGGTCGGCGCCTGGGCCATCAGGCACCGACCGGTACTGACAGACTTGAACACCGATTCGGCCAGATGACGCTGCCCTGGCCGAAAACCGGCGTGGGGAAACGCCAATTGTTGCGCCGCCCGGTTGCGCCCTTCGCGATGAGCCATTTCCTGCTCGGCCCAGCGCAGGAACCGTGCGCAATGCTGCTCGAAGAACAGTTGCAGTTGCGGGGCACTGAAGGACTCGACCAGGCAGGTTTCCTTTTCGCTGACGATGTCGAAATACACCAGCGCCAAATTGATCTGCTCAAGATCCAGTTTGCGGCACATCAACCAACCGTAGATTTTCGCTTGGGCCCAGTGCAATTGTCGGTGGTTGGCCGGTTGCTTGCTCAAGTCGCCCCGGTAGGTCTTGACCTCTTCCAGGCAGTTTTGCGCGGGATCGTAGCCGTCCGCCCTGCCCTTGACGGTCAGGCTTTGGTAATGGCCTTCGAGGGCCACTTCACTCTGGTAGCCTTCGCTGCGCCGCGAGGCGACCGTACGATGGCCGACAATGCCTTCCAGGGCAGTCGGTGACGGGGTGAAACGCAGGTCGAGGTCGCCGACCTTGGCGGTGAACTCACACAGTGCCCGCACGGCGATGTTGTAGCTCAAGCGTCCTGCTCCGCCCACTGCACGTAGCACACGGCAATCGGCATGCGATGCTCATGGCAGAACTCCAGCCAGCGCAACTGGTTATCCTGAAGCCGATCCCCCGGCCCTTTGACTTCGATCATGCGGTAGGTCTTTTGCTCCGGCCAGAACTGGATCAGGTCTGGCATGCCGGCACGATTCGCCTGAATATCCAGCAACAAGCGATTGAACCAGTGTTTGAGGTGCTCGGCCGGCAAGCAGTCGAGGGCCTGTTCCAGCAGTTCCTCGCTGAGTACGCCCCAGAATACAAAGGGTGACTGCACGCCCCATTTCTCGGCATAGCGCTGGCGAATGGTCTGCCGATAACGCCCGTCGTCGAGTTGCCCGAGGCAGGTCTGGAACAGGTCAGCCCGGCGCACATGGAAATCTTCATTGAGCAGGTCGACCGGACCGCGCTGGAACGGGTGGAAAAACGCCCCCGGCAGCGGCGCGAAAATCGCCGGCCAGCACAGCAGGCCGAACAGCGAATTGATCAGGCTGTTTTCGACGTAATGCACCGGTGCCGACTCTTCCGACAAGTGTTCCTGAACGTAATACTCCACCGACATCACCGGATCGGTCCTGGGCAGTTGCAGGTCCAGGCGCAGCATTTCCCTAGGAGCCGCACGTTTCATCGCCGGCCCGCCCAGCTTGCGGCGCAACCGGGGCAACATGCGGAGCAATTGCTGTTGTTCAGCGGCACTTTGCGGTGATTGTTGCGCCTCAGTGGCCAGATCCAGTGCCAATTCGTATTCCCCGCAACGCTCCAGCACGCGGATCATTCGCGCGCGTGCGCCGGGATAGGCGCACTGGCGGTACAACGTCAGCGCTGTGGAGAAATCCGCAATGCGTTCGCAATGCTGGGCCATCTGGAACAGCAGTTTGTCGCGACGTCTTTGCAGCCAGGGGTTGATCAGCGTCAGACCGTGGATCCGTTCGACAATGTCAGCCACCGCTTCACCGGCCTCGAAGTGCTGCTGACATTCATGGAGGAACATGCAGGCGTCAACGTCCTCACGGCTGCGCAACCCCCGGGAATCAGCGCAGAACTCGACTTTTTCGTAGGAGTAGATACCAAGGTCGGCCAACACGAATTCGGACCAGTCCTGGTAAAGATTGCCGAAAAACATCAAGCGCAAGCGGTCGCACAGGCCCATGATGGTCAAACTGAACAGGCGATCTGCCAGCGAGGGACACCAGTCACCGAAGCTACGCGTCTCGGGAAACAGCTCGCACACCGTTGGCAGCCAATCAGCCTTCTTGCCTTTGGGCTGGTCGATGGCGCTGCCCAGGCACTGAATGATTTCGGCCTTGAGCAAAACGTCGAACAGGGTTTCGACCGACAACGGCAGTTGTTCATCGACCCACCCCAGCGCCACGAGTGGCTCGGCAGCGTTGGCGATGTCACCGATTTCCGTGTAATGCAATTTGCTGGCCCTGAAATGAATCCCCTTGCGCATGACCATCCTGACCAGCAACGCCCGTGACTCGCGCGGCAAGCTATTGAAATCGGCAATGAACCGTTGCTCCTCGACGCTGAGTACATCGGCATAGCGATGCTCAAGCCAATCAAGCACTTGCATGAAGTTATTCAGGTAATAGAACGGATCGTCGAGCGGGTTTGCAGTCACAGGAAAATGGGCCATGGCGAGCAAGTACTGGTTATGCGTACAGATACCAGCAAGCCCTGCCCGGCGCAATCGGAAAAGGATAGGCGGAAGCGCTGCCAGTAAATTTTTCGGCGCGTAGAACTTTCTGCCGATCCGTGGCACCAACCGCGTTAGAGGCGCTGTCGCGCTCGACAGTCGTGGCGTTTTTTGAAGGATGAGAGGTGGTTATGAACATCAAGACATTGGGTTTGCCTTTGGCGGTAGCGGCCTTTCTGGCCCTGGCCGGTTGCTCGACGCCCACGGTGGTGACCCTGCAGAACGGCACCCAGTATTTGACCAAGGACATGCCGAAAACCAAGACCAAGGATGGCTTCTTCGAGTTCGAGGACATTTCCGGGGCGAAGGTGAAGGTCAAGGCTGATGAAGTGAGCACGATTCGGCAGGAAGACTGAGGACCGCGTAGACGTTCATCGCGAGCGGGCTCGCTCCCACAATGGATGTATGCCACCTCAAAATTTGCGGTGAGCTCGGTCAAATGTGGGAGCGAGCCTGCTCGCGATGAGGCCCTCACGGGCGCCCCATCACCCTCAGGCAATAACGACCCCAGACAACTCGTCCAGTCCCACCCCAACCAACGTCACCGAATCATTGCCAAACGTCAGCACCGTATCCTGCCCCACCGCCGTGGCATGGGCCCGGAAATCATCGTTCGGCGTCACGCCCTGCACCCCGAGAAATACCAGTTTGTCGTTCGACTGATAACCCAGCACCCGGTCGTGGCCAAACGCGCCGTTGAACAGGAACGTATCGATCCCGCCCCCGGATTCCAGCAGATCGTTGCCTGCCCCGCCGACAAACACGTCGTTGCCTTTGCCACCGATCAAATGATCATTGCCGTCGAGGCTGAACAACCAGTCGCCGGTAGCCTGCGCCTTCAGCGTGTCGTTTCCTGTGCTGCCCTTGACCGACGACTCGTACTGCGTCAGTTGATTGCCGGACGCAAGACCGTTGGCGGTGACGCTGTGGGTCACGTCATCCTTGAACAGTCCCCATAAAAAGCCCGGTTCCTGGGTGACGATGCTGCCGATGTCGCGGGTGATGCTGAAACCGCCATTTGCATCGCGGATGTACAAGTTGCCGGCGCCGTCGTTGGCAAAGTCGAAATTCTTCACCGACTGCTGCAAGTCGAGCACGTTGTAGCCCTTGCCTCCCAGCAGGATGTTGTAGCCACCCCCGTCGCGAAAGGTGTCGTTACCGTCGCGCCCTTCCAGATAGTCGTTGCCCTTGCCGCCATGGATCAGGTCGTTGCCATCGCTGCCGATGATGAAAGTACTGCCCTTGTGGGTGTCGGCATTGCGGTTCAGGTCCTGAACCCAGGTATTGGCCCGTGCCGGGTCCGAGAGGTTGGCGACGATAATGGTCGAGTCTTTGCTGGTGAGATCGTAGAACCTCGATTCAAGCACGCGGGTCATGCCGTCGCCGTACCCGGTGGGCAAGTGGGAAATCCAGGTCGGGATGTTGAGGATGGAAAACGGCAGCAGATTCCACGCGGTCGACGCGTAGTGGTCGTTGAAACTGACGATGTTATTGGTGGCCGAGGCTTGATCGGCATCATGCACGCCGACCGATGACAAGTTGAACGCCGAGCCGTCGAGCGCGCGGAATACCGGGTCGTTTTCATAGCCGACGTTCAGCACCTTGTCGCTGCTGCTCTGCGTCGGCGAGGCGTAGGCAATGTAGTTGGAATCCTCGAAGAAGCCACCCCACTTGTCACCGCTCAAATCCGCCAGGCTGTTGACCGCCAATCCGCCGAGGCTATGGCCGCTGATCAGCACATTTTTGCCGGATAAACCATTGGCCTGGGCAAACGCGGCGACGTCAGCAAGCAAGTTGCCGAACGCTTCGCCCACATAGTTTTTCGCGTAATCCTTAGGGCCCAGCGCCGCCAGCAGATCATTGATCACATCGCCGATGGAGTCACCGATCAGATCCTCCCGAGGACCGCTGGTGCCACGAAAGGCAATGCCGATTTCCGTGAGCTGCCCTTGGGCGTCGTATTTGCCGAGGATTTCCACTTGGGCGCTGGTGTAGCCGGCCTTTTCGCCGAAGAAGGTTCCCCGGGCGTCGACTTTGCCGTCATAGCCCAGTTGCGTGGCGGTGATGGGTGTCCAGCCGGCTTTCTGCACGGCGTCCAGTGCGGCTTTTTCCGAATCAGGGTTCCAGGGAATACCGGGAATCACCCCTTGGGAATCGCTGCCGCCAATCAACGCTGTCACCACGGTTGCCGGCAGGCCGGGGCCGAAGCCGTTGTGCTGGTAACCGGTGGCGAAGCCGTTATCGAGGTTGTGATAGGAATACAGCGTGATTGCCATTGCGTCGGTAAACAACGCTTTGGCGTCCGTCGTGCCAAGGTTTTTGTAGTCGTACACACCCATGGGTATTGCCTCTCTCTTTGTTGGAATTGTCAGAGATAGCTCACAACCGAAGCGCCGCGATCAGGGGCACCCCAGAGCCCAAGTTGGAACTGCCGCAGGCTGTGATCTTTTGATCTTAGTTTTTCAGTGCCCTTGAAGGCGCCACGGATCAAAAGATCGCAGCCTGCGGCAGCTCCTACAGGGGGGTTATCGAGTTTTAGGGCCTTGGCCGAACGCTTCGTCAACTCTCGCCAGATCCTGTTCACTCAAGGTTCCGGCGTAGTAATGCAATTTGGTCCAGGCCATCAAATAGTCGTAGCGGGCCTGAGCGAGGTCGCGGCGGGTGGTGTAGAGCTGCTGCTCGGCGTTCAGTGCATCGAGGTTGACCCGTTCGCCGCCCAGAATGCTTTGCTTGGTCGACACCACCAGCGCTTCGGCGGAGATCAGGGCTTTCTGGTACGCGCGCAATTTGCTCACCCCCGACAGGCAGGCGCTGAATTGCCGACGCAACTCGATCAGGGTTTCCCGGGTCTTGCCGTCCAGTTCGTATTCAGCCTGCTCCATGGCGCGGCTGGCCTGGCGGGTCGACGCCGAAACACCGCCACCGGCATACAGCGGCACGTTGACTTCGATGCCGATGGTGTTGGTGTCGTAGCGCTGGTTGTAGGTGTTGCCGCTTTCCGATTCGTTCTGGCGCACCGTGGCGTAGGCGCTGACCTTGGGCAAGTGCCCGGCCCGATTGCGTTCGACCTCGTAACGCGCCACGTCCAGCGCCTGACGCTGGGAAGCCAGGGTCGGGTTGTTAGCCACGGCCATTTCATGCCAGGTATCGTAATTGGCCGGTTGCAGCGTGAAGGTCTGGAAGTTCTGGTCCAGCGGCGCCAAGTCGTTGATGTCGACCGCTGGCACGCCAATCAGCGCACCGAGTTCGCGCAGGGATGCATCCTGCTCGTTGCGCGCCTCGATTTCCTCGGCGGTGGCCAGCTCGTAGCGCGACTCGGCTTCAAGGATGTCAGTGCGCGTGCCTTCGCCTTGGCGGAACATCTGTTCGTTTTGCTGAAACTGCTGCTCGAAGGCCTTCTTTTTGGCCAGGGCGATGTCGATCTGGTCCTGGGCAAACAATGCGTTGGTGTAGTTTTCCAGCACCCGCACCAGCAACTCCTGGCTCTTGCCGCGAAAGTTTTCGTCGGCAAACAGCGACTGCGCCACGCCTTTGCGGTATGCCGCGTAGGCCTCGTAGTCGAGCAACGGTTGTTGCAGGGTCAGGCTGGAGCCGTAACTGCTGTAGTTGCGGTCGTCACTCTGATTTTGCCCGCGCTCGTTGAGGTACGTAACCTTAGAGCTGTTGCGGCCCTTGTTGTAGTTGTAACCCAGTTTCGGCAGCAGTCCGGCACGGCCGATCGCGCGGTTTTCCAGGCCCGCATCACGTTCCTTGATGGCGCCGAGGAACACCGGATCATTACGCAGTGCCTGCTCATAAACGTCGAACGGCCCCATGGCCGCGACTGCCGGGCTACCCGTGAGCAGCATCATCACCGCCCCAAGTATGGAAAGCTTATTCATACAGCCGAACATCCTTATTCCTCGGTCAACGCGGAGCCTGCCCGGTCGAGCAGCGGTTTGAACAGATAGTTGAGGAGTGAACGTTCACCGGTGCGCACGAACATTTCCGCCGGCATGCCGGGCTTGATCACCAGGCCATTGAGTTTTTCCATGGCCTGATCGCTGACACTGCTGCGAAGCACGTAATACGGCGCGCCGGTTTTCTCGTCGACCATCTGGTCGGCGGAGATCAGGCTGACTTCACCGGGAACACGCGGGGTGCGGCTCTGGTTGAACGCGGTGAACAGGATGTCGACCGGCAAATGCGGCCCGACCTTGTCGATCAGGTTGACCGGCAGGCGTCCTTCCACTTCCAGGCGCGTGTCCTGGGGCACGATCTCCAACAGGTTTTCGCCCTGACGCACCACCGCGCCGACCGTGTGAACACTGAGGTTGACTGCAATGCCATCGGCCGTGGCGATGATTTCGCTATGTTGCAGGTCGAACCCGGCGGAGGTCAATTGCTCCTCAAGGGTCACGCTCTTGAGTTGCGCGTCGGCCAGTTGCGTGCGCACTTCTTTCTGGTATTCCTCGATGTGCTGTTGCAGCTTCAAGCGCGATTCGACAATGCCCTGCTCCACCCGGCCGCTTTCACCGAGGTTTTCCGCCAGTTGTTGCTGCACTTGCGACAGTTGCCGCTGGTACTCCATCAAGCGGTTGCGCGGGATGTAGCCGTTTTCCGCCAGTGGCGTCAGATTGCTCAGCTGTTGCTGCAAGGAATCTGCCTGAGCGCTCAAGTCGGTACGGGCGCGGCGCATACCGGCCAGTTGCGCACCCGCGCCTTCAATACTGGCGCGCAAGGCTGCCTGCTCACGGGCGAAAGCATCGCGGCGACTGCTGAACAACTGGCGCTGGCCTTCCAGCACCAACGCCAGTCGCGGGTCTGGATCGTTGCTCAGCTCGGCGGGGAAATTCACTTGCTTGAGGTTGTCCCGTTCGCTCTGCCAGCGAGCGAGGCTGGCCCAGGCCATGCGGTATTGCGCTCGCAGCGACTGGACGTCCGCAGCGACCTGGGTCTGGTCGAGTTGAAACAACGGCTGGCCTTGTTTCACCACTTGACCTTCACGCACCAGAATCTGGCTGACCACGCCGCTGCTCATCGACTGCACGGCTTTGCGTTTGCCAGATACCACCACCGTGCCTTGCACCGGGATGCCCTGATCGAGCGGCGCCAAACTGGCCCAGGTAAAGAAACTGCCGGCACCGACCAGCGCCAGTATCCAGCCCAACCGGACGAAATAACGGGCATCGCGTTCCGGCTGCTGGGCAAGGTAGTCCTGTTCCATCGCCACTTCATTACGCGCGTTCATCTGTGTGCCGCTCATACGCCGCTGTTCCTTGTCGTGGGCTGAGACTGTCGGCTCATGCTGAGCCCGCCCGGTGCCTGTGCGGCCTTTTCATGCTGGGCTTGCTGAGCCCCCGCGAGCGCCTTGAGTACGTCCTGGCTCGGACCGAACGCTTGCAGGCGTCCGTCGTTGAGGACCAGTAACTTATCGGCCTGGGCCAGTGCGCAGGAGCGATGGGTCACCAGAATCACGCTGGTGCCCTGGACTTTCAATTGTGCGATCGCGCTAGCCAGCGCCGCTTCGCCCACGGTGTCGAGGTTGGAGTTCGGTTCATCCAGCACCACCAGGCTCGGCTGGCCATACAGTGCGCGAGCAAGTGCCACGCGCTGTTTCTGTCCGCCGGACAGGCCGCCGCCATCTTCGCCAAGCATGGTGTCGTAGCCTTGCGGCAGACGCAGGATCAGTTCATGAACCCCGGCCTGCTGCGCGGCGGCGACGACTTGTTGTGGATCGGCTTCGCGGAAACGCGCGATGTTTTGCGCAATGCTGCCGCTGAACAACTCGATGTCCTGCGGCAGGTAGCCGATGTAGGGACCGAGGTCGTCGCGGTTCCAGCGATGGATATCCGCGCCGTCCAGCCGCACCGTACCGCCGAGGGTCGGCCAGACGCCCACGAGCACCCGCGCCAGTGTCGATTTGCCGGAACCCGAAGCACCGAGCACGCCCAGTACTTCCCCTGCGGCAAGACTGAAATTGACCATGTGCAAGGTCGCCGTGCGTTGCCCCGGTGGGCCCGCGCTGACTTGCTCAAAGCTGATCTGGCCCTTCGGTGCCGGCAGCGCCATGGCTTCGTCACTCGGCGGAAAGGATTGCAACAACGCGTCGAGGCGCTGATAAGCGAGTTTCGCGCCGCTCCACTGCTTCCAGACGGCAATCAACTGATCGATGGGGCTCAGCACGCGGCCCATCAGGATCGAGCCGGCAATCATCATCCCGGCGGTCATGTTGCCCTTGATCACCAACAATGCGCCGAGGCCCAGAACCAGCGATTGCAGGCACAGGCGCAGGGTTTTGCTCAAGGAACTGATAGCGGCACCGGTATCGCTGGCCTGGTTCTGCAGGCCGAGGAAGCGCGAATGCACCTGGAACCAACGGCTGCGCAAAGCCCCCAGCATGCCCATGGCCTGAATGGTTTCGGCGTTGTGCAAATGACTGGAAGCCAGTTGGCTGGATTGTTGGGAGTAGCCGGCGGCTTCACCCAGGGGCTTTTTGGTCATCGACTCATTCAGCCACGCCAGTGCTATCAGCAGCAGCGCGCCTGCGGTGGCAAAAACGCCGAGCCAGACATTGAACAGGTAGATCACCAACAGATACACCGGGAACCACGGCGCATCGAAGAACGCGAACAACGCAGGGCCGGTGACGAACTGGCGAATATGCGTCAGATCTCCCAGCGACTGCCCGGCGTTGCCTTCGCCTTTGAACAGGTTGCGCTCGAATGCGGCCTGATAGACCCGTAGATTGAAACGTCGCTCCAGCTGACTGCCAATCCGGATAACGATGAAACTGCGGACCGCTTCCAGTAAACCGATAAAGGCAAAGAAACCGACAATCATCAGCGACAGCATGACCAGCGTTGTCTCGTTCTGCGAAGACAGGACGCGGTCATAGACTTGCAGCATATAAATAGAGGGCGCCAACATCAGAATATTGATCAGGGCGGTAAAACAACCGACGCTGATCAAGATGCTTTTATACTCCCCCAGTGCCTTGATTAACGGTGCGGTGGCTGGGGCCTTCGCCATCTTCATGGGTTTTTCCTGAGCTGTCATTCATCGCCCTGTATCGGCGAGGTTTCAATTAACTGTCCGCACACGGGTCGAGACATTCTTTTTCCCGTCATCGTTTATCAATGAGTAATAACTCATCGTGCTTGATAACAGTTCGGGGGTTATCGATTAACCGCCGATACGGGCCATACACCATCGGCAAGTCGTTTAGGCAGGATTCGTCTGGCGCTTTAGGGTAATCCTCTGACCCGACTGCAAAGTGCCTTGATAAAGCCCTTCATGCTGTCGGCTGAGGAGCAGGATTCTTGAGCCTTCTTTACCCGTGATTGCAATGCCGTCCGGTTCGGGGAACCAGCCGCTTGGAGGCTCGCCCAGCCAGATGGCGAGGCAGTCCGCTCCATCGCCCAGGGTCTGGTTCGGCTGAAGCTCAATCGGGCAAGTGTGCGACGGATCGGCCGGTGCTTTGTGCGTCTCTTGCGCAGCATTCAGCGTGACCAGCCAATGGCCGGCCAACTCCGATGGATCCGCCAGTTTCAGGCTGCTTGCCATGGTTGTATCTCCAAAAAACATCGTCAGCACGGTCAGTAGCCACGCGCTGGTCTTGCAGGAAAAGACGCTGTGCGTCATAGGTTTTTTACTCCGGGGCCGCAGCCTTACTTACTGTCAGCATCGTTGCAAGGACAAAAAGCGGCGCCATCGGGCGCCGCCCTCCTATTTCACTTCAGATCAAGCAACGATGTCCGAGTAAGCGGCCTGGCCCACGGTACTGACCAGGAAATCCGCCACGCCATGCCCGGAGAAGTCGATCGATAACAGGCTGTTACCGCCCGACGTACTCAACACCGCATCGCCTATCGCCCCGGTAAAGGCGCTGACAAAATGCAGCCCGCTGCCGTTGGTGATGCCCGTCAGGTCGATCTTGTCCAGACCGCTGACGAAGTCGAGGATCTGGTCGGCCGTGCCCGGCCTGGAGTCGCTGCTGGCCGCGAACACGAAGGTGTCTGAACCTGCGCCGCCCCACAATTTGTCGGCACCACCGGCGCCGTAAAGAATGTCGTTGCCAGCACCGCCCTTCAGCTCGTTGGACACGCTGTTACCAATCAGCAGATCGTTGCCGGAACCGCCAATGGCATTCTCGACCGTGACGCCCTTGGCGATGGACACATTACCCACCAGGCCGCCGACGTCGGAGAACGAGGCTTCATTGAGGTTGATCTTCTGGTTCTGGGTAAAACCGGAGAAGTCCAGGGTGTCCTTGCCGCCGGCATCCCAGACCGAAAACACTACTTTATCCGCCGACGACGACGCACTGAGGAAATCGCGCCCTGCATTGGAGTTGAAGCCGTAGGTGGTATCGCCAGTACGGGTGGTGGTGTTGGCGCCGTAGAGTTTCTGGATGGCAGCAATGTCGTCCATCAACGGGCCGGACGAATAAGCTTCTACGCCGCCCTTGCTGAAGTTCTGGCTGGTATTGCTTTCACTCCAGTAACTCATGACGCTGTAGCCGCGGGTGTCTTGACCGTAGGAGGCGTCGTTATAGGTCGGTGCGCCCTCGCCCGCGTTGTAGTCGCCGGGGTGAGCCAGGCCCAGGGTGTGGCCGATTTCGTGGGTGAGGGTTTGCCGGCCATAGTTGTTCAGGTCCGGGGTTTTGTTGGGCGTGTAGCTGCTGTTGATCAGGTACCAGGATGTCCCGTCGTAACCCGCGCCGGTGCCCGGCAAATAAGCAAACGCCGCCGCGCCGTCCTGGCCGCCGCTGTAGTTGCCGAAGGTCATGTGACCGTCGCCGCCGCTGGCTTTCTCGGTGAAGGTAACATTGGCCACGTCAGCCCAGGATTGCATCGCGAGCACCGCTTGGGTTTTCTGCTGCGCGCTGAACTGACTGAACCCGGTAATACCGTGTTTGTACATCGTGCTCGACGATGCCGAAGTCAGGAACGTATAGGTCAGTTCAATTTTGCCGCTGCCATCCTTGTCCTGGTAAGCAGCGCCGTCGCGCACTAATTGGGTGGCTGCCTGATCGACGGAGAACGAGGGTTTGCCATTGACCGTGAGGTTGCCGCCGCGATCATATTGATGGCTGAAGCTATTGATCTGATTGAATGCAGAACTGCTGGCCGCTAATGCTGGCACCGGCAGCGCCGCCTGTTCGGCGGTATCAATAGCGAAGTCTTGTACTTTCGACATAAACACACTTCCTTGTTTAGCTATGGAACAGTTCTTGTCAGATAGAGACAATCCCTGGCGAGATCGTCCTATCACTCGCCCAATGAAGGCGAAAGAAAACTGACACATGTTGAAATCAAACGTCCACTACTTTTTTGACGTCAAAATGTGATCTTCCAGAAATAGCCCGGAAACAATGGGTGTGATGTGAAAGTAATTTTCTGTAAATACGTGCGAATAAATAATTGTCTAACAATCGACAATTTAATTATTAAATAGAAGTAAGTTCTTTGTATTAAAACAGTCTGACTTTTTGTGTTTAGTTTCTGCACTTACATAAACAAAGCTAAACATTCAGTGAGTAGTTTTTGGCTAATTACACCCATGGCACGCAGTCCTGTAGCCGCTGCCGCAGGCTGAATTCAACTGCGCAGTAGGCGCCGGGCAGGTATGTATTTAGCCTAATGGGAATTTGGAGGGCTGGATTACGACCGCTGCGCGGCCGAACGCAGGCTTCGCCAGCTGCTACAAAAACCAAGTCGTCCGCAGCTCTGTAGCAGCTGCCGCAGGCTGCGTTCGACTGCGCAGCAGGCGCCGGGCAGGTATGTATTTAGCCTGACGGGAATTTGGAGGGCTGGATTACGACCGCTGCGCGGCCGAACGCAGGCTTCGCCAGCTGCTACAAAAACCAAGTCGTCCGCAGCCCTGTAGCAACTGCCGCAGGCTGCGTTCGACTGCGCAGCAGACGCCGGGCAGGCAGTGTATTGAGCCTGACGGAAATTGGAGGGCTGGATTACGACCGCTGCGCGGCCGAACGCAGGCTTCGCAAGCTGCTACGAAAACCAAGTCGTCCGCAGCCCTGTAGCAGCTGCCGCAGGCTGCGTTCGACTGCGTAGCAGGCGCAACTCTGTAGTCGGATACACTCAGAGCCAGCATGCATCCCACAGCGGATAATCATGAACTCGCTGAACCAGCCCCGCCCGAATTGGGTTGGCAACAACATATCGAGCAAGATTTTTTATGTCCTCTTCTCGACGAACTGCACGATCGTGGTAGCCCTTCTGCCATAGACGTCCTCGCCGCCCCAGCGCCTGATTAACAGCAAGACTACTGCGCGATTTGATCCGGCACATCAGCTCGGCCAACGTTTTATGCCGCAGTTGTACCAAGCAGTGCATGTGATCAGGCATCACGATCCACGTCAGAAAATCAGCCCATTCTTCTTTTTGCGCTTTGTGCAATTCCAGCGCCACCAGCCTGCCCAACCGCCAATCGGAAAAAACCGGCTGTCGCCGATGGACCACTGCTGTCAGTAGATAGATGCGTCCAGGTTCTGAGAAACGACCAATGCGTAGATGACCGGCATTCGTACAGACAGGCATTCCATTGCCTCCTTATCCGCTGAAAGGAGGCCCGGAATCTACGGTGTAGCGACTCGGGGTGGCAGGTGCTTATCGCTACAAAAAATGACCAATTAGCTGCCCGTCCGAATCTTGTTCCAAACCCGCGTACGAATCCGGTCGATGTTCAGTGGCATCGCTTCCAGGGCGAACAATTTGCCCATCATGTCCGGACTTGGGTAGACCTTGGTGTCGTTCTTGATCGCCGGGTCGATGAGGCTGTCCGCCTGTTCGTTGCCATTGGCGTAGTGCACGTAGTTGCTGATGCTGGCCATCACGTCCGGGCGCAGGAGGTAGTTCATGAACGCATAGCCGGCCTTTTCGTCCGGGGCATCGACCGGCATGGCGACCATGTCGAACCAGATCGCAGCGCCTTCCTTGGGAATCGAGTAGCCGATGTCGATGCCGTTCTTGGCTTCCTTGGCACGGTTTTCCGCTTGCAGGATGTCGCCGGAGAACCCGACCGCCACGCAGATGTCGCCGTTGGCCAGGTCGCTGGTGTACTTGGACGAGTGGAAATAGCTGACGTATGGACGGACTTTCAGCAGCAGCGCTTCGGCCTTCTTGTAGTCTTCGGGGTTTTTACTGTGGTGCGGCAAGCCCAGGTAATTCAGCGCGGCAGGCAGCAGTTCGGGGCCATTGTCGAGGATGGCCACGCCGCACTTCTGCAGTTTCTGCATGTTTTCCGGCTTGAAGATCAGGTCCCAGGAATCCACGGGGGCGTTGTCGCCAAGCACCGCTTTGACCTTGGCGATGTTGTAGCCGATGCCGGTGCTGCCCCACAGATACGGGAAGCCGTGCTCGTTGCCCGGATCGTTGGTTTGCAAGGCCTTGAGCAATACAGGATTGAGATTCTTCCAGTTCGGCAACTGGCTTTTGTCGAGCTTTTTCAGCGCCCCGCCTTCGATCTGCCGGGCCATGAAGTGGTTGGACGGGAACACCACGTCATAACCGGATTTGCCGGTCATCAGCTTGCCATCGAGGGTTTCGTTGCTGTCGTAGACGTCGTAGGTGAAGGCGATGCCGGTTTCTTTCTGGAAGTTCTTCGTGGTATCCGGCGCGATGTAGTCAGACCAGTTGTAGATTTTGACGGTTTCAGCCGCCTGGCTGATTGAAGCGACGAGCATCAGCGGCGCCAGGGTCAGGGTCTTTCGGATCATGAGTCGATTCCTGTATGGGTTTGTTTTTGTTGGCAGGCAATCAAGGGATCAGCTTTTAGTTTTTTAGAGATTTCAGAAAATCAAAACGTAGGTCTTGCGCACGGTTTCCTGGATATCCCAGATACCGAGGCTATTGGCCGGCAACATCAATGCGTCACCCGCTTCTATATGCAAGGTTTCACCGTCGTCCGGGGTGAACGTGCAGCGGCCCTGGATGAAGTGACAGAATTCCTGGGCGACAATCTGCCGCCGCCAGCGGCCGGGCGTGCATTCCCAGACGCCGGTTTCGACGCCGTCGTCGCGCTCGACACTCGTGGTCGACGCCACCGCCACGGGCGTACCCAAAGGCACGGCGACCGGATTGGACTCTTCCAGCTTCAGGGTTGCGGTGTTCTTGAATTGCGTGATGCTCATGGGAATACCTGTCGAAAAAACGTCGTTTATTTAGTGCATGAAACCTTCCATGAACCCCGCGACCCCACTGGCGAGCTTGCGCCGCCAGGGTGCAGTGGCCGGGTTGGCCAGGGTCTGGTCTTCGTGGACGAAGCTGCGGATGATCGCGTTGTAACCGAGCCAGCGGCAGGGTTCGGGCTCCCACGCCCTGAGCGCCTTGAGGCCGCTCTGTGGAATGACCCACGGTTGATGGACCAGCTCGGTGTCGCGTTGCAGGATCAGATCGGCCAAGGTTCGCCCGCCCAGATTGCTGGCGCCCACGCCCTCCCCGCCATAACCGCCGGACAGGGCAATCCCGCTGGCGCGGTCGCAAAGCATGTGCGGTTTGAAGCGCCGGGACATGCCCAGGTTGCCGCCCCAGCCGTGAGTGATCTGCACGTTCTTGAGTTGCGGGAACAGTTCGCCGAACAGATAGCGGCGCAGCTCGATTTCGCTGCTGGTCAGGTCGAAGTCATGACGCAACCGTCCGGCAAACCGGTATCCACCACGAGCGCCGAAGATCAACCGATTGTCGGCGGTGCGCTGGCCGTAAGTGACCTGACGACTGCTTTCGCTGAAGGCCTGGCCGCGACTCAGGCCGATCTCGTCCCAAGTGGCGGCGGACAGTGGCTCGGTAGCGACGATCAGGCTTTGTACCGGCAACTGATAGCGGCCCAATGGCGGCAACGTCACCGAGTAACCTTCCACAGCCGGCACCACCCAATGGCTGCGCACCGAGGCTTTGGCTGTGCGCAGGCCGCCCGACTGCCATTGCGTCACCGGGCTGTTTTCATAAATCCGTACACCCATGCGCTCGACCGTGCGCGCCAGTCCGCGTACCAGTTTCGCCGGGTGAATAGTCGCTACGTGCGGGGCATAAATGCCGCCATACGGTTTGGCAACGCGAATTTGCTGCGCCAGCTGTTCCGGGCTCAGCCAGCGGTAATCGCTTTCGTTGAGACCTTGTTTGTAGAGCTTGTCCAGATACTGGCGAAGGCTGGTTTCCTGTTCGGGATACCGCGCGGCGCAGTACAGCGCTCCACCTTTGCGATAATCACAGTCGATGCCTTCACGTTCGAGGACAATTTCCACTTCATCGGGGATGTTGTGCAGCACGTCGTAAGAGGCGCGGCGCTGCTCGGGGGATGAATCTGCAAGCAGGCGATCTTCGCCCAGCAGATTGCCCATCAACCAGCCACCATTACGCCCCGAGGCGCCAAAACCGGCGGTTTGCGCCTCGATGATGGCGATGTTCAGCTCGGGCGCCTGACGCTTGAGGTAATACGCGGTCCACAGCCCGGTATAACCGGCGCCGATGATCGCCACGTCGATATCCAGATCCTGTACCAGCGCCGGACGCGCCTGGAGCGGCTCGTCGAGTTGGTCCATCCACAAACTGATAGTGCGCCACGCCGGCATGCAAGACTCCGCCACTCAAAACTTCGATGGCGTTGATCCTAGTGCGTGGGCTTAGACGGTGTCTTGCGCGCGTGCACGCAAAGAAATTTGTTTGGCGTAGGCCTTGGGCGACAGGCCAGTGTGCTGGCGGAAACAGCTGTAGAACGCCGACAACGAATTGAACCCGGCGGCGAACGCCAGCTCATCGATGCGCAGCGGCGGCGTGGCTTTATCCAGTGCGTCGAGCAAATGTTGCAGGCGGGCCTGGTTGACGTAGCGATAGAAGCTCTGGCCGAGCACCTGATTGAGCAGATAGGAAATCTGGTTGCGGCTATATCCGCATTCCTTCGCCACCCGTTGCAGGTCGAGTTCAGGGTCAAGATAGGGTTGCTGGCGCTGAAAGTACTGCTGCAGGTCGTCTGCCATGAAACTCAGCTGGCGCGGTGACAAGCCGAGGCGACTGACGGCCGGACGCTGATTGCTGGCGACTTTGCTCGCGGGTTGTTCATGCACCAGTGAAGCATATTCGTTGACCCGCCAGATCAATCCATCCTTGACCGTGATCGCCTCGCTGGCGCGAAACGAGACCAACCCTTCGCCGCCGCGCAGGGTAATGCGGTACTGAATGAACGCCGTGTTGCCATCCAGGCGAATGCGGTCGGAATGCTCCAGCGCCTCATCCGGATCACGGGGCATGCTGCTGCGCACGTATTCACGCAATTCGTCCAGGCCCATCACCCGGTTCTGGAAAAAATCGCTGTACTGGATCTCGGGGTGATACAGCGCCATGACGCCGTCCAGATCCCGGTGTTTCCAGCGCAAGTGGTAGCGCATGACCGTCTCGCCCGTGGCCTGGGTTTGCTGTGGGCCATCATCCTCGGCGTGCATAAAGGTCTCGACGAAAAAAACCGAGCTTGCCCAACTTCTGCGGCTGCTTCAACGATTAAACCTGTATCGGCTTTTTTCCGAAAACGTTTGCGCGTGACAGTACGAATAAAAAATGCGAAGCAATCGCCAAACGGCCTGAAAATTCCACATTTTTTTCACATCCAGGTGCTACTTTTAAAGTCTGTCACTGGTTGAGCCATTGAAGGTTCTTCCCTCCTAACGTGAGCTAAAGGAAGCGCTCGATGAAGAAGGCGGGCAACACATGAATAAAGGGTTCAGCAAGGTCACTTTTCCAAATGCCTGCCAGCTGATGCGCTGGCATTTTCATCCCATGGGTTTCGAGGCGAGCATGGATGCCCCGGGCAGCATGATTGCCCGTCTGTTTGACCGAGCCACTGGCGAGACCATGATCGCCATTGCCGGGATCCCTTGCGCGACGGTCATGAATGCCGCCGATGTCGAACGAATAATTGAAGCTGTGGAGGATGAGCTTGAGACATTCATTCCCCCCGTAGCCCTCAGGAGTTATGCCTGAAGGCCGAGTGATCGCAAAAAGCCCACGTCATGTGGGCTTTTTCTTGGGTAAAGGTCAAAAGATCGCAGCCTTCGGCAGCTCCTACATTGGAATGCATATCCCTGTAGGAACTGCCGAAGGCTGCGATCTTTAAAGATTTACGCCGAAGCTTTGCCCTGTCGATGATCGGCGAAGAACGCCTTGCCCTTGCCGATCCGGTCCGAAGCCTTGGGGCTGTTCACCGCCTGATTGTCCTGCCCATCGACATACCAATAGCAATGACTCACGGCCCGGGTGATCCCCACGTAGGCCAGGCGCAGGATTTCGTCCTTTTGCGCGTTGTCGTACGGATCGCTGTCGCCGGCCTTGCCCAATCCGGCCATTCGATAGACCTGATTCTTGTAAGGTGAACTGGTCAGGTGCTGGCAATCGCCGAGCAGGAAGACAGCATCGGCCTGCAAGCCCTTGGCGCTGTGGTAGGTCAATTGTTTCAGGCGTCGAGACTCGTACGGCAAGCTAGAATCAACATTAACTACAGTCTGAATATGCTCTTCTATCAATAACTTATCGCTACTTTTTCGATAAAGCATCAAGATCGAATCGCCCTTTCGGTAATGCTCCATCAGGCGCTGGGCCATCCCCGCGTCGTCGCGATCCAGCACATTCACCGGCAGCAGATCCTTCGTCTCGCCGCTGGCCTTGGCCTTCTTGCCGGCAATCGCCGGCGCGGCACGCACGATGTGTTCCGCCGCGTCGATGATGTGCTGGTGGCTGCGGTAGTTGTCGCTGAGCATCACCTTGGTGGTGCTCGGCGAGGAGAACTCCTTGTTGAACTCCATGAAGTAGCTCGGCGAACTGCCGCGCCAGCCGTAAATCGACTGCCAGTCATCCCCGACGCACAGCAACGATGAGCGCTGGGCGCCTCGCCCTACGTGCATCGCCGGGCCGCGACTGCGGATTTCGGCCAGGCTGGCGCGAATCCAGGAAACAATCTGCGGCGATACGTCCTGAAACTCATCGATCATCAGGTGCGACAGCGGCCGCAGCAACTCATCACTCAGCAGCTTGAGGTTTTCCGGTGAGTGCTCGCTGAACAAGGCGAACATCCGGTTGTAGGTCATGATCGGTGGCTTTTGGTCGAGCAAATGATCTTCCAACGCTCGCCAGTACAGACTCAAGGCTTCGAAGAAAAACCGATCGGGGTCGTCCTTGCCAAAACTCATCTGGCCCACTGCCGTCGGCACATCCAGACCGAGGTTTTCGATGAACCCGGCAGCAGCGGCAAAACAGTCGAGTAACGGTGCGGAGGCGAGTTCGCCCTTGACCTTGTAATCGAAGCCCGGACCGGCACTGGCGTCGCCAGCCAAGGAAGCCAAAACACGCTTCGATGATTCGTAACTATCAAGCCATATCAATGGCTTACGACAGAAAGCTTGAAACAGGGTGCGCTTTACCGCCCACTCTGCACGCACCGTCAGCTTGGCGTTCGGACGGGTGACCTGTGGGTTTTCCCGAGGATCGAAGCCCAATACCACCCAGGCATCCAGGGACGGAATATAGCCGTGGCAATGGAATGTCGAACCGTTGATATCGAAGGACTGGCGCTTTTGTTCGATGCCTTTGATTGGCCAGGCCTTGGCCCGAAACCACAAATCCTCAATCGTGTCGCAGAGTTCATCATCGCGCTTGGCGGCCAGTTCAGTCACGGCCATGCGCTTTTGCACGTCCGGGTGATCGCGTTCCAGCTCCTTGAGCTGCAAGGCGTGACGCGACAACGGCTTGATCAGTTCGCGGAAGCGTTCATCGCGGGTGTGCAACGCGTGGTAACAGGCATTGAGTTGTTGGCGTTGGGCGTCGTTGATGCGCAGGTCGAACGGATTGCTGTCCGCCTCTTCATTGCCATTTTGCGCACGCAGACTTAGGTTTTCGAAAGCTTGCAGGCGTTCGAAGCCCGGCAGGCTGCGAACCATCGGTAGAATCCGCGAGTGGAAGGTGCGCACCAGATCCCGCGCCTCCTTGAAACTGAGCGCTCGCCCCCAGAGCGCGAACAGTTCAATCAACTTGTTGATGAAGTCCTTGCGCGACTCGCGGGTGAACGTCACCACGGTCATCGAACTCAACTCGAATCCCAGATAGTGCGTCAGCAACACGATGCGCAGAACAAGCGTCGTCGACTTGCCCGCACCCGCGCCGGCGATCACCGATGTTGAAGGCGTGTCGCTGAAGATCATCTTCCACTGCGCGGCGCTGGGTTGTGCGTGGGCCGGCAGCAATCGAGCGACATCGGCTTTCATGCGCTTCTTTAATTCAGCGTTCAGCGGCAGGCGCCAATCGTCGAACAAATGATCATCAATGTTGGGTGGCCGATGTTCGGTGCTGCGCGAGTCGCGGATCAGCAGGACCTGTCGGCCTTCTTCCAGTCCCTCGAGCTTGCCTTCCTTATAGCCATATTCCACGCCGGCCGTGTGGCCGCTGCGAAAGCCATCCGCCTGGCCATGCAGCCAGGATGCGCGGTGTTGTGCGCGCAGTCGTGTCAGGCCATGACCAAAGAAACGGGCGGCCAGACGCTTGAGCAGCGGCATCTCGGCCAGAGGACGAAGTTCAGGCGGAAGATCGGGGGTGTGTTGCGACACGCGGACGGACTCCAGGGTGTGAGGCTGTTGCGGGCTATGGTGTCTGCATTTGTCGTTGAGTTCTAGTGAAATGCTTATGACTCATTGGCTTATGCGCTGAACTGAAGGCTGGGTGAGAATGTTTCGAGGTTATTTCATATCTAACAATTCGATGCTTATGAGGCATTTTTTACGCTTTTTATCGATTGTTGGCTGAAGGATGATGCCCGTCATCAACCACCGGTCTCGCTTCATGGCCCAGGCGCCCCGCCCCATGACGAACCTTTTCAGGAGACGATCATGCTTGAACTCAGACCTTTCAACTCGCTCGGCGGCGCACACCACGGCTGGTTGGATGCCCATCACCATTTTTCGTTCGCCGAGTACCACGATCCCAAGCGCATGAACTGGGGCAACCTGCGGGTGTGGAACGACGATGTGATCGCCCCCGGCACCGGTTTCCCGCAGCACCCGCACCGGGACATGGAAATCATCACTTACGTGCGTGAAGGTGCGATCACCCACCAGGACAACCTTGGCAACAAGGGCCGCACCGAGGCGGGTGACGTTCAGGTCATGAGCGCCGGCACCGGTATTGCTCACAGCGAATACAACCTGGAAGCGACGCCAACCAAGATCTTCCAGATCTGGATCATCCCCAATGAATCCGGCCTGGCACCGTCCTGGGGCGCCAAGCCGTTCCCGAAGGGTGACCGCGAAGGTTTCGTGACCCTGGCGAGCGGCAAGGAAGGCGACGATCAAAGCCTGCGCATTCGTGCCGATGCACGGCTGGTCGCGGCGAATCTGAAGGCTGGCGAGTCCGCCGAGTATCACTTGGACAACGGTCGCCGCGCTTATCTGGTTCCGGCTACAGGCGTCATTGAACTCAATGGCTTGCGCGCACAAGCTCGAGACGGCATTGCAGTTGCCGATGAGCAGGTGTTACGAGTGACGGCGATTGAGGACAGTGAAATCGTTTTGGTGGATCTGGCTTGATCCGATAGTTTTCGGGCAAAAAAAGGGGCGACCGGTAATGGTCGCCCCTTTTTATTCAGCGGTGTTTTGACTGACGCCATCGCGGGCAAGCTCGCTCCCACAGGGTTACGCGAAACTCACTTCCCGGAAATAGCACCATCCACCAACGTCTGAGCCTCTGCCACCAATTGCTTGAGGTGGTCATCACTCACGAAGCTTTCGGCATAGATCTTGTAGATATCCTCAGTGCCCGACGGACGTGCCGCAAACCAGCCGTTCTCGGTCATGACCTTCAGGCCGCCAATGGCCTGGTCGTTGCCCGGTGCGTGGCTGAGGATGCTCTGGATGGCTTCGCCGGCCAGTTCGGTCGAAGTGACCTGCGCCGGCGACAATTTGCTGAGTAGCGCTTTCTGTTCCGGGTTGGCCTTGGCGTCGACCCGAACGGAGAACGGTTCGCCCAGTTCGTCGGTCAGGGCACGATAGGCCTGGCTTGGGTCACGACCGGTGCGGGCAGTCATTTCAGCGGCCAGCAGCGCCGGAATCAAACCGTCCTTGTCGGTACTCCAGACGCCGCCGTCCTTGCGCAGGAACGAAGCGCCGGCGCTTTCTTCACCGCCAAAGCCCAAAGAACCGTCGAACAAGCCATCGGCAAACCACTTGAAGCCGACCGGCACTTCGTACAGGCGACGACCCAGGCGCTTGGCCACGCGATCGATCAGGCCGCTGCTGACCACGGTTTTACCCACGGCAGCATCGGCGCGCCACTGCGGACGGTTCTGGAACAGGTAATCGATGGACACCGCGAGGTAGTTGTTCGGGGCCAGCAGGCCACCGGACGGGGTCACGATGCCATGGCGGTCGTGGTCAGGGTCGCAGGCAAACGCTACGTCGAAACGCTCTTTGAGGCCGATCAGGCCCTGCATGGCGTGAGTGGACGACGGGTCCATGCGAATCTGGCCATCCCAGTCGACGGTCATGAAACGGAAGGTCGGATCGACCTCTTTGTTCACCACGTCCAGGTCGAGGCGGTAATGCTCGGCAATCGCCGACCAGTAGCGCACCCCTGCTCCGCCCAGTGGATCGACACCCAGACGCAGCTTGGCGTCACGAATGGCGTCGAAGTCGATCACGTTGATCAGGTCGGCGACGTAGGTGTTCACATAATCGTGACGATGGGTGGTGCTGGCCTTCAGCGCCTGCTCGTAGCTGATGCGCTTGACGCCGGCGAGCTTGTTGCCCAACAGTTCGTTGGCCTTGGCTTCGATCCACTTGGTGATGTGGGTATCGGCTGGGCCACCGTTGGTAGGGTTGTACTTGTAGCCACCGCTTTGCGGCGGGTTGTGCGACGGGGTGATGACGACGCCGTCCGCCAGGCCCGAGGTGCGGCCGCGGTTGTAGCAGAGAATCGCGTGGGAAATCGCCGGGGTTGGCGTGTACTCGTCGCCTTCGGCAATCATCACCGTCACGCCGTTGGCCGCCAGCACTTCCAGGGCGCTGGCGCCGGCCGGCGTGGACAGCGCATGGGTATCGATGCCGACGAACAACGGGCCATCGATTCCCTGGGCTTCGCGATAAAGGCAGATCGCCTGGCTGATCGCCAGAACGTGCCATTCATTGAAACTCAAGTCGAAGGAGCTGCCTCGGTGCCCGGACGTGCCGAAGGCCACGCGTTGGGTGGAGATGGCGGCATCTGGCTGGCCGGTGTAGTACGCCGTTACCAGTCGCGGGATGTCGACCAACAATTCTGCCGGTGCCGGTTTACCCGCAAAATGACTGAGTGTCATGCAAAACCTCTGGAATAGAGTGGTTCAGGAATTGGAACGCAGTTTACTGGCAGTTTGACCGCAGCGCGACGTTATCGATCCCGGCTGAACTCACGCTCAATGTTATAAATCCCCGGCCGCCCTCCTCAGTCGATAGACGCCCTGCGCAATGCGTCCCCCAACAGACCCAGCGCGGAGGCGAGATCGTGGTCACTGCCGACGCTGTGGCTCAAGCGCAGATGTTGCGTGTGCAATCCCTGAAGACTGAACAGCTCTCCCGGCGCGATCACCACCTGTTGCTTGAGCAGACGCTGAAATACCTCACGTACATCAACCCGCGGCAATGTGCGCATCCAGACCGTTGCGCCACCTTCGGGCTCGACGAATTGCAGGGCATCACCCAGCCGCTCGCACAGTAATTGGGTCATTTGCTCCTTGCTGTCCTTGAGCCTGCGCCGCAGCAATTGCAAGTGCTGGTCGATGCGTCCGTTGCTGTACAGCCGGGCAAGGGCCTTCTGGCGAATCGGTGACAGGCGAAAGGCGCGCAATAGAAAGTGCCGCTGCCATTCGACGGCAAAATGCCGCGAAAGCAAGTAACCGTAGGGCGCTTCCGGCCCGACGATTTTCTCGAACGTTGAAAACACGATCAGGCGTTCGGGTGCCAGCAGATCACGAAACCGCAGGCCTTCGGATTCAAAAGCTAGTTCACCGTAACAGTCGTTTTCCAAGAGCCAGCAGTCATACCGTTCCAGCAACTGCGCGATGGCTCGCCGGTTTTCCTCCGGCGGCTGACTGCCGCGGGGCATGTTCAGTCCGGATGAAACCATCACCAGGCGCACTGGCTCGGTTTCAAGCAATTCCTTGAGGTGCTCGCGATCAAGGCTGCCATCGGCCCGGAGCGGCCATTCGATCACCCGCACACCCGCCGTCTGAAGCAGGCGCAAAATCCCCCAGTCGCAAGGTGATTCGATCACCACCGTGGCGTCCTTAAGGTCCAACACAGCGATCAGTATTTCCAGCACCCCACGAAGGTCTGCGCCGATGTACACATCATCGGCGTGCCAGCAACGCACCGGCGAGGTGGTGTAGCGTGCGGCCAGCGCCATACGCAGCTCCAGTTCGCCACAAGGTTGCGAGTTCGGTTGCGGTTGGCGCGGATACTGGCGCAGCAACTCTCTTTCCAGCAGTAACAGCGGGCTGTCGATCGGCTGCAACAATGCAGGCTCATCGCCACTGAGGACCAGCATGCCTGGGCGGCGAGCGTTGACATAGACGCTTTCGAGCAAATCGTTGCCACTGTAGAGCGTATTGATGGCGGGAGCCGGCGGCGCGTAGTAACCGGATTTGGCCACCGAATACACCCGCCCTTCTTTCTCCAGCAGCGAGTAAGCGTACTGAATGGTCGAGATCGACACGTTCAGACGCTCGGCCAATTCACGCAACGAAGGCAGGCGCACCCGCGTATGGCTGACGGTTTCACCGATCAGGCCGGTGAGGTAACGGTAAACGGCCTGGTAGGCGAAATCCGTTTCGCGAGGACGTTTCATGGCAAGCAACCGTGCACGGTTAACGACCTGCTGACCATTCACCCGCCACCGAGATTTCATCATCCGCCGCTTCGGTGCCCAGGTCCGGTTCGTCAGTTGCCGGCTCCAGCGCCCTGCCCTGACTCATAGGCACCGGGCCGAGATTATAGAGCTTGCCAATCAGACTGACCGGCAACCCACTGACGTCGACCATCCATTGCATGATCTGGTCCGCGACCGGTTTCCCCTGCATGGCTCGGTGCAAATCCGGCATGGCTACCAGCATGCCGGGATGGCACTGGCGCAGAAAACGTTCAAGGTTCGCAGCGTTGTCACTGAACGGGGCGAACAACAGGCATACCAGTTGAGCCTCGGTCAGGCCAAGACTGTGTTGCGCCTCGGTTGCCGTGCGTGTGCGCAATTGCGCCAGTGTCGCCGGGTTGCCGAACACCTCCTCCGCCTGCTCGCACAAGCGCTCCGGCAGTTGCTTGCGGCGCATCATCACCAGGGCCCGTTGCAGGTATTCGGCGACGCCCGCCTCGTAGCTGCGACCCTGCACGAAACAGGCTTGCAGTCCTCGCAGGTGTGCCGAAACCGAGAGACTGACGTACTCGTTATCACTGAGCTGCGCGGCCAATTCGTCTGCCTGGAATCCGAGAAACTCGGTAAGCAGCGGCCAACGCTCTTCCAGGTTACTGACCAACATGTCGTGGATGTCGATCAGCGTCGAGCGACGACAGGTTTCGAACTGTTCGGCCGGGCGCCACGACGCCAGGCCATCCTCGGCGTAACACCGCCGGAAGTCTTCGCGACCCAGTTCGTCCAGCAAGCTGAATAGCCCGGCGTAGCCTGGCTCATGGCGGTTCGAAGGGTGAAATCCTGCCTTGTCGGCCGCTCGTTTCAATCCCTCCATGAACAGTTTCTGCTGGCGCGGAGTGTCACTGATGACCAAGGCATCGACGCCATGGTTCCAGCGTGCGATTTGCCCGTAGAACTCACCGGTGGCCAGATAGGCGTCATCCCACAGGTGCAGCGGTCCGTCGCAATCACGGCGATGGCCCAGCATCAGCAGATTTGTCCGATTGGCTTCGCTGCCGGCTGGGGAAATCGGTGCGGCATGGTCGAACGGCAGGACTTCCCGGTTATCGACCATCAGAACTTCAACCCGTGGATCGTCGTAGAGAAACAACGCGCTGCAGGTGCGATGGATGTTTTCCAGCGCTGTCGGGTTGCTGCCGTTCAAACGCAAGGTCGCCACCCGCAACTGGAACGTTGCCGGCGCGCGGCTGGCGATCGTCAGTTGGGCGGCGCGCAGCAGCGCCAGGGTGTAGCAACTGTCACGGGAGCCCGACTGGATCGCCAGCACCTTGTAATCGCCTATGCGCTCCATGCCTCCGGCTGCAACGCCCAGGCGTTGCATCAACAACTGCAATGCCGTGCGTTCGGCTCGGGAAAAGAAACCCACCAATCGTTGCAGTATTTGTTGATAAACGTAGTTCATCGCTTGGTCATGGATGTTGGTCATCTTAATTTACCTGATGCTTATAAGCTCGATATTGCGCAAACAACTGCGCACACAGCGCAGGGAATGGCCTGAACAAGATTTGAAGTTGAACGTTATTGCCGAATGCTAGCACTTAAGTTTTCAAGCCGACATTCTGGCGGCTGGGCGGCGCCGAAGGCGGCGCACGCTTGACGCAGGCTGGAAGCCCCGCGCTGAAGGGTTTGCAGCGGGTTGCTCTCGACATCCTAGGAAATGTCCGACAACGTCCCACAGACGTTTAATACATAAAATAAAGAAAGAACTAGCGCGCGATAGTTTGGCAATCGTGTAAGAGCGCGCTACTTTTTGAGTATGTATCCCCGCAGCGCATCGAAAAGTATCGAACTGATACCCGTCCATGACTCATTCCTTGAGATGAAAGTAATCATCCAATTATCAGTGCTTAGTTGCTGATTAGAAGATACAGATCGAGAGCAAAAACCAGTTCAGTTGCTGAACGGTCCCATCGACAATTCGATGGGATGTCTCATGTAGGAAAGTGCTGAAAGCAAAAGAGTCCGTGGGTACGGACTCTTTGAGGGGGGTTACGCCGGTTCGACCTGCAGGGCGACCCTTTCGCGGCATGGGCATTCGTCCATGTAGCGGTGGGCTTCGACAAACTCGGTAAAAGGAAACACCCGAGTCTTGAGCGGCAGCAGCACGCGGTCAGCGGTCAGCTGGTTGATGTCGCGCAAGGCACGTTGCAGTGCAACCTGGTCCTGGATGATGCCCAGTTCCGGCTTGCCGGTGAAGTTACCGATGCAGTGCACGAAGAACTGAATATTTTTCTGGAATGCTGCACAGGCCGGGAATGGCGTCTGGTTGCCGCCTTGCAGGCCGTACAGGACCAGGCTGCCACGCGGTGCCAGCACGTCGCCCAACAGCGACATCTGCGGGCCGCCCAGACCATCGAACACCACGTCCACGCCGCGATTGTCGGTGATCTTGTTGATCCGCATCAGCAGATCTTCTTCCTCGGTGACAATCACTTTCTCGGCACCCAGCGACAGCAGGTACTCACGTTCGTCCGCTGACTTGGTCGCGGCAATCACCCGTACACCCAAGGCCTTGCCCAGTTGCACAAACGAGGGGCCGGCGCAGTGGCTGGCGTCAGTGACCAAGGCAAATTGCCCGGGTTTGACCCGTGCCAGATCGGCGTAGCCGAAATAAGCGATCAACAGCGGCGTGTAATGCACGCTGGCCTCAATCGGGCTGAGTACATCCGGGTAACGGGTCAGCGACGAGCGCGGCAGCACAATCAACTCGCCATACACCGGATAATCGTTCGGGCTTTGAGCCGGAAAACTGGCGACCTTGTCACCTATCGCCAGGTCATCGACACCCTCGCCGACCGCCGTGACGACACCGGCCATTTCCTGACCAAGGCCGGATGGCAGTTGAGCGCGGGACGACGCCAGGTTTTGACGCCAGAGCGTGTCATACCAGCTGATGCCAATGGCTTCGACGCGCACCTGCACTTCACCCGGTGCAGGCAGAGCGGCCGCATGCTCTTCGCATTTGAGCACCTCGGCTGGACCAAACTTGTGAAAACGGATCGTGCGGGACATCGCAAACCTCGCCAAATGAACCTCTAATGCCATGAACTCTAGCTGGGCTTTCAACCCAACACTATCAGTGGCTATTAATAGTCGACATGCCTGTCATTGATTCCGCATGAGCGGCAACGTCGTCAAATGTCGTAAGAAACCAAAGCAGCCTTTGTAGGAAAACTGAATTACTCGGTGCAGAGTACCAGCCTTTCCCCGTAATATTCCTGCTGGCCATTGTTCTCATATGGCCGCTCACGTCAAGTTTGCTGACTCTGCCAGGACTCCAGATGAATCGTAATGACCTGCGGCGTGTCGACCTGAACCTGTTGATCGTATTCGAAACCCTGATGCATGAACGCAGCGTGACCCGCGCTGCGGAGAAGCTGTTCCTCGGCCAGCCGGCCATCAGCGCGGCGCTCTCGCGCCTGCGCGGGCTGTTCGATGACCCGCTGTTTGTACGCACTGGCCGCAGCATGGAGCCGTCCGCGCGAGCCGTGGAAATCTTCGCCCTGCTCTCCCCGGCACTGGATTCGATTTCCACTGCCGTCAGTCGGGCGGCCGAATTCGACCCGGCCACCAGCACCGCGGTGTTCCGTATCGGGCTGTCGGACGACGTTGAATTCGCCCTGCTGCCGATGCTGCTCAAGCGTCTGCGCGCAGAATCCCCGGGGATCGTGCTGGTGGTGCGGCGGGTCAACTACATCCTGATGCCGGGATTGCTGGCGTCCGGCGAAATCTCCATCGGCGTCAGTTACACCACCGATCTGCCGGCAAACGCCAAGCGCAAAGTCTTGCGCCGCAGCTCGCCGAAGCTATTGCGCGCCGACACCGTGCCGGGACCATTGAGTCTGGATGACTTCTGCGCACGTCCCCATGCGCTGGTGTCATTCGCTGGCGATTTGAGCGGCTTTATAGATGAAGAGCTGGAAAAGCTCGGACGCAAACGCCACGTGGTGCTCGCCGTGCCGCAGTTCAACGGACTGAGCACGCTGCTGAGCGGCACCGACATCGTCGCCACCGTGCCGGACTACACAGCTGAGGCGCTGACGGCGGCTGGTGGGGTGCGAGCGGAGGATCCACCGATGCCGGTGCAAAGCTTTGAATTGCACATGGCGTGGCGCGGGTCACAGGACAATGATCCGGGTGAGCGTTGGTTGCGGTCGCGGATTCAGATGTTCTTTGGGGATCCGGATAGCCTGGCCTGACAAATGCGTGAAGGCTACTGGCGCTATCGCGGGCAAGCCTTGCTCCTACAGGATCACACTGAGCAAAGTAGGAGCAAGGCTTGCCCGCGATGGCTTCACCTCGATTTCGAGCCTGATTAATGCTTTTTCAGCAAGACAGAATTGCCCTCGACCCAATTGATAGGCCACTAACCAAAGGTGCATGCTAGAGGGCTGAATCGGGTCTTATATCATTCCGAATGATAGTTACCTTCGCCTCATTCGATTCGTGCGATACCCACCCGCCGAGCATCATTCGCCAATCTCAACACATTGGCGGATGCATCCATGGAACAGTCACTCAAACATTTGCGCTTCCCGTTGGCCATGTTGGCCGTACTGGTGATGAGCGCCTGCGGCAAGGCCCCGGAAACTGCCGCCACGATGCCGGCAGCGAAAGTCAGCGTGGCCAAGGTGCTGGAGCAACCGGTCAACGAGTGGGACGAATTCACCGGGCGGCTTGAAGCGCCGGAAACCGTTGAAATTCGTCCACGGGTCTCCGGCCAGATCGACGAAGTCGCCTTCACTGAAGGCGCACTGGTCAAGAAAGGCGACCTGCTGTTCCAGATCGACCCGCGTCCATTCCAGGCTGAGGTCCGCCGCCTCGAAGCGCTGGTAGCCCAGGCTCGCGCCAATGCCACTCGCAGCGAAAACGAAGCCCAGCGCGGTGAGCGCCTGCGCACCAGCAACGCGATTTCCGCCGAATTGGCTGACTCGCGGACCAGCGCATCGCAAGAAGCTCGCGCTGCTGTCGGCGCCCTGCAAGCGCAACTGGACCTGGCCAAGCTGAACCTGAGTTTTACCCGCGTCACCTCGCCAATCAGCGGTCGCGTCAGCCGTGCGGAAATCACCGCCGGCAACCTGGTCACCGCCGATACCACCCCGCTGACCAGCGTGGTCTCCACCGACAAGGTCTACGCCTACTTCGACGCTGACGAGCGTGTGTTCCTCAAGTACACCCAGCTCGCTCGCCAAGGCAAACGCGGCGCCACCACCCCGGTTTACATGGGCCTGTCCAACGAAGACGGCAACCCGCACCAGGGCGTGATGAACTTCGTCGACAACCAGGTCAACCCGAAAACCGGCACCATCCGCGGTCGCGCCGTGTTCGACAACAGCGACGGCAGCTACACCCCGGGCCTGTACGCACGCTTGAAACTGGTGGGCAGCGGCACTTACAACGCCATGTTGATCAATGACGAAGCCGTCGGCACTGACCTGGGCAAAAAATTCGTGCTGGTCATGGATGCCGACAACAACACCGCGTACCGCGCGGTCGAGTTGGGTCCGAAAATCGAAGGTCTGCGCATCGTGCGCAACGGCCTGAACAAGGACGACACCATCATCGTCAAGGGGCTGCAACGGGTGCGTCCAGGCTCGCCAGTCACCCCTGAAGTGATCCCGATGGCCAGCGAACAAACCCTCGCGGCCCTTGCACAACAACGACAAGCGCTGGAAGCCAGCAACCTGCCACAAGTCGCGCCTGCCAAGGTTGCGCCGGGCACGGCTGTGAAACTGGCTGCAGCGACCCCACGCGGTTAAGGGATAACGACTCCGATGAATTTTTCCCAATTCTTCATTTCACGGCCGATCTTCGCAGCGGTGCTGTCGCTGCTGATCCTCATCGCCGGCGCGATCTCGCTGTTCCAGTTGCCGATCAGCGAATACCCGGAAGTGGTGCCGCCGACCGTTGTGGTCCGCGCCAACTTTCCGGGTGCCAACCCTAAAGTCATCGGTGAAACCGTGGCCGCTCCGCTGGAGCAAGCGATCACCGGCGTCGAGAACATGCTGTACATGTCCTCGCAGTCGACCGCTGACGGCAAGATCACCCTGACCATCACCTTCGCGCTGGGCACTGACCTGGACAACGCGCAGGTGCAGGTGCAGAACCGCGTGACCCGGACCGAGCCGAAACTTCCCGAGGAAGTGACGCGCATCGGTATCACCGTGGACAAGGCATCGCCCGACCTGACGATGGTCGTGCACTTGACCTCGCCGGACAAACGCTACGACATGCTTTACCTGTCCAACTACGCAATCCTGAACATCAAGGATGAGTTGGCGCGGCTGGGTGGTGTCGGTGACGTGCAACTGTTCGGTATGGGCGATTACTCGCTGCGTGTGTGGCTCGATCCGAACAAGACGGCGTCGCGCAACCTGACCGCCAATGATGTGGTCACCGCAATTCGTGAACAGAACCGCCAGGTGGCTGCCGGTGCCTTGGGTGCGCCCCCTGCCCCGAATGCCCAAAGCTTCCAGCTGTCGGTCAACACTCAGGGCCGTCTGGTCAACGAGGAAGAGTTCGAGAACATCATCATTCGCTCCGGCGACAACGGTGAAATCACTCGCCTCAAAGACATCGCTCGCGTTGAACTGGGTTCCAGTCAATACGCCCTGCGTTCCCTGCTGAACAACCAACCCGCCGTAGCGATCCCGATCTTCCAGCGTCCGGGTTCCAACGCCATCGAAATCTCCAACGAAGTGCGGTCGAAAATGGCCGAGCTGAAGAAGAGTTTCCCCGAAGGCATGGATTTCAGCATCGTCTATGACCCGACAATCTTCGTGCGCGGCTCCATCGAGGCGGTGGTTCACACCCTCTTCGAAGCCCTGATTCTCGTGGTGCTGGTGGTGATCCTGTTCCTGCAAACCTGGCGCGCCTCGATCATCCCGTTGGTGGCGGTGCCGGTATCGTTGATCGGTACGTTTGCGGTGATGCACTTGTTCGGCTTCTCACTCAACGCCCTGTCGCTGTTCGGATTGGTACTGGCGATCGGTATCGTGGTCGACGATGCGATCGTGGTGGTGGAGAACGTCGAGCGCAACATCGAGCTCGGACTGACGCCGGTCGAAGCGACCAAAAAAGCCATGGGCGAAGTAACCGGCCCGATCATCGCCACGGCGTTGGTGCTGTGTGCGGTGTTCGTTCCGGCAGCGTTCATCTCCGGTCTGACGGGGCAGTTCTACAAGCAGTTCGCCTTGACCATTGCGATTTCGACGGTGATCTCGGCCTTCAACTCGCTGACTCTGTCGCCTGCACTGGCTGCGGTATTGCTCAAGGGCCACGACGCGCCGAAGGACCGTTTCTCCAGGATTCTGGACAAGCTGTTTGGCGGCTGGTTGTTCCGTCCGTTCAACCGCTTCTTCGAGAAAGCCAGCCACGGTTATGTCGGTACTGTTGCCCGTGTGATTCGCTCAAGCGGTATCGCCCTGCTGCTGTACGCCGGCCTGATGGTCCTGACCTTCTTCGGTTTCTCCAGCACCCCGACCGGTTTCGTACCCGGCCAGGACAAGCAATATCTGGTCGCCTTCGCGCAATTACCGGACGCAGCGAGCCTGGACCGTACCGAAGACGTGATCAAGCGCATGTCCGACCTGGCCTTGAAACAGCCTGGCGTGGAAAGTGCGGTGGCCTTCCCTGGCCTGTCAATCAACGGTTTCACCAACAGCCCGAACGCCGGCATCGTGTTCGTGACCCTGAAACCGTTCGACGAGCGTAAAGACCCGAGCATGTCCGCCGGTGCAATTGCCGGCGCCTTGAACGGCCAGTTCGCCGGGATTCAGGAAGCCTACATGGCGATCTTCCCGCCACCGCCGGTACAAGGCCTGGGCACCATTGGTGGTTTCCGCCTGCAAATCGAAGACCGGGGCAACCTGGGCTACGAGGAGCTGTACAAAGAAACCATGAACATCATCAACAAAAGCCACAACGTGCCGGAACTGGCAGGCCTGTTCACCAGCTACACCGTGAACGTGCCGCAGGTCGATGCCGCTATCGATCGTGAAAAAGCCAAGACCCACGGCGTGGCCGTCAGCGACATCTTCGACACCCTGCAGATTTACCTGGGTTCGCTGTATGCCAACGACTTCAACCGCTTCGGTCGTACCTATCAGGTCAACGTTCAGGCTGAGCAACAGTTCCGCCTCGAGTCCGACCAGATCGGTCAGCTGAAAGTGCGTAACAACAAAGGCGAGATGATTCCGCTGGCGACCTTCATCAAGGTCAGCGACACCTCGGGCCCGGACCGCGTGATGCACTACAACGGCTTCATTACCGCTGAAATCAACGGTGCCGCAGCCCCCGGCTACAGCTCCGGCCAGGCCGAAAAAGCCATCGAGAAACTGCTCAAGGAAGAACTTCCGAACGGCATGACCTACGAATGGACCGACCTGACCTACCAGCAGATTCTGTCCGGCAACACCGCGCTGTTCGTGTTCCCGCTCTGCGTGTTGCTGGCGTTCCTGGTGCTCGCCGCTCAGTACGAAAGCTGGAGCCTGCCACTGGCGGTAATCCTGATCGTACCGATGACCCTGCTGTCGGCCATTACCGGCGTGATTGCCTCCGGTGGCGACAACAACATCTTCACCCAGATCGGATTGATCGTACTGGTGGGGCTTGCCTGTAAGAACGCGATTCTGATCGTCGAGTTTGCCAAGGATAAACAACTGGAAGGCATGAACCCGCTGGCGGCGGTACTCGAAGCTTGCCGTTTGCGTCTGCGGCCGATCCTGATGACCTCCTTCGCGTTCATCATGGGTGTGGTGCCACTGGTGTTCTCCAGCGGTGCCGGTGCCGAGATGCGTCATGCGATGGGTGTGGCGGTGTTCTCCGGGATGCTCGGCGTGACCTTCTTCGGTCTGTTGCTGACGCCGGTGTTCTACGTACTGATCCGTAACTTTGTCGAGCGCGGCGAGAAGCGCAAAGCTGCCAAGGCCACCCTGAAGCTGGAGTCGCATTGATGAGTTTGAAAGCTTTCCTGCCGAGCCTGCTGGTACTGGCGCTGAGCGCCTGTGCCGTCGGCCCGGACTACAAGACCCAAACCCTTGAACCGGCCAACATCACCACCGCAACCGATGGTGCGGCCGGTCAGAAGAACTTTGATCGCTCGCGTTTCGAAGGCATTTGGTGGCAGCAATTCGAAGACCCGACCCTCAACCAGTTGGTGACCGAATCGCTCAAGGGCAACCGTGATTTGCGCGTCGCCTTCGCCCGCTGGAAAGCGGCACGGGCGATCCGCGATGACGTCAGCAATGACGCCATGCCGACCATCACCAGCCGCGTCAGCAGTGATTTGGGCAAGGGCCAGATTCCCGGCCAGACCACCGACCGGGTCAATAGCGAACGCTACGACCTTGGACTGGACATGGCATGGGAGATCGACCTGTTTGGCCGCATCCAGCGTAATCTGGAGTCGGCAAACGCTGAACAGCAAGCGTTCGAGGCCGATCTGTACCAGCTGCAAGTCACCATGATTGCAGAATTGGTGGACGCCTACGGTCAATTGCGCGGTGCGCAACTGCGGGAAAAAATCGCCCTGGCCAACCTGGAGAACCAGCAGGAGTCACGCAAGATCACCATCAGCCTGCGTGATGCCGGCGTCGGTGATCAGCTCGATGTGGAGCGCGCCGATGCGCGTCTGGCCTCGGTCGAAGCCAGCGTGCCGCAATTGCAGGCCGAGCAGGTTCGGCAGAAAAACCGCATCGCCACGTTGCTGGGTGAGCGTCCGGACAAGTTGACCGTGGACCTGAGCCCGAAAGACTTGCCGGCGATTGCCAAGGCCCTGCCGATTGGTAATCCGGGTGAACTGCTGCAACGTCGTCCGGACATCCTCAGCGCTGAACGTCAACTGGCTTCGGCCACAGCGCGTATCGGTGTGGCCAAGGCGGATCTGTTCCCGCGCGTCAGCCTCAGCGGCTTCCTTGGTTTCACCGCCGGGCGTGGTTCGCAGATCGGTTCCTCGGCGGCCAACGCTTGGGCGCTCGGCCCGAGCATCACTTGGGCAGCATTCGACTTAGGCAGCGTGCGTGCCCGTTTGCGTGGCGCCGATGCCGATGCTGAAGGCGCCCTCGCGACCTACGAGCAGCAAGTGTTGCTGGCGCTGGAAGAATCGGAAAACGCCTTCAGCGACTACGGCAAACGCCAGCAGCGACTGATTTCGCTGATTCGTCAGAGCGAGTCGAGCCGTTCCGCTGCCGATCTCGCCGAGATCCGCTACCGCGAAGGCACTGCCGATTTCCTGGTGTTGCTGGATGCTCAGCGTGAACGTCTGGCGGCTGAAGATACCCAGGCCCAGGCCGAAGTCGATCTGTATCGCGGCATCGTCGCGATCTACAAGGCCCTCGGTGGCGGCTGGCAGCCGGAGACGGTCGCCAGCAAATAACACGATTTTCTAAAGAGCTCCTTTGGTTGGCCGCAACCAACCAATTTTTTTGCCCCGCGTATCATTCGGTCGCGGGGCTTTTTTTGCATTTTTTCTGGCAAACAACACAGATCCCTGTAGGAGCTGAGCTTGCTCGCGATGACGGCCGTGTATTCAACATTGATAGTGGCTGACATGACGCTATCGCGAGCAAGCTCAGCTCCTACAGGGGTTAGCGGTGGTCTTCAGAATTGTGGCCTTCCTGCACGGTCACCGTCGCCGTCGTCCCCGCACGCAATTTGTCCTTGCCCGCATAATCTTCATCGATCTTGATCCGCACCGGCACCCGCTGCGCCAGTTTGACCCAGGTGTAGCTGGGGTTGATGTTGGCGAGCAAACGTCCGCCCGGCAGGTTTTCCCGGTCGGCGATGGCGAAGGCGATGCTTTGCACGGTGCCGCCAAAACGCTCGCCACTCATCAACTCGATGTCGACGCGGTCGCCCTCGCCGATTCGCGGCAGTTTGGTTTCCTCGAAGTAGCCGCTGACATAAAACGAATCGCTGTCCACCAACGCCACCAGCGGACCGCCCGCAGTCGCGTAGTCACCCTGACGGGTTAACAGGTTGGTGACGTATCCGGTAACCGGCGATACGACGTGCGTACGCTGCAAGTCGAGCTCAGATTGGGTCAATGCCGCCATCGCCAACTGCACGTTGGCCTGGGCTAACACCAGATTCGCCTGATTACGCAGTAAATCAGCCTGGGCTACCGACACATCGGTATTGGCTTTTTCCCACTCTTCGCCGGAAATCGCCGAACGTGCCTTCAGCGTGCGCCGACGTTGTTCCTCGCTCTGACGTTGTTTGAGCAAGGCTTCGCTGGCGGTAATGGTCGCCTGAGCCTGCCCAAGGGAGGCTTTCGCCACCTCGACGGCACGTTTGGAATGCTCCACCGCCAGCGTGTAGCGCGCCGGATCGATCTCCAGCAGCGCGTCGCCCTTGTTCACGTGTTGATTGTCCTGCACGGCCAGGCTGACGATTCTCCCGGAAACATCGGCGGACAAGGTCACCACATCGGCACGCACCCGCGCATCCCGGGTCCAGGGCGCACGGGTGTAATGCTCCCAGGCAAACCAGCCAAGCACAAACGCCAGCATGACCACGGCCAATGTCGAGAGGTGGGCGAGGATCTTCTTCAAGGCATCAGGCTCCCATCAGCAGAATCAGCGTTGCGCACACGCAGGCGTACAGCGCGCCTTCGAACAAGGCTTCATGCCAGACGAACCGCAGCACACCAAGGCGCCGGAGGGTCCAGTCCAGCACCAAAAAAATCGGCAGGCCCAGCAGCAGTGCCTGGGCAATCGGCGGCAGGTAGACACCGCCTATTTCCAGATCAATGGGCAAGTGTGGGTTCTCCTTGGGGTTCTGCGGTTTCGAAATGGCGGCGATGCCGTTCCAGGAATGACACCACGATCAACAGCGCCACGCGCATGCGAAAGACTGACCACAGATGTTCATGGACGCTGGAATGCAGCGTGTCGAGTTCATCGCCCAGGGTATGCAGGTTTTCAAGCACCCGATCGACCTCGATATTGGGCCGACCGGCGACCAGTCGCCCGGTATCCCGAACGGTGGTCGCCAACCGTTCTTGCGTTTGTTGACTCAGCAGCGCATTACCCTGCGCTTGCTGCCTGAGCTGGTTCAAAGCGATGCCCAGCGCCATGCAACCGAGGCTGACTTCGAACAGGTCGCGCGCGGACTTGTCCTGGATGGCGGGCAACAGGCCGATCATCATGGTCAGGCGGTCGACCATGCGACTCTCGAAGGCAAACTGGTTGTCGTCGGTGGGCGGGGTTTTCAGCAAGGCGTTGACCTGTTCGCAATTCTCTTGGTACAGCCGACGCATACGCAGCACCGGCCTGAACGGGAAGATCAACGCGTAGACGCTCAACGCCAGCGTGGCGGCGCAGACATAAGCGCCGGCAAATTCGAACCATTGGATCGCAGAGTTCTGCCCCAGCCCGGTATTTTGGGGGCCCAGCAACAAAAACGTGGTCAACCCCAGACCGATCCCCGTCCCCGTAGTGGGCGGGCTGGACAACCCTACTGCGACGGCATACAGCAATGGCACCAACAACAAGGCCAGCATCTCGAAACTGCTGATCATCGGCACCAGCGCAAATTGCAGCACCGCCGACACCACCAGCGCCAAGCCCAATCCGCGGGCATAACTCTGCACAGCCAGCAACGGCCGGGGAAACGTCGCCATCAGCGAGCAAAGAATCCCCGTTACAACCATCCCGCCCCGGGCACCGTCCCAACCGGTTTCGATCCAGATCAGGCCCGCCACCATCAGTGCGCAGTAGGCACGGATGGCATTCATCGTTGCCAGGGTGAAATCCAGGTGCAGCGGGTTGCTTTGGCCGCGATAGACACTGCTGGCCCCGCGCCCGCTCTGAATCACATCGCTTAACTCGAGAATCGTCTCAAGCTGCTGCAGCATGCGCGCCTGTTCCCAGCGCAATGACCAGGACAGCGAGCGCAAGGTAGCCTTCAAGGGCTCAACCAGTTGTTCCGAACGGTAGGCCAGTGCATCGAAACGCTGCTGCAACAGCGAAAACTGCCGTCGCTGCTCGGCCGGTAGCGCACGTCCCTGGCGCGCCAGCTCATCGAGAAAGACCAGTTCTTCGCTGAGCAACAGCCGAATCTCTTCAGGTATCTCGCCTTCCCAGCGCGCCAGCAACAGCTCACGCTGATGGCGCAACGCAGTGAGCCGCGCCGTCAGCAGCACCAGTTGATTGCCGAGCAATTGCACTAGGTCGTCGGCACTGCGCAAACGTGGCGCGTCGTAATACAGGTGGCGGCGCACCCCTTCCAGTGCGCTGATCTGCCCCAGCAGCTGCATTTGTCGACGATGGAAGTCTTCTTCGCTTTCCTCGGTTCGGATGACAGCACTGGCATGCGTCGCCAGCAGTTTGATCACCTGATCGATCCGGGCGAAATAATCCTTGGCCACGGCCTCCGGGCGCGCGGTCAGCAGGCTGACGACGCAGACGCACGCCACCGCCAGTAGCGTCTCGGTCAACCGGGTCACGGCCAGCAAAAAGGTGCCGTCCTGATCAGGAACCGCCAGCAACCCGACCACCACCGCCGTATAACCGCTTAGCACGAACGCCTGGGAACTGGTATAGCGCAACAAGGTGCCACCGGCGGTACACAGTGCCAGCCACAACGACAAGGTAATCAGGAACGGCACCGGCGCCTGAGGAAAAATGGCCATGATCATCACGGCCACGGCCGCGCCCACGGTGGTGCCGATGACCTGACCAAAACTGCGGGCCAGGACCATGCCACCCAACGGCTGGCTGATGATGACCACCGCCATGATCGACCATTTGGGTTGCTCAAGATCAAACACAAACGCCAGGTACAGGGTCAACAGGCCGGCCGCAATGGTTCGCAAGGCAAACAGCAACACCCCGGGGCCGGGGTGGATGATTGCCTTGAAGTATTGCAGCAACGCTTGCATGGGGCTGCTCATGGATGGGTCTTTCAGCAAGCGTAGTCACAGCTTCGGGGTCTCGACAGGTTTCACATCAAGCCAGTCAACGTTTGACTCACAGCCCCACCTGACCGAAGCTGACCGCTTTGCCAAAGCTTGCCAGCTCCCGGATTCTGCATGCCCAAGTCCCGCCGCAACCTGCTCATCAGCCTGTCTATTCTGTTTGCCATCGGCCTTGCGTGGGCATTCCTGCGCAGCACGACCCCCGTGGTGCCGGAGGCGATCAAGCGAGGTTACAGCGAAGCGCTGGAGGCGGCACGCAACGGGCAGCCGGGGGCCGCTCGGGTGCTTTACCAACAATTGGCGCGCCCGGATATTTCGCCCAAGCGTCGCGTCTGGCTGCATGCCGAGTTGCCCAATTACCCCAGTTCCGTCGCCCTGAAACTGGCGGATGCCGACTTGCAGCATGAGTCGCCCGATGTGCGCATTGCCGCGATCAAAAGTATCAGCGGCCTGGTACCCAGCGGTCAGCGCAGCCTCTTGCTGGGGCCGCTGCTCGATGACAGCGACCAGAACGTACGCTTTGCTGCGGTCAACGCATTGCTGGGGTTGTCGCCGGATGATCTTGGCTTGTATTTCGGGCCGTTGGAGCAAGCCATCGATGCCTGGCAGCAAGTGCTGAAAAATGCACCGCCAAGTGCTCAAAGCGAATATCAGCTCGCCCGCCTGTATCTGCACAATGCCGAATACAAGGAAGCCCAGCAGGCTCTGGATAACACCTTGCGCTTAGCGCCCGACAACCTGCCGGCATTGGTGATGCAGATCGAAGTGCTGGACAAACTGGGCCAGAACGACGCGGCCCGGCAACTATTAGCCAAACAACTCAAGGCGCAGCCTGACTCAGCCTATTTGCAACACGCCCTGGGACTCTGGTTGCTGCATCACGACCAAAGCGAATTCGCCTTGCTGGGCCTTTCGAAAGCCGTAGAACTGGACCCGGACAACAAGGATTACCGCTATGACCTGGCAACCACGCTGCATGACGAGCAGGAACTCGAAGCGGCGCAGAAGCAGTTGCAGGAAATCGTCCAGCGCCACCCAAACGATCGCCGGGCGCGGGTGCTGCTGATCAATTACTGGAAGGAAAGCGGCCAGTTGCAGAACGTGCAGATTCTGTTGGCCCAACTCGAACAGCTCAATCCTGACGACCCTGCCTTGCAGCAGGGCCTGTAAAAGCAAAGATCGCAGCCTTCGGCAGCTCCTACAGGTTGATCAAGTTTCTCTGTAGGAGCTGCCGAAGGCTGCGATCTTTTGCTTTGGTTCTTTTGCGGAACAATGACCTCCAGCATAAAAGGTTGAACGCTCGTCTCGGCCAAGGGTCAAGTGAAACAGGCAGCCCCTAGTGGCACTCGTGCCAGTTGCCTCGTTCCCCTTAGTCAAGAGAGGGCATTTTTTGTCTACATCCAACGAGTTGATCAGCGCAAAAGCCGCCACCGGCATCGAGGGCCTCGATGACATCCTCAGTGGCGGATTGTCCCGCGGCCACGTGTTTTTGCTCGAAGGTGAGCCAGGCACCGGCAAGACTACGGTCGCCCTGCACTTTCTATTGGCCGGCGCCCGAGCCGGCGAGCGCTCGTTGTACATCACCCTGTCCGAAACCGAGCGCGAGTTGCGCCAGGGTGCGCGCTCCCACGGTTGGGAACTGGACGACAATGTCTATATCTTCGAACTGACGCCGCCGGAAAACCTGCTCAATGCCGAGCATCAGCAATCGCTGCTGTACTCCTCGGACCTTGAACTGGGTGAAGCCACCCGGCAGATCTTCGAAGTGGTCGAACGGTTCAAGCCGACTCGCGTGGTGCTCGACAGCCTGTCCGAAATCCGCTTGCTGGCGCAAAGCTCCCTGCGCTATCGCCGACAGATCCTCGCGATCAAGCACTACTTCGTACGCTACGACGCCACCGTGGTGCTGCTCGACGACCTGACCACCGAATCCCTCGACAAAACCGTGCACAGCGTGGCCCACGGGGTGATTCGTCTGGAAGAACTGACCCCCAACTACGGCGCCGAACGGCGGCGTATCCGCGTGGTGAAGTATCGCGGGCAGAAGTACCGTGGCGGCTTCCATGACTTCACCATCATGGGCGACGGCGTGCATGTGTTTCCGCGTCTGGTGGCCGCCGAGCATCGCGGCGCTTACCTGCGTCAACAGTTGACCAGCGGCATCAAGGCAATGGACGCCTTGCTCGGCGGCGGCATCGAAACCGGCTCCAGCACACTGATACTGGGCCCGGCCGGCACCGGCAAATCCCTGATCGCCATGATCTTCGCTGCGGCGGCCGTCGCCCGGGGCGAGAAAGCCGCGTTGTTCATCTTCGACGAAGAGCTCGGTTTGCTGTTCGAGCGCATGAAGAATATGGGCATCGACCTGCAGGCGTTGCAAGACACCGGCAACCTGCTGATCGAGCAAGTGGATGCGGCCGAATTGTCCCCCGGCGAGTTTTCCCACCGCGTACGGCGCGCCGTCGATGAAGGCGAGATCAAAACCGTGGTGATCGACAGCATCAATGGCTATCAAGCGGCGATGCCTGAAGAAAACGCCCTGGTCTTGCACATGCACGAGTTGCTGCTGTATCTCAACCGCAAGGGCGCCGCGACTTTCATGACCGTTGCACAGCATGGTCTGGTCGGTGATATGCAGGCGCCGGTCGATATCACGTATCTGGCGGACACGGTGATTCTGCTGCGCTACTTCGAAGCGTTGGGCAAGGTGCGCCGGGCGATTTCGATCATCAAGAAACGTACCGGCAGCCATGAATCGACCATCCGTGAATATCGCATCAGCTCCACAGGCATGACCATCGGTGAACCGCTGGAAGCGTTCCAGGGCGTGTTGCGCGGCGTGCCGACTTACCTGGGTGCGAGCATTCCCTTGCTCGGGGATGAAGCGCCGTGATGCCTCATCCAGCAACGTCCGAGCGCGCGATCATTCTCGCGCCGCTGGGACGTGACAGTCAGATTGCGCTGATGCTGCTCAAGGAAGCTGGTTTCGATGGGGTCATCAGTGCTGATCTGATTGGGCTGTGTACGGAACTGGAGCAAGGCGCGGGTTTGCTGCTGATTTCCTCCGAAGCCTTGCTGGGCGCCGATCTCCAGCCACTTTTACAGTTGATTGAGCAACAGCCGGCCTGGTCGGATCTGCCGATTGTGTTGCTGACGCATCACGGCGGCCCGGAGCAGAACCCCGCCTCGCGCTTCGGCCCGCAACTGGGCAACGTCACATTCCTCGAACGGCCCTTCCATCCCGAAACACTGGTCAGCCTGGTGTCCACCGCCCTGCGCGGTCGGCGACGACAATATGAAGCCAGGGATCGGCTGGTGGACTTGAGTCAAAGCGAACTGCGCCTGCAAAACACCCTGGAAACCCTCGAGCAACAGGTTGAAGAGCGCACCGCTCAACTGCGCCACAACGAGGAAGTGCTGCGCCAGTCGCAGAAAATGGAAGCGGTCGGCCAACTCACCGGCGGTATCGCCCACGACTTCAACAACATGCTGACCGGGATAATCGGCAGTCTGGAGCTGCTGCGTCGACGCCTGAGTCGTGGCCGCACCGAAGATCTGGACAGCCTGATCGATCTCGGGGTGACGTCCGCCAACCGTGCCGCCGGCCTGACTCACCGCCTATTGGCGTTTTCCCGTCGCCAGTCGCTGGATTCCAAACCCGTGGAAATGAACACTCTGGTGGTGTCCATGGGCGAGCTGCTGCAACGCAGCATCAACGAAAGCATTCGCCTGGACATGCAGTTGAGCGAGCAGTTGTGGGTGGCCGAGGCCGACCCCAACCAACTGGAAAGCGCCCTGCTCAACCTGGTCATCAACGCTCGCGACGCCATGCCCGATGGCGGAAGGCTGATGGTACAAACCTCGAACCGGCGTCTGAACGCCGACTTCACCGAAGCTCACAGCAACCTCGAACCGGGGGATTACGTGGTGCTCAGCGTCACCGACAACGGCTGCGGCATGCCGCAAAGCATCATCAACCGCGTCTTCGATCCGTTCTTCACCACCAAACCGATTGGCCAGGGCACCGGCCTTGGCTTGTCGATGATCTATGGCTTCAGCAAACAATCGCGGGGCCACGTGGCGATTCAAAGCAAAGAGGGGGAAGGCACTACCGTGAACCTGTTCTTGCCGCGCTTTGGTGGCGAGCCGCCGCAAGAAAGTCTTGTCGACAGCCAGCATCCGCTCTTCGCGCAAAACGGTGAAACAGTGCTGATCGTCGAAGATGATCCGGCGGTGCGGGTGTTGGTCAGTACCGTGCTGAGCGAGCTGGGATACGCCTTCGTCGAGGCCGGCGATGCGGACGGCGCGATGCCGATTCTCGACTCGGGGCAGCGTATCGATCTGATGATCAGCGATGTCGGGTTGCCCGGCATGAATGGCCGGCAACTGGCGGAAATAGGCCGGCAGTACCGGCCTGAGCTCAAGGTTTTGTTCATCACCGGTTACGCCGAACACGCGGCCGTGCGCGGCGGCTTCCTCGACCCGGGCATGCAGATGATCACCAAGCCGTTCACCTTCGACCTGTTGACGGCGAAGGTGCGGGAGATGATCAGTGCCTGATCTTGTAGCTGCCGGAGGCTGCGATCTTTTGATTTTGCTTCTAACAACAAGATCAAAGGACCGCAGCCTTCGGCAGCTCCTACAGGGAATCAGGAAAGCATCTCTTCCATGATTTCCGCCAATACATCCAGGTCGAAAGGTTTTTCCAGGATCGGTGCCTTGGTGGTGATCGGGCTGCCCGTCTCACGGATTTCCTGCGGGTAACCACTGATAAAGATCACTTTCAGATCCGGTCGCAGTTTCACCGCGGGTTCGGCGATCTGCACGCCGGAGATTCCGCCAGGCAGCCTGAAGTCGGTAATCAGCATGTCCAGGTGCGGTTTGCTCGACAGGATATCGAAGGCCTGTTCGCCGTTTTCTGCCTGCAATACGCGATACCCCTGCCCCGACAAATAATCTGTCAGCACCATCAGGATTACCGGTTCGTCCTCGACGACGAGGACTACGTCTTGTGCATCTTCACTCATGGGAAGCCTTTGTTCGGTCTATAGCTGCTGATACGACCGTGGGGTCGATCAGAGGTTGCGTTTATCCGGCTGTTTTCCTACAGCGGCAGACAAACGCGAAACAGGGCGCCTTCGCCAATCCGGCTGTCGACGGTAATGGTACCGCCATGGGCGGTGACAATCTGTTCGGAAATAAACAATCCCAGGCCCAGCCCGGCGACGGCGTGCTTGGCCGACACCCGCTCGAACTGCTGGAAAATCCGTTGCTGGTTTTCTTCGCTGATGCCGATCCCGAAATCCCGGACCTCGACCCGCGCCTCGCCGTTTTCACTGTACACCTTCACGTTGATCGGGCTCTTGGCACCGTAACGCAAGGCATTGGTCAGCAGGTTGGAAATCACCTGTTCAATGCGGAATTCATCCCAGTTGCCGATTACCGGTTGCTCGGCCTCGAGGGTAACGGAGGCTTCGGCGGCTTCGATCTGCTGGGCAAAATTCTGTAACAAGCCATGAACCAGCGTCGACAGATCGAACAGCGTCGGCCGGATCGACAACTTGCCGGTGCGAATGCGCGACACATCGAGCATGTCTTCGATCAGGCGGATCAGGCTTTTGATCTGCCGCTCGTCGCGGTCGACCATGGCGTGCATTTTATCGAGGCTGAACGCGGCGGCGTTGTCTCGCGCCAGATGCATCTTGCGCAATTGAGTTTCGAGAATCAGGCCATTGAGCGGCGTGCGCACTTCGTGGGCGACGATGGACATGAAATCATCGCGCATGCGCACGGCCTGCTGCAGTTCAAGCTGGGTGCTCTGCAATTGCGTAAGCAATGCTTCCTGCTCACGACGGCTCTGCTCCAGGGCTTCGACCTGCTGCTTCATTGCCTTGCTTTGGCGGTACAACTCGACGAACACATTGACCTTGCTCTTGACCGCATGGATATCCAGCGGTTTGTGCAGAAAGTCCACGGCACCGCTTTCATAGCCCTTGAACGCATAGTTGAGCTCGCGGCCAGCGGCGCTGACGAATACGATCGGGATGTTTTTGGTCTTTTCGGTGCCACGCATCAACTCGGCCAGCTCGAAGCCGTTCATGCCGGGCATCTGCACATCGAGAATGGCCATGGCGAATTCGTGTTGCAGCAACAGCGACAAGGCTTCGTCGGCCGATTGCGCCTTGTACACGATGCGGTCTTCGCGCTTGATCAGCGCCTCAAGTGCCAACAGGTTCTCCGGCAGATCGTCGACGATCAGCAGTTTGGCCGGGATATTACTTAGCATGCGATTTGTTCCAGCTCGACAAGCAAACGGCCAATGTCGTTGATTGAGAGAATGCGGTCAGGCTGCTGGATGTCCAGCGCTGCCTGGGGCATGGTCGCTACCTGAGCTTCGTTGGGGTCCTGCACGATGGTCAGGCCGCCATGCCGCTTGACCTGTGCCAGGCCAAAGGCACCATCGCGATTGGCGCCGGTCAGCAACACGGCGGCCAGGCGCGAGCCGTAGGCATCGGCGGCTGATTCGAACAGGTAGTCGATGGCAGGCCGCGAATAATGCACGCGGTCCTCCAGGCTCAAGGAAAAACTGCGGTCCTGCTCCACCGACAAGTGATAACCGGGCGCCGCGAAATACAGTGTTCCGGCTTCAATGGACGTTTTGTCGCTGGCCTCCAGCACCGGCAGCGCCACGCGCCGGGAGAAAACTTGTGCCAACTGGCTGCGGCGCTCGTTCGGCAAATGCAGGACAACGATGATCGGCAACGAGAAACCCTCGCGCAGCGGCCCCAGGATATTGAGCAGCGCCTCTACGCCGCCGGCGGAGGCACCGATCACGATCGCTTCTATGGAAGGCAAAGCTGTTGCACCGTTCATGTTTTGCGATAGATCCGTTCTTGTTTGACCAACGGCTCGAACTGATTGCCGAACGCCGAGAAATCCGGGGTTTCCTTACTGCCCAGCACCAAAAAACCACGGTGGCACAGCGACTCGTGAAACAAGCCAAACGCACGATCCTGAAGCTTTTTATTGAAGTATATCAATACGTTACGGCACGAAATTAACTGAGTTTCTGAAAACACGCTGTCAGTTGCCAGGCTGTGATCGGCGAAGGTCACGTTCTCGCACAACGACTTGTCGAAAATCGCATAACCGTAAGCCGCCGTGTAGTAGTCGGCGAACGAACGCTGGCCACCGGCCTGCTGGTAATTAGAAGTGTAGGCGCGGACATTCTCCATCGAGAAAATCCCTTGCTTGGCTTTCTCCAGCGAGCGCGGATTGATGTCGGTGGCGTAGATGATCGTGCGATCGAGCAGGCCCTCTTCACGCAGCAGGATCGCCATCGAATAGACCTCTTCACCGGTGCTGCATCCGGCAATCCAGATCTTGATCGACGGATAGGTCTTGAGCAGCGGCACCACCTCCCGGCGTATCGCCAGGAAGTGCGAAGGGTCGCGGAACATCTCGCTGACCGGGATCGTCAGCAGTTGCAGCAGCTGCATGAACGCAGTCGGGTCATGCAGGACTTTTTCCTGCAGGGCCGAAATGGTATTGCACTCGAACTGGCTCAGCGCGTGACCCACCCGGCGCTTGATCGACGCGCCGGAGTAATCGCGAAAATCGTAGCTGTACTTGAGGTAGATCGCCTCGATCAGCAACCGCAGTTCGATTTCACTATTGCGAGTCAGATTGCTCTCCACTAGATACGTTCCATCTTCGGTAACCACACACGAATCAGTGAAAACAAGCGGTCCAGGTCGATGGGCTTGGCCAGGTAGTCATTGGCGCCCGCCTGCAGGCAGCGCTCCTGATCATCCTTCATGGCCTTGGCCGTCACCGCAATGATCGGCAGCTTGCGCCAGCGTGGGTCTTTGCGGATCTCGATGGTGGCTTCGAAACCATCCATTTCCGGCATCATCACGTCCATCAACACCAGATCGATGTCCTCGACTTCATTCAATCGATCAATCGCTTCCCGACCGTTCCGGCCGATGACCACGACTGCACCCTTTTGCTCCAGCGCACTGGTGAGGGCGAAGATGTTGCGCACATCGTCGTCCACCAGCAGCACCTTGCGCCCCTCGAAGACCTTGTCGCGGCTGCGCGCAGTCTTGAGCATCTTCTGACGCTCATGGGACAACCGGGATTCGACTTTGTGCAGAAAGAGTGTCACCTCATCCAGCAAGCGCTCGGGCGAACGTGCGCCCTTGATGATGATCGAGCGTGAATACTTGCGCAGTTCGGCCTCTTCATCGCGGGTCAGGTTGCGTCCGGTGTAGACGATGACCGGCGGGAACGAGCAGATCTCTTCGGTGGACATGCGCTTGAGCAGATCGTTGCCGAGCATGTCCGGCAGTTTCAGGTCGATGATCATGCAATCGAAGATCGTGGTGCGCAGCAGGTCCAGCGCTTCCTGGGCGAAACCGACGGCGGTGATTTCGATGTCGTCGTCGCCGATCAAGCGTGAAATGCTGTCGCGCTGCAAATCGTCGTCTTCCACCAGCAGCACGCGCTTGACCTTCTGGGTCAATTTGGCTTCCAGGCGCGCAAATACATCCTTGAGCTCTTCACGGGTGGTCGGTTTGACCGCGTAACCGATGGCGCCCATGTGCATCGCTGCTTCCACCCGGTCTTCAACCGAAATCACATGCACCGGAATGTGCCGGGTTTCGGCGTGTTCCTTCAGGCGTTGCAGCACGGTCAACCCGGAATGATCCGGCAAACGCATGTCCAGCAGGATGGCGTCGGGAATGAACTGCCGGGCCAGGTCGTAGCCTTCGTCGGCACCGTGGGCCACCAGGCACTGGTAACCCAATTCATGGGCGAGGTCATAAAGGATGTGTGCGAAGTTGGGTTCGTCTTCCACCACCAGAATGCAGCGCGTGCCAAACGGTGCCTTGGCGCGGTCATCGTTGAAACGCGGGATATCGACTTCGGCGATCAATGGTTTCAACTGCATAGCGACAACGCTCGGCGCGGGTGCCGCCGTCAGGGAACGCATCGGCTCAATCGGGCCTTCGCCCGGCTCAACATACTGTTGCGGCAACACCAGGGTAAACACACTGCCCTGCCCCGGCGTGCTGGACACGCTGATCGAGCCGCCGAGCAACGCCGCGAGATCGCGGGAAATCGACAAGCCCAGCCCCGTACCGCCATAACGGCGATTGGTAGTGCCGTCGGCCTGGCGGAAGGCTTCGAAAATGCTTTCCTGCTGATCATCGGCAATGCCGATGCCGGAATCGCGGACGATGAAGGCAATGCTGTCATTCGGTGCAGTGGCAACGCTCAGGCTGACACGGCCCTGCTCGGTGAACTTCACCGCGTTAGACAGCAGGTTCTTGATCACCTGCTCCAGTCGCTGGCGATCAGTGAACATCATCGCCGGTGAACCGTCCTGCAACTCGATCTGGAAATCCAGCTGCTTGTCTTCTGCCAATGGCTGGAACATCCCGCGCAAACCGTCGACCAGACGCGCCACACTGGTGTTTTCCGGGCGGATTTCCAGTTTGCCGGCCTCGACCTTGGAAATGTCGAGAATGTCGTTAATCAGGTTGAGCAGGTCATTGCCGGCGGAATAGATCGACTCGGCGAACTTGACCTGTTCGGCGCTGAGGTTTTCCTGGGGGTTCTCCGCGAGCAACTTGGCCAGGATCAACGAACTGTTCAGCGGTGTGCGCAGTTCGTGGGACATATTGGCGAGAAATTCGGACTTGTACTTGCTGGAGCGCTGCAACTCTTCGGCGCGCTCTTCGAGTTGAGCCTGGGCCTGATTGAGTTCGGTGTTCTTCAGGTCCATGGCGTCGCGTTGCTCGGCCAACACCTCGGCCTGTTCGGCCAATTGTTCGTTGGTCTGTTCGAGCTCGACCTGTTGGGTTTCCAGATGCGCCTGGGACTCCTTGAGAATCCGCGACTGTTCTTCGAGTTCTTCGTTGGCGGTCTTGAGTTCTTCCTGCTGGACCTGCAACTCTTCGTTGAGTTGCTGAGTTTCGGCCAGCACTTCCTGCAAGCGCTGACGGTAGCGCGAGGCTTCGATGGACGTGCCGATGTTGCCGGCAATCAGCTCCAGCAACTCAATGTCACGTTCGTCCAATGGACGCAGGAAACCCAGTTCGATAACGCCATTGACCCGGTCATCGTCGCTGGTTGGCACCACCAGCACACTGGCCGGCAAACCTTCGCCGAGACCGGAACTGACCTTGAAGTAATCGCTCGGAACGTTATCCAGGCGAATCAGCCGCGCCTGTTGCGCGACCTGGCCAACAATGCCTTCTTCGCTGTAGATCTGTTGTTCCAGCGCTTCCTGTTCACGGGAGAAACCGTAGGACGCAACGCGACGCAGGCCGCCGTGCTCCTCGCGGACGTAAATCGCTGCCACGGCGCTGCCCAGATACCGCGCGCAGAATTGCAGGATGTTGCGCCCCAGCAGGTTCAGCGACAATTGCCCCAGCACTTGTTCAGCCAGTTCGGTCTGGCCATTGCGCAACCAGGCCTGGCGTTCCAGTCGTTCGGCGCTGGCCTGTTGCTTGGCAAGGTTGGCGCCGTACTGTTGCGACAGGTTGACCAGATCACGACGGCCGACATAAGCCAGCAAGCCGCTGATCGCGGCGATGAACAACAGGTAAAGGGCGATGCTCCAGACCGTGGTGCGGCGCACTTCCTCGTTACGTGTGGCACGCAGTTGTTGCTCCATGTCGATCACGTCTTCGAATTGCTTGCGCACCTCGTCGGTCAGGCGCTTGCCTTTCCCGGCCCTGACCGCGCCGCGGTAATCACCGCTGGTGCGCTGCAAGTCGATCATGGTTTGCGCGTACTCGGCCCATTCCTGTTGCAAGGCCTGAAGTCGGTGCAAGCGGTCGGTCTGCGCCGGATTATCGGCGGTCAATTCGAGCAAGGTATTGAGTACGACGTCGATCCGCGGCTTGGCTGTTTCGTAGGGTTCGAGAAACTTGTCGTCGCCGCTGAGCAGGAAGCCGCGCATGCCGGTTTCCAGGTCGACGGTCAGCTTGACCGCCTCATTGGCATTATTGATCACCCGATCCGTGTGCTCGACCCACTGGATCGTCGACAGCAGATAAGTAATCAGCGACACGAAAAAAACCGCACTGATCACGCCGACACCCAGCGGCAGGCTGATGTTGCGGCTCAGGAGTTTACGGAATCGTTGCTCATCAACCGAAGACGCGGTGGTCATAGTCAGGCCTTGTTGAACGGGTGAAAACCAAGGAGTTTGCCCCAAAACTGGCGCATTGATCCAATTTTCTCACGCGTTTACGCGCAAAGTCCTACATTCAGCTGCTCCCGTGTCGAAGGAGCAGTTATCCTTCTCCCTATTCTTTTTATAGCGCGTTGGGAACTTGTCGGGATCCGCCACTTACTCATGCAAGAGGGCCGGCGATTTCGATCGACCGGCAACCGCCCATCCATATTGAGACCCCCACTATGTCCACCAACGCCTCCACCATCCTGGTCGTCGAAGATGACTCCATTGTGCGCATGCTGATTGTCGATGTGCTGGAGGAACTGGAGTTCAAGGTGCTGGAGGCTGATGGCAGCGAGCAGGCGCTGGAAACTCTCAAAGACGTTGACCAGCAGATTGACCTGATGATGACCGATGTCGGTTTGCCGGGCATGGACGGTAGGGAGCTGGCGCTCCAGGCTCGGATGCTGCGCATTGAGTTGCCCATCCTGTTTGCCAGTGGTTACGCCGAAAACATTGACGTGCCCGAAGGCATGCATCTGATTGGCAAGCCGTTCTCGATTGATCAGTTGCGGGATAAGGTCAAAGCCATCCTCGAAAGACCTTGAAACCCGCTGTGGTTTAATCACCCTCTTTTTCTCCCCCGTCCTTTGCCCGCGTCAAGGAAGCCCCGTACATGATTCAACCCCACGCAACCAAAGTCCTGGTCATTGGTTACGTCTGGCCCGAGCCCCGCTCCTCCGCGGCCGGTGGCCATATGATGCAAATCCTTGAAACGTTCCTTCAACAAGGCTGGGACATCACGTTCAGCAGCCCGGCCGGCACCGGTGAACACCGCGCCGACCTGACCACGCTGGGCATTCGCGAAGTGCCTATCGAGCTCAACAACAGCAGTTTCGACACGTTCATCAGTGAACTGGCCCCCGATGTGGTGCTGTTCGATCGCTTCATGATGGAAGAGCAATTCGGCTGGCGCGTGGAAAAACACTGCCCTGATGCCGTGCGGGTGCTGGAAACTTCGGACCTTCAGAGCCTGCGCGACGCCCGGCATCAGCGACTCAAGGAGCGCCTGAAGGCCAGCGATGATGTTGACGACTTCAGCGAATTGTTCGCACCGGCCTTACGCGAAGAGTTTCAGTTCATGGCTGACACCGACCTGGCCAAACGGGAGATCGCGGCGATCTATCGTTGCGACCTGAACCTGATGATTTCCGAAGTGGAAATCGAATTGCTGGTTGAACAATTCAAGGTACCGCGCAACCTGTTGCACTGGTGCCCGTTGATGGTCGACCTGCCGACCGATACGCCCGTACCGTTTGAGGATCGGGCGCACTTCCTGCACATCGGCAACTTCCGGCACGCGCCGAACTGGGACGCGGTGCTCTGGCTGAAAACCACGATCTGGCCGTTGATCCGTGCACAGTTGCCGGCCGCGCAGCTGCATATCTACGGCGCCTACACGCCGCCCAAGGCCACCGCATTGCACAACGCGGCGCAGGGCTTTCATGTGCTGAACTGGGCGGAAGATGCTTTGCAAGTGATGTCGGCGGCGCGAGTGTGTCTGGCGCCATTGCGGTTTGGTGCGGGTATCAAGGGCAAAATCGTTGATGCAATGCTCTGTGGCACGCCCAATGTCACGACCCCTGTGGGTGCGGAAGCGATGCACGGTGATGAGCCATGGCCCGGTGCCGTTACGCGTTCGGCGCGTGAGTTCGCCAATGACGCCGTACAGCTATACAAGGACAAGACCCAGTGGCTGAACGCCCAGGCTCAAGCTCAAGCCTTGTTGGCCAGCCGTTACCAGCAGTCCATCCATGGCCCGGCGCTGATCGAGCGACTGGTAGATTGCCAGCGGAATCTGGCCAATATCCGGCGAGATAACTTCACCGGCAGCATGCTGCGCCACCATCAACACAAAAGTACCCAGTACATGGCGCAATGGATTGAGGCAAAAAACCGCCTACAACCGTGAGTTATCGAATCAACCACGCCTTAATTCGAGAAAGCGCAAAGCAACTAACTTCGCCCGCGAAAACATCTCTTGCATCATCTTCCAACTTGGCGTGCCGCTTATATAAAACTATAAATACCAGGCACTTCAAACCAAAAAAAACGGTCTCCATCAAAGATGGAGGCCATTACAAATGCAAGGATGCATTCATGACCGATATCGCATTGCAAAACCTCATACATAGTCGCTGGATGGCTTCGACCTCAAGTATGGATGTCTTGACGCTTGGCGAATTGATTCTGCCGGGCGCCCATAATAGTGGCGTCGACAAAAAGGCAACTTACGCAGCCCCTGGCGTTGCCCACTGGGCAGCGTGTCAGAACAACTCCTTTTACGATCAATTGCGCAATGGGGCCCGTGCACTCGATGCACGAATCGAATACGACGTAGACCCCAGAGGAGTGGGCACGTTCTGGTTCCAGCATAACGGCATGAAATCTTCACGCTCGCTTGAAAACCTGGTCATGCATCTGATTCGTTTTCTGGAGGAAAACCCCGATGAATTTGTACTCGTGGACTTCCATGAACTGAACAGTGGCAATACGGCATTCGACTATCAGGAATTCAACCGTTTTTTGCTGACCCATCTTGGTCCGAGAATCATCCCTTACAGCAATAGATACCTAAGCCTGGGACAGTTGAAAGAAGTCAGCGGCGTTCAGCGTGTATGGCTGGCCGCACAGCAACATCCAGATCTGTACCATGCCTGGTTCCAACCGAAAATCGCCCATCTCTGGAGCGGGATAGGCGATACCAGTATCAAAGAACTTGAGGCCCACATTGATAGAGTCATGCAGCGGCCGCCTTCCGGCTCTAACCCGTGGTCGCTCTCCGCGACGAGTTACACCATTGCCCTAGGCCCTGTGAACATCAAAGAGCAACTCAATCAATGGTTCGATCCAGACACGGGGCATTGGGCTCTAAACTGTAGCGTAATCAATGCAGATTTTTTCGAGGATAGCCGCCTCGTTGGAAACTGTCGGACCGCCAACTTAATAAAAGCCAAACGACGACCTAGATAATCCTCCTTTCAATCCTGGCTAACTTTAATCCATGGAGCAGACTTATTTAAAAAAGGAACAGGCATGACGGATAATTCAACAGGAGTGCTCAACAAAAGTAAGTGGATGAGCAACACCCTGGACATCGACAAATTAAAACTGACCGACGTTGTCTGGCCCGGCGCGCATAACGCCGGCATGGACAAAAAAGCGCCCAACTATGACGCTGTGCTCGGTCATTGGACGATTTGTCAGAGCGATACGTTTTCCTGGCAACTGGCCAATGGCGCACGAGCCTTCGATATCCGATTGGGCTACAGCGCCACGGCCAATGGATCGGGGTTTTACTTTCACCACAATGGCTTTCGCTCGCATCGGGTGCTGGACGAACTGATCGACGCGGTGCTGTTGTTTCTGGATCGAAACCCGGACGAGTTCATCGTGCTGGACTTTCATCAACTGGGCGATGGCGATAAATCCTTCGACCATAAAATGCTCAATGACTGGTTGGTGCGGCGACTGGGAACGCGAGTGGTCGTCCCTGGCGACGGATTTAGAACCATTGGCCAACTGAAAAGGTCCAGTGCCCAACGCCGGGTGATCATGGCGGCATCTGCCCTCTCGGGTTTGGATAGCGCGTACTTCTGGCCGGGCATCCCGCACAAATGGCACGACAAGCCATTCACCGATCCGGCAGAACTGCGGCGCCACATCGCAGCGACGTTGAAGGATGTGCCGTACGAAACGTTCCTCTGGTCACTGTCAGCCACAACCTATTCGTTGCTGGGCGGCCCCGGAAAGATAAAGCTTCAGATCAACGACTGGTTCAGTACCACGCGAGACTGGGTCACGCGGTGCAGCATCATCAGCACCGACTTTTTCGATGAGTCCGACATTGTCCGTTACTGCTGGAGCGCAACCAGCATGAAGGCGGTTTACGGCTACGCGTTGTACGAGCGCCCTGTTTCGCAACGCTGAAACTGGCATTACCCACCCCACTGGGGGCATGATCGAAGCGCGATAACAAAAAAGTGTACCGACATGACCCGAAGCGCGAGAGTCACCGACCCTTCCTACGAACTGATGGACGACCATAACGGGTTGTCCATCATCTATCGCCAGCACGGTTTCCCCTGCCCTTTGGTGCGCTGGCATTTCCACAAGGAATACGAACTGCACCTGATCGTCGCCAGTTCCGGCAAAGTGTTCATCGGCGACTACATCGGTAACTTCTACCCTGAAACCCTTTTCCTCACGGGTCCCAACCTGCCCCATAACTGGATCAGCCAGGTGGCCGAGGATGAAGTGGTGCCCAAGCGCGACATGCTGGTCAACTTCACCGACGAGTTGTTCGACAGCGGCTATCAGGTGTTCGCCGAACTCAAGACCCTGGCGCCGTTGCTGGAGCGGGCGCAGTACGGCATTGAGTTCCGTTGCAAGCACACCATCCGCAGGGCGATGGACCTGATGCAACGCATCGCCGATACCACCGGCGTAACCCGGCTCGGGCACTTTTTCATCCTGCTGGAATTGCTCGCTGCATCTGACGATTACCAGTTGCTGTCCGGCGCAACGACGCCGCAGTTGGCGGACGAACACAACATCGACCGTACCAACCGCGCGGTGGATTACATCTTCACCCACTACGCCCGTGACCTGACGTTGGAAGAAGTCGCCGAGCACCTGGGCATGAAGCCGACGTACTTCAGCCGTGTGTTCAAGCAGGCCACCGGGCGTAACTTCATCGAGTTCGTCAATCGCCTGCGCATCAGCAAATCCTGTGAGTTGCTGGCCGATGGCGATAAGCCGGTGACCGACGTGTGTTTCGAGTCCGGGTTCAACAATATTTCCAACTTCAATCGGCGCTTTCAGCAACTCAAGGGTATGACGCCTTCGCATTATCGGCGGCTGGTGGTGCAGCGGTTGACCGAGCAGAATTTGGGTTAAAAATCAAAAGATCGCAGCCTTCGGCAGCTCCTACAGGGGAGGTGCATTCCGACTGTAGGAGCTGCCGAAGGCTGCGATCTTTTGCTGATCAAAGCTATAAAACCTGTACGGATTCGATCTCACCCCCTCGCTGAAAACCCCTTCTCTGCGTCTACACCTCTAAACCCCAGTGCAAAAAAGTATCGATCAAAGTGCGATGGATGATTTGTCTCGTGCTCGATTGAAGGCTGTAATCAGCACAGATTCTTCCTGCCTTCGGAAGACACAAAAACAATAACTGTCCTTCTGTAACCCGCCGGGTGCAGAAAAGGAGTGCACGATGCAACCTTCAGTAAAAGCTCTGCTTGCCCTCACCTGCATGTCCCTCAGCAGCGTCAGCCTCGGCGCCCAGACCCTGACCATTGCCACCGTCAACAACAGCGACATGATCCGCATGCAAAAGCTCTCGAAAACCTTCGAGGCCGAGCATCCGGAGATCAAGCTCAATTGGGTGGTGCTCGAAGAAAACGTCCTGCGTCAGCGTCTGACCACCGACATCGCCACCCAGGGCGGGCAGTTCGACGTGCTGACCATCGGCATGTACGAAGCAGCACTGTGGGGCGCGAAGGGTTGGCTGGAGCCCATGAAGGACTTGCCGGCCAGTTATGCCCTCGACGACGTGTTCCCGTCGGTTCGCGAAGGCCTTTCGGTGAAAGGCACGCTGTATGCCCTGCCGTTCTATGCCGAAAGCTCCATCACCTATTACCGCACCGACCTGTTCAAGGACGCCGGCCTGACCATGCCCGAGCGTCCGACCTGGACCCAGATCAGCGAATTCGCCAGCAAACTCACCAACAAAGACAAGGAACAGTACGGCATCTGCCTGCGCGGCAAGGCCGGTTGGGGCGAGAACATGGCCCTGATTACCACTGTTGCCAACGCTTACGGCGCGCGCTGGTTCGATGAAAAGTGGCAGCCTGAATTCAATGGTCCCGAGTGGAAAAACGCGCTGAACTTCTACGTCGACACCATGAAGAAATCGGGCCCGCCGGGCGCGTCGAGCAACGGTTTCAACGAAAACCTGGCGCTGTTCAACAGCGGCAAATGCGCGATCTGGGTCGATGCCAGCGTCGCCGGTTCGTTCGTCACCGACAAGACCCAAAGCAAGGTCAGCGATCACGTCGGCTTCACCTACGCGCCCCATGAAGTCACCGACAAAGGTTCGGCCTGGTTGTATTCCTGGGCACTGGCGATCCCGACCAGTTCCAAGGCCAAGGACGCGGCGAAAACCTTTAGCGCCTGGGCCACGTCCAGGGAATACGGCGAATTGGTCGCCAAAACCGACGGCATCGCCAACGTGCCGCCAGGCACCCGGGCCTCGACCTATAGCGAGGCGTACATGAGCGCCGCGCCGTTTGCCAAGGTCACGCTGGAATCGCTCAAGGCTGCCGACCCGAGCAAGCCGAGCGCCAAACCAGTGCCGTACATCGGCATTCAGTTGGTGACCATTCCTGAGTTCCAGGGCATTGGTACCCAGGTCGGCAAATCCTTCTCCGCCGCGCTGATCGGCCAGACCACGGTTGACCAGGCGCTGGCTGCGGCGCAGCAAACCACTGAGCGAGAGATGAAGCGCGCCGGTTATCCCAAATAACCCCGTCCCCCTGTGGGAGCGAGCTTGCTCGCGATGAGGCCGCTAAATCCAACATTGATATCAGCTGACAGGCCGCCATCGCGAGCAAGCTCGCTCCCACAGGTTCCGCGTTGTCTGTTCCTAATCGGTTACTGCCATGAATACTTCAACTGCCAAAGCTCACATGGAAATCCCTCAACCGCTGCGTAAAAGCCGGTTGACCAATCCCGGCTGGTTTCTGGTCAGCCCTTCGGTGGCACTGCTGCTGTTGTGGATGATTGTGCCGCTGGGGATGACCGTCTACTTCTCCACCATTCGCTACAACCTGCTCAATCCCGGCGAGAACGAGTTCGTCGGTCTGGAGAACTTCACCTACTTCCTGACCGATTCCGGCTTCCTGCCCGGTGCCTCCAACACCCTGTTGCTGGTGGGCAGCGTGCTGTTGATCAGCGTGGTGTTCGGTGTGCTGATCAGTGCCTTGCTGGAGGCCAGTGAGTTTCTCGGTCGCGGCATCGTGCGGGTCATGCTGATCTCGCCATTCTTCATCATGCCCACGGTCGGCGCGTTGATCTGGAAGAACCTGATTTTCCATCCGGTGTCGGGGATTCTCGCCTACGTCTGGAAACTGTTCGGCGCGCAACCGGTGGACTGGCTCGCGCATTACCCGCTGCTGTCGATCATCATCATTGTTTCGTGGCAATGGCTGCCCTTCGCGATCCTGATCCTGATGACTGCCATGCAGTCCCTCGACCAGGAACAGAAAGAGGCCGCGCGCCTCGACGGTGCCGGGCCGATCGCGATTTTCTGGCACCTGACCTTGCCGCACCTGGCGCGGCCGATTGCGGTGGTGGTGATGATTGAAACCATCTTCCTGCTCTCGGTGTTCGCCGAAATCTTCACCACCACCAACGGCGGCCCCGGCTACGCCTCGACCAACCTTGCCTACCTGATCTACAACCAGGCGCTGGTGCAGTTCGACGTTGGCATGGCGTCCGCCGGCGGTTTGATTGCGGTGGTGATCGCCAACGTCGCGGCCATCGTGCTGGTGCGGATGATCGGCAAAAACCTGACAGACAAAGCCTGAGGCCCGCCATGACTCTTCAACAATCCCGCCGTCTGCAAAGCCTGCTGCTCGGCACCCTGGCCTGGGCCATCGCGATCCTGATTTTCTTCCCGATTTTCTGGATGGTGCTGACCAGTTTCAAAACCGAAATCGATGCATTCGCCACGCCGCCGCAGTTCGTTTTCACGCCGACGCTGGAGAACTACCTGCACATCAACGAGCGCAGCGATTACTTCAGTTTCGCCTGGAACTCGGTGGTGATTTCCTTCAGCGCGACGGCGCTGTGCCTGCTGATCGCGGTGCCAGCGGCCTACTCCATGGCGTTCTACGAAACCCAGCGCACCAAGGGCACGCTGCTGTGGATGCTCTCGACCAAGATGCTGCCGCCGGTGGGCGTGCTGATGCCGATCTACCTGCTGGCCAAGAGTTTCGGCCTGCTGGACACGCGCATCGCGCTGATCATCATCTACACGCTGATCAACCTGCCGATCGTGGTGTGGATGATTTACACCTACTTCAAGGACATCCCCAAAGACATCCTCGAAGCTGCCCGCCTCGATGGCGCAACGCTGTGGCAGGAAATGGTCCGGGTGCTGCTGCCGATCGCCAAGGGCGGCCTTGCATCGACAGTCTTGCTGTCGCTGATCCTGTGCTGGAACGAGGCGTTCTGGTCGCTGAACCTGACTTCGTCGAAAGCCGCGCCGCTGACTGCGTTGATCGCATCGTACTCAAGCCCCGAAGGACTGTTCTGGGCCAAGTTGTCGGCGGTCTCGACCCTGGCCTGTGCGCCGATCCTGATCTTCGGCTGGATCAGCCAGAAACAACTGGTGCGCGGCCTGTCGTTCGGCGCCGTGAAATGAATCCAAAGCAAAAGATCGCAGCCTGCGGCAGCTCCTACAGGGGAACTGCCGGCCGACCAAGGTAGGAGCTGCCGAAGGCTGCGATCTTTTGATCTTAAAAAACAACAAGTGGAGGCCCATGATCATGGCCAACCTGAAAATCAAGAATCTGCAAAAAGGCTTCGAAGGCTTTTCCATCATCAAGGGCATCGACCTGGAAGTGAACGACAAGGAGTTCGTGGTCTTTGTCGGCCCGTCGGGCTGCGGTAAATCCACCCTGCTGCGCTTGATTGCCGGGCTGGAGGAAGTCAGCGGCGGCACCATCGAACTCGATGGCCGCGACATCACCGAAGTCAGCCCGGCCAAGCGCGACTTGGCGATGGTGTTCCAGACCTACGCCCTGTACCCGCACATGAGCGTGCGCAAGAACATGTCGTTTGCCCTTGATCTGGCCGGCGTGCCCAAGGCCGAAGTGGAAAAGAAAGTCGGCGAAGCGGCGCGCATCCTTGAACTGGGGCCAATGCTTGAACGTAAACCCAAGCAACTTTCCGGTGGCCAACGCCAACGCGTGGCGATTGGCCGGGCCATCGTGCGCAACCCGAAAATCTTCCTGTTCGACGAACCGTTGTCGAACCTCGACGCGGCCCTGCGGGTGCAAATGCGCCTGGAACTGCTGCGCCTGCACAAAGACCTGCAAGCCACGATGATCTACGTGACGCACGATCAGGTCGAAGCCATGACCATGGCCGACAAAGTCGTCGTGCTCAATGGCGGCAAGATCGAGCAAGTCGGCTCGCCGCTGGACCTCTATCACCAGCCGGCCAACCTGTTCGTCGCCGGGTTCCTTGGCACGCCGAAAATGGGCTTCCTCAAAGGCAACGTCACCCGTGTCGATGGCCAGGGTTGCGAAGTGCAACTGGACGCCGGCACCCGCATCAGCCTGCCGCTGAGCGGTGCCAACCTGAGCGTCGGTGGCGCGGTGACGCTGGGCATTCGTCCGGAACATCTGGAACTGGCCAAACCCGGCGACTGCACCTTGCAGGTCACCGCCGATGTCAGCGAACGCCTGGGCAGCGACACTTTCTGCCACGTTCGAACCGCTTCCGGTGAAGCGCTGACCATGCGCGTGCGTGGTGACCTGGCGAGCCGTTACGGCGAAACCCTGAGCCTGCACCTCGACGCCGAACACTGCCATTTATTCGATGCCGACGGCGTGGCGCTGACCCGCCCACTGCGCGTTGCCGCCTGATTCCAGAGAGCTTGTGATGAAACTGAATAAACAGAACCTCCACCGCCTCGCCCCTGAGGTGGTCCTGCCCGCCTACGCCCTGAGCGATACGCGTCAAGGCATCGCCCACATCGGCGTCGGCGGTTTCCACCGCGCCCATCAGGCGTATTACACCGACGCGCTGATGAACACCGGCGAAGGCCTGGATTGGGCGATTTGCGGGGTCGGTTTGCGCGCCGAAGACCGTCGTGCCCGTGATGACCTCAAAGAACAGGATTACCTGTTCACGCTGTTCGAATTGGGTGATACCGACGACACCGAAGTCCGGGGCATTGGCGCCATTCGCGACATGCTGCTGGCCGAGGACGGCGCCCAGGCGCTGATCGACAAACTCGCCGATCCGCAGATCCGCATCGTCTCGCTGACCATCACAGAGGGTGGTTACTGCATCGACGACAGCAACGGCGAGTTCATGGCGCACCTGCCGCAGATCCAGCACGACCTGGCCAACCCGGATGCCCCTGAAACCGTGTTCGGTTTTCTCTGCGCGGCACTGGCCAAGCGCCGTGCGGCCGGTACGCCCGCGTTCACCTTGATGTCTTGCGATAACCTGCCGCACAACGGCGCGGTCACCCGCAAAGCCCTTTTGGCCTTCGCTGCATTGCTCGACTCCGGGTTGCGCGACTGGATCGATGCCAACGTCAGTTTCCCCAATGCCATGGTCGACCGCATCACACCGATGACCAGCACCGAACATCGCCTGCAACTGGCGGACAAACACGGCGTCGACGACGCGTGGCCGGTGGTCTGCGAGCCGTTCGTGCAATGGGTGCTGGAAGACAAGTTCGTCAACGGTCGCCCGGCCTGGGAAAAGGTTGGCGTGCAGTTCACCGACGACGTCACGCCTTACGAAGAAATGAAGATCAAGCTCCTCAACGGCAGCCATCTGGCCCTCACGTATCTGGGTTTTTTGAAGGGCTATCGCTTCGTTCACGAAACCATGAATGACCCGCTGTTCGTGCGCTACATGCGCGCCTACATGGATCTGGACGTCACGCCGCAACTGTCGCCGGTGCCGGGCATTGACCTGACTGACTACAAGAACACGCTGATGGAGCGTTTTTCCAATCAGGCGATCGCCGATCAACTGGAGCGTGTATGTTCGGACGGTTCGTCGAAGTTTCCGAAATTCACCATTCCGACGATCAACCGCCTGATCGCCGATGGTCGGGAGACCAAGCGTGCGGCGTTGGTGGTAGCGGCATGGGCCTTGTACTTGAAGGGCGTGGACGAGAATGGCGACACCTATTCGATCCCGGACCCACGGGCGGCGTTCTGTCAGGCGTTGGTGGCCGACGATGTGTTGATCACCCAGCGCTTGCTGGAGGTTGAAGAGATTTTTGGTACAGCGATTCCCCGGTCGGCGGAGTTTGTCGCCGCGTTTGAGTGGTGCTGCAATAGTTTGCGGGATGTGGGGGTGACGCTGACATTGGAGCGGGTGCTGGCGTAAGCCATGCGGTGAATCTGCTGCCGTCATCGCGGGCAAGCCCGCTCCCACAAGAATTGCGGTGAACACAGGATTTGTGAACAACGCTAAACCTGTGGGAGCGGGCTTGCCCGCGATGGGTTCCACACTGATCGACCTGATACACCAAGGATTCACCATGGCAAACCAACAATTATTCCTCGGTATCGACTGCGGCACCCAAGGCACCAAAGCCATCATCCTCGATGCTGTCAGCGGTGAAGTGCTGGGCCTCGGCGCCGCCGCCCACACGCTGATCAGCGGTGCCAATGGTCGTCGCGAGCAGGACACCACTGAGTGGCTGGAAGCCTTCGCCATCGCCACCCGCCGTGCATTACTGGCGGCCAACGTCGATGGCCAGTCCATCCTCGGGATCGGCGTTTCCGGTCAGCAGCATGGCCTGGTGTTGCTCGATGATCAGGGCCAGGTCCTGCGCCCGGCAAAACTCTGGTGCGACACCGAAACCACCGCAGAGAACGACCGCCTGCTGGAACATCTGGGTGGCGAGAAAGGTTCGCTGGAGCGTCTCGGCGTGGTCATCGCACCGGGCTATACCGTCTCCAAACTGCTGTGGACCAAGGAGCAGCATCCAGCAGTGTTTGCCCGAATCGCCCGCATCCTGCTACCCCACGACTACCTGAACTTCTGGCTCACCGGCCGCAGTTGCAGTGAATACGGCGATGCTTCGGGGACGGGTTATTTCAACGTACGCACCCGCCAGTGGGATTTGCAACTGCTGCGCGACATCGATCCGAGCGGACGCCTGCAAGCTGCATTGCCTGAGCTGATCGATGCTCACGCAGCAGTCGGCACGATTCTGCCGAGCATTGCCGAGCAATTAGGGATCAACCCGAAGGCGCTGGTCTCCAGCGGCGGTGGCGACAACATGATGGGCGCCATTGGCACCGGCAACATCCGGCCTGGAGCGATCACCATGAGCCTCGGCTCGTCCGGCACGGTATACGCCTATGCCGATCAACCGACGGTCAGCCCGGATGCATCAGTCGCCACCTTCTGTTCTTCCAGCGGTGGTTGGTTGCCTCTGATTTGCACTATGAACCTGACCAATGCCAGCGGGATCATCCGTGAATTGTTCGACCTGGATATCGAGTGCTTCAACGCGCTCGTGTCCCAGGCGCCCATCGGTGCCGAAGGCGTGTGCATGCTGCCGTTTCTCAACGGTGAGCGCGTCCCCGCCCTGCCCCATGCCACCGGCAGCGTGCTGGGCCTGACCATGACCAACCTGACCCAGGCCAATCTGTGTCGCGCGGTGGTCGAGGGCACGACGTTTGGTTTGCGTTACGGGCTGGACCTGCTGCGACAAAATGGCTTACAAAGCCGCAGCATCTGCCTGATCGGCGGCGGCTCGAAAAGCCCGGTGTGGCGGCAGATCGTCGCCGACATCATGAACACGCCGGTGATCTGCACCGAACAAAGCGAAGCCGCGGCCCTCGGGGCGGCGATTCAGGCGGCGTGGTGCAAGTCCTGGGCAAACGGGCACGAGGACAGTCTGGCGGATTTGTGCGAGCGCTGCGTGAAGCTCGATCTGGCCAGTGAAACCTTGCCGATTGCAGAAAACGTACTGGCCTCGCAGCAGGCCTACGAACGCTATCAACAGCATGTCGCAACCCTTTAGAGAGCGAACAATTATGTATCTGGTGTGTGGCGAAGCGCTGTTCGATTTCTTCAGTGAAAACGACGCCAGCGGCCTGGCTTCAAAAGTGAATTTCAAGGCGATTGCCGGCGGTTCTCCGTTCAACGTCGCGGTTGGCTTGCGCCGATTGGGTGTGGACGCGGCACTCTTTGCCGGGTTGTCTACCGACTACCTGGGCCGGCGTTTGCTGCAAGTGCTGCAGGATGAAGGTGTGCGCACCGACTATCTGCTGGATTTCGCCGCGCCGACTACGCTGGCGATGGTCGCGGTCGGCGCCAATGGCTCGCCGCACTACAGTTTCCGTGGCGAAGGTTGTGCCGATCGGCAGTTGGAAGCGCACCACCTACCGGAACTTGGGCCTGAGGTGCGCGGCTTGCACATCGGTTCGTTCTCGCTGGTGGTGCAACCGATTGCCGACACCTTGCTGGCGTTGGTGCGCCGGGAAAGCGGCAAACGCCTGATCAGCCTCGATCCGAACGTGCGACTCAATCCTGAGCCGAATATCGAACTGTGGCGTTCGCGGATTGCCACGCTGGTAGAGCACGCAGACCTGATCAAGGTCAGCGATGAGGATTTGAGCCTGTTGTATCCCGAGCAGGATCCTGCGCGAGTCATCGACGGCTGGTTGCAGCACCGTTGTCAGTTGGTGTTCCTGACCCGTGGTGGTGAAGGCGCGACGGTGTTCAGTCGGGCGCATGGTTCTTGGTCGGTACCGGCCAGTGCGGTGAAGATCGCTGATACCGTGGGGGCTGGCGATACTTTTCAGGCGGCATTGATTGCCTGGTTGACTGAGCAGCAACTGGATTCGGTTGAAGGTTTGCGTGAGCTGAGCCGTGAGCAGATCGAAGCGATGATGCGGTTTGCGGTTCAGGCGGCGGCGCTGACTTGCAGCAAGACCGGGCCGGATTTGCCTTATCGGCAGCAGTTGGATCTTCGCTGAGTTCAATGGCCTCATCGCGAGCAAGCTTGCTCCCACAGGGTTTAGGGTGGGAGCGATGGCATTTGTCCGCCGAACGGTAGTGGCAAAGCGACAGGTGGCGTTCAGGTGAATTAACCAATGCTTAATCGTGCAGTCCAACACTTACTGGACCGCACGCCTTCAGAGCTCTCTGATGCCCAGTGCGGCAGGTTCGACAACACGTCGAGCTGACTATTGTCTGCACTGGAGATTGCCCCATGAATACGCGCGTATTGCTCGTTTCCTCAGCCCTTGTCTGTGCCTCGTTTTCAGGTTTTGCGCTGGCTGACAACGCCTCCGCTCAACCTGCACCTTCGTACCACTACGGTATGCCATTGCACGTCGGCAAGGTGATTGCCCTGACCGAGCCCACCACCATGGACTGCGAGGTGATCACGGCAACGATGAAATACATCGATACGCAGTCGGGCCAACCCACAGAAATTGCCTATCGAAAACTTTCAGACGCTTGCAGTTACCAAAACTAAAGTCGAACTGGCGCCGGGCCTGGCATGTTTCCAGGCCCGAAGCGTCTCGGAAGGTTTTGAAACCGTGGGCTACAGTGCCTTGCCCATTACCTCACGGTGCTCGGTTTCAGTGTGATGATTCGCAAGGTCGGTACGCAGCCCGGCAATCAACTCGTGAATTTCCCGGCAACTGTTGAGATGCTGCGCATCGATATTGGTCTTCATTAGATCGAGGGTATCGGTGACACCGTCCGAGTAAATCTTGACCGTCATCTTCAAGTCCGGCGAGAGCGAACATTGGCAGCGTTTAGGCAGGAAACTGCTTTCGATGATGTTGCGAAGTTCCAAGGCAGAAAGAAACATGGCGACCCTCTCCTTTTTGTGAGACTGCCAATTAACTATCGACGCTGGCTCATGTGAAATCCCGGTCAGCTTAAGAACAGCTACAGCATAAAACATGCCTTGATCTTTGCCCGGCTGTTCATCGGTAAATCAATGATTTATGTAACTGCGCGTTAACACCTGCCGTGCAATTTGCAAGAAAGGCCGCTGGCGGCCCTGCAATTTGCACAGGCCGCTCACCTTCATGCCAAGGCGTCGCCAAGCGCGGCGCGCTCGGCTACATAGCGCAAACTGTCGAAATTTATGTTCGCGCCGGAGTCGATGGCCACCAGGGTCTGACCCCGAATACCGGTGCGCGCCACGTACTTCTTGATTCCGGCGACGGCCAGGGCACCCGAAGGTTCGGTGATCGAGCGCGTATCGTCATAGATGTTCTTGATTGCAGCGCAGAGTTCGTCATTGCTCACCGTCAGCACTTCATCGACGCAAAACCTGCACACTTCAAAGCCGTAAGAACCGATCTGCGCCACCGCCACGCCATCGGCAAAGGTGCCCACGGTGGGCAGGACCACACGCTCATTGGCCCGTAGTGCTGCTTGCAAGCAGGCCGAGTGCTCAGACTCGACGCCGATGATGCGCACTTCAGGTTTCAGGTATTTGACGTACGCCGCAATGCCGGCGATCAATCCACCACCGCCCACAGGAACAAAGATCGCGTCCAGCGCCCCTTGCTGCTGACGCAGGATTTCCATGGCGACGGTGCCCTGCCCGGCGATCACATCAGGATCGTCAAAGGGCGAAACAAAGGTCTTGCCCGTTTGCTGCGCCAACTCCAGCGCATAGGCCAGGGCAAATGGAAAACTCTCGCCCTGCAGCACTGCCTCGGCGCCTCGACTGCGTACGCCCAGCACTTTCAACTGCGGTGTGGTCGCGGGCATGACAATCGTCGCATCGATGCCTAACTCGCGCGCGGCCAGTGCCACCCCCTGAGCATGGTTGCCCGCCGAAGCAGTAATCACCCCATGAGCCCTTTGCGTAGTGCTCAAGTTCACCAGTTTGTTGTAGGCACCACGGATCTTGAAAGAAAACGTCGGTTGCAAATCTTCGCGCTTGAGCAGGATCTGGTTGCCCAGGGCTTCCGACAATGCGTGTGCCGGTTGCAGCGGAGTACGAATGGCCAGTTCATAGACCGGCGCCGCGAGGATTTTTTTGACGTAATGCTCAAGCAGGGTTTGCTGGGCGGGCGTACTGGTCATGATTGTCTCCTGACATTGATCAGAGCCCCCGAGACAGATAATAAAAACCCGCCTCTAGGGCGGGTTGGGTGCTGCAGTCGTGAGCTAGCCCGCCAAATGAGGAATGGCGGTAATAATGCTTGGCTGGCAGCGCAATACTGTGGAAGTCATGCCCGGAAATTAGCCGGGTGCTCATGGCAAGTCAATGGTCAATTTTCAGTCGATGCGCACAAAACCACTGTAGGAGCGAGCTTGCTCGCGATGACGACATGACAGTCACCCGATTCATCTCGCCAAGCGCTTGAGCCCCACTACCATCGCCCCCGCTCCCAACATCATCGCCGTCAGAAACAACGGATACGCCACCCACCACGGCGTCCCCTCCGTCATCATGCTGAACTCGGACATGCCGCCAATGCTCGCGATCAGGTTCAGTGGCAGGAACACTACGTTGATCAGCGTCAGTTTGCGCAGCAGGTTGTTCATGCTGTTGTTCATCAGGTTGCCCCGGGCATCGATGAGCCCGGAGAACACCGTCGAGTAGATTTCAGCCTGTTTGTAGCACTGGTTGTTTTCGATGATCAGATCGTCGATCAGGCCAATGGCATGGGCGCCGAAGTGTTCCTTTTCCGCATGATTACGCAGCCGGGTCAGGACCGCGCCGTTGCTGTGGATGGCGTTGATGTAATAGATCAGGCTTTCGCTGAGGTTGAACATCTGGATCAGATGCTGGTTCTGCATCGCGGCGTTGAATTTTTGCTGCAACTCGCGCGCAACCAGTTTGATCACCTTGAGGTGACCCAGGTAGTGGTGGATGTTGTTGAACAACAGATCGAGCAACACATCCAGCGGCGTGTTCAACGCCTGCCGCTTGCCGAGCCCGCTGAGGGGCGCGTCGTCGGTGGCGATCACCAGCAATCGGTCCGGGCAGAACAGCAGGCCGCAGGATGACACTTCGAACGCCAGGCTACCGGCGCCGGAGTAGTTTTCCGGGCGCTTCCAGATCAGGAACAGGTTGTCGGGGTGAAACTCGATACGTGACACCTCGTCGGGGTCCAGCGCCGACGCCAAGGCATGCTCATCGAGTTTGAAGTGGCTGTGCAGCAAGTCCCGCTCGGCGGCGTCGGGGTTGCTGAACAGCATGACCTCGGCGTCCAGCCGTTCAACGGCGTGCAACGCGCCGTCGGCCAATTGAAAACTCTTGATCATCGGCCGATCACCAGGCCTGGCCGCGACGTTTCAATTCCAGTCGTCGCACGAACTCTTCCAGCACCAGTGAATACAAGTCGTCCTGCAGGTAGGCGTCTTCGATGCCGGCGTCCATGTTCGGGTTGTCGTTGACTTCGATCACCACCACTTTGTCGCCGGACTGCTTGAGGTCGACGCCGTAAAGGCCATCGCCGATCAGGTTGGCCGTTTTCACCGCAAGTTCCACCACCGCCCGTGGGGCTTCATGTACCGCCAAGGTACGACATTCACCGTTGATGTCCTGGCCCTTGGCCTTGTGGTTGTAGATTTGCCAGTGGCCCTTGGACATGAAGTACTGACAGGCAAAAATCGGCTTGCGATTGAGTACGCCAATGCGCCAGTCGTATTCGGTGTAGAAGAATTCCTGTGCCAGCAACAGCACCGAGTGTTCGAACAGCTCAGCGGTGGCTTCGAGCAACGCTTGTTGGCTCTCGACCTTGATCACGCCCCGGGAGAAACAACCGTCGGGGATCTTCAGTACCAGCGGAAACCCCAGGCGTTCGCCCACCCGTTCGAAGTCTTCCGGTCGCTCCTTGTAGAGGATTTCGGTGGCGGGCATGCCCAAGTGATGGCTCTTTAGCAGGTCGGTCAGGTAGACCTTGTTGGTGCAGCGTAGAATCGATGCCGGATCATCCATCACCACCAGCCCTTCGCTCTCGGCTTTCTTGGCGAAACGGTACGTGTGGTTGTCAACGCTGGTGGTTTCGCGGATCAGCAAGCCATCGTATTCGGCAATCCGTGAGTAGTCCTTGCGCTCGATCAGTTCGACATCGATGCCCAGCGTCCTGCCGACCCTGACGAAATTATCCAGCGCCTTGGCATTCGATGGCGGCAAGGCTTCCTGCGGATCATGCAGGATGGCCAGGTCGTAACGGGCCATTCGGCGGGATCGCGGCATGCGCCAGATCTTGCGACTAAAGTTGTCGAGGGAATGGGCGAATTGATCTTCCTGATCTTCACGCAACTTATGCAGCGCACCCGACTTTATGCCTTCGATATGCCAGCCGTTAGTTCTTCTAAATTCAACTAATAGAATCGGACAGGCAAACACTTCAAACAACTGTCGCGCCAAATCCTGCAAGGGTTCGATATTGGTCTTGCCGAAATACAGCGTCAGGGTAAAACCTTCAGTATCACTGTAAGCATGATGACTGAGGGCTTTTTCCAGAGTTTTACCCAGGTCGTCCAACGCCAGGCCGTACAAGGACTTTCGGGTCAGTTCGCTGATGGTCCGCACCGACGGAATGACCTTGTGCCCACGGGCTTCAGCCAGCAGCGAGCAGTAGTATCCGTGCCCCAGGTACTTGTAACTGCGGCACAGGTTGATGACCTGCACACGCTTACTCTGTTCGTTGTCACGGGTTTGTTCCAGGTATTCCTGGGCCGTGACGATGTCCTCGCTGGGGAAGTAAGAGGCCCAGTCTTCGTTGCGTTCGACGATGATAATCAACTGGCTGGAAGTTCTGCCTGACTCATTTAAATCAGAGTCTTTTAAATAAGTTGCAGAAGTGATTGCCGCCGGCAAAGTTTGCTCGGATACTTCGCGCCAATGACCTTGTACCGCTGACATAGAGATTGATCCGTTGGTGAACAAGACCTCTCCTATTAAGCACGAAGTTTTTCGAAAGTCCCGTTTCGTTACGCAACTTTTACGGCGGTCATATGAATACGTTTTTTCGTTTGGCGGTATTGGAAGACTTACAAGCGTTGCTGCAACTGGAGGAGCAATGCTTCACCACCGATCGACTCAACAGTCGCAGCTTTCAATGGATGATCACCCGTGCCAACGGGCAACTGCTGGTGGCCCAGCGCGATGAGCAGTTGCTGGGTTACGCGGTGGTGCTTTTTCATCGAGGTACGTCGCTGGCACGCCTGTATTCGATCGCCATCGTTGCCCAGGCCCGGGGCACCGGATTGGGCAAGCAGTTGCTCGATCGCATAGAAGCCTGCGCTGTGGAGAACGATTGCGCGTATTTGCGTCTGGAAGTGCGTATCGACAACCCGGCGGCGATTGCGTTGTATGAGCGCAACGGCTACCGGCGCTTCGCTCTGATTCACGACTATTACCAGGACCATGCCGATGCGTTGCGCCTGGAAAAGCGCATCCTTCAGCACCGCGAATCACGCAACATCCAAGTGCCTTATTACCCGCAGACCACTGAATTTACCTGCGGCCCGGCCTGCCTGCTCATGGCCATGGGTGCACTGCAACGGAACCGAATGCTGGAGCGCCGCGAGGAACTGCAGATCTGGCGCGAGGCGACGACCGTGTTTATGACCTCCGGTCACGGCGGCTGTAGCCCTCAGGGTTTGGCATTGGCGGCCTCGCGGCGTGGGTTTCGAGTGCGTCTGCAACTCAGCATGAGCGGACCGTTGTTTCTCGACGGCGTGCGCAACGAGCATAAAAAAGACGTAATGCGCTTGGTGCACGATGAGTTCACCACACAGCTGCTTGCGAGTGACGTGGAGCGCGAAATCGGCGGGCCGTTGAATCTGCCGCGGCTGCTGGAACAGGGCGGGCAGCCATTGGTGCTGATCAGCAGCTATCGCCTGACCCGCTCGAAATCACCGCACTGGGTGATCGTTACCGATTGCGACGACGATTTCGTCTATCTGCACGATCCCGATGTGGACCACAGCCAGCATCGCCAACCCATGGACTGTCAGCACGTGCCAGTCAGCCATGGGGAGTTCGAGAAGATGTGCAGTTTTGGCCGGGACAAACTCAGGGCAGCTGTGATCCTGTTTGCCCAGCCTTGAACGCTCGTCCTTGTAGCAGCTGGCGGAGCCTGCGTTCGGCTGCGCAGCAGTCGTAAAACAAACTGCGCGGTGTGTCAGTCAGAAGTCGGTTAGCGGATTTAGCGGCTGCTGCGCAGCCGAACGCAGGCTTCGCCAGCTGCTACAGGGTTTGCGGTGAATTGTTTATTTGAGGCCTACCTTGTACAAGCCGCCATCCTCTTCATCGGTCAACACATACAAATAGCCGTCCGGCCCCTGCCGCACATCGCGGATGCGCTTGTTGAGTTCACCCAGCAAGCGTTCTTCGTGTACGACCTTGTCGCCATCAAACTGCAGGCGGATGAGTTCCTGCGTCACCAACGCACCGATAAATACGTTTTGCTGCCAGGCCTTGAAGCGATCACCGTCGTAGAACGCCATGCCACTGAGACCGGGAGACTTTTCCCAGAAGTGTCGCGGGTTGACAGTGCCCTCGGCGGTTTTTCCCTTGGCTTCCGGGATCGCCTGTCCGGAATAGTTGATGCCATGAGTGGCCAGCGGCCAACCGTAGTTCTTGCCACGCTCAATCACGTTGATTTCGTCACCACCCCGGGGACCATGCTCGTTCTCCCACAGGGTGCCGTTCCACGGGTTGAGCGCCGCGCCTTGCGGGTTGCGAACGCCATAGGCCCAGATCTCCGGACGCACACCGGCCTGGCCGACAAAGGGGTTGTCGTCCGGGATCTTGCCGTCCGGGTAAATCCGCACGATCTTGCCTTGCAACTTGTCGAGATCCTGAGCGGTCGGTCGGTCGTTGTTTTCACCCAGGGTAATGAACAGATAGCCATCGCGGTCGAACACCAGTCGTGAGCCGAAATGGTTGCCAACCGAAAGCTTCGGCTCCTGGCGGAAGATCACCGTGAAATCCTTGAGGGTCGTCAAGTCTTCCGACAGCTGTCCCCGGCCGACCGCAGTTCCCGCCTTGTCGCCCTGCCCGCCACCCTCGGCGTACGACAGATAGATCGTACGGTCCTGCTTGAAGTCCGGTGATAACGCCACATCCAGCAAACCGCCCTGCCCCTTGGACCAAACTTTGGGCACACCGTTGATGGGCGCGGAGAGTTTGCCGTCAGCCGTCACCACACGCAGGTTGCCGGGGCGTTCAGTGACCAGCATGCCTTTGCGGTCAGGCAGAAATGCCATTGCCCAGGGATGCTCCAGGCCCTTGGCGATGGGCGTGACCTCAAGGGTGCCCTGTTCACTTTTCATGTCCTGGGCGGGCGCTGCCAGTACCGGCAGCGTGGCGGTCAATAGTGCGCTGGCGCAGAAAGTGGCCAGAAGGGTTTTACGCAACATGCACGATTCCTTTTGTCATGAGGATGGACATCTGCCCTGCCGTTCAGCGACTGCGGGCGCCCTAGTTTCGAGGAGGTGGATTGGGGATGAAGGTCGGTGAGCCGGTGGGCGCCGATCGCTGCTGGGGATAGCGATTGCCGATGCCGCCGTTGTCGAGGGTCGGTGGGCGCGGCACCGGCACGGTGTTCGGGCCACGGATGGCCGGCGCACTGGGTTGTGTGCCCTGCATGCTATTGGGATTGGCCCGGCGAATCGGGCTGTTGTAAGGATTGTTGTTGCCGCTGTTCGGCAGGTTCTGGGCGACCTGCAATGGCACACGCGGCGAACGATCCTGCGCTTGAGCCAATGGGCCGAAAATGCCGGACATGGTGAGCAGGATGAGAGCGGAAATGTATCGTGTCATGGAACGCCTCTCTACATGCGCGTGAACAAGGTCTTCGATAGCACGCTACGCCCAGGGTTCGGTTTTGTTAACCAAAACCTCCATCGCAAGATGTAACACGAAGTTGACCTCCCGCCGCGAGCGGGCTGCAACCCGCGGAAACTTTTGCCCGAGGCCCAGAGTCACCTGATCATCACTCGCGAGAACACGACCATGGCAAGGGCAATCTGGAAAGGCGCGATCAGTTTCGGGCTGGTGCATATTCCTGTGGCGCTGGTCTCGGCGACCTCTTCGCAAGGGGTGGACTTCGACTGGCTCGACAGCCGCAGCATGGAACCGGTGGGTTACAAGCGCGTTAACAAGGTCACCGGCAAGGAAGTCACCAAGGAGCATATCGTCAAAGGTGTCGCCTACGAAAAGGGTCGGTACGTGGTGCTCAGCGAAGAAGAAATCCGCTCGGCACATCCCATGTCGACCCAGACCATCGATATTTTTGCCTTTGTCGACGGCAAGCAGATTCCGTTGCAGAACATCGACACACCCTATTACCTGGCGCCGGATAAACGCGGCGGCAAGGTCTACGCGTTACTGCGCGAAACCCTGATCAAAACCGAAAAAGTCGCCCTGGCCCGCGTGGTGTTGCATACCCGCCAGTACCTCGCGGCATTGATGCCGCTGGAATCGGCGCTGGTGTTGGTGAAATTGCGCTGGCCGGCGGAAGTGCGCAGTCTGGATGAACTCGCGTTGGGGCCGGACGTCACCGAGGCCAAACTGGCCAAGGGTGAACTGGACATGGCCAAACGGCTGGTACAGGACATGAGCGCCGAATGGACGCCGGAAGATTACCGGGATGAGTTTGAAGACAAGATCATGGCCCTGGTCGACAAGAAGGCCCATGAAGGCAAGATCGAGGACGTTGAGACGGATACCGGCGAAGAGGCCCGTAAGACAGCGGATGTGATTGATTTGACTGAGTTGTTGAAACGCAGTCTTGGGGGTAAGGGAGCGAGCAAAACGGTGGCCAAACCCAAACCGGCTGCAAGGAAAAAAGCCAGTAAGTGATGCGTTGGATGGGCCGGCCCTATCGCGGGCAAGCCCGCTCCCACAGATTACATTGGTGTGAATGAAATCACTGTCTCACACCGCGCACTGTGGGAGCGGGCTTGCCCGCGATGACGATTTCAGCCGTTCAACTGCTTTCAGATCAGAATGAAGACCGCCAACAAACCACCAAAAATCGCCCACTTTTCGAGGTAGTAGAGCTTGCGATTACGCTTCTTCAGCTCTTTGCCACGCAAACGAATCTTGTAGATCTTGCCAAACAGACGGTTGATGCCACCGGTCTTGTCACCCGCCTCGTTCGGCGCGCCGGCAGCCGACATCACATTGCGGCTGAACCAGCCGTTGAACGCTGCCGCCCAGCGATACTTCATCGGACGCTCGACGTCGCAGAACAGAATGATGCGGTTCTGTTGCGTGGTGTTTTCCGCGTAATGAATGAACGTCTCGTCGAACATTACCGCTTCTCCATCGCGCCAATGGTAGTTCTCGCCATCGACATTGATGTAGCAACCGGCGTCGTTGGGCGTTTCCAGCCCCAGGTGATAACGGTACGAGCCTGCATACGGGTCACGGTGACGCACCAGTTTTGAGCCCGGTGGCAACTCGGCAAACATCGCGGCCTTGATCGAGCCGATGCTCTGCACCAGTTCGGTGGTGCGCGGGCAAAGCTTCATCGCCGAGGGATGGCTGTCGCCGTACCACTTTAGGTAGAAGCGCTTCCAGCCGGTTTTGAAGAACGAGTTGAAACCGACATCGTCGTACTGGTTCGAGCGCTTGATCTCGCCTGCTCGCAGCAGGTTCTGGCCTTCAGCGCGGATTTCTTCCCAGTGGGCCTGCAACGGCGCAAGGTCGGGAAAATCCGCCGGATTGAGGTAAGGCTTGTTGGGGATTTTCGAGAACAGATAAAGGAAGCAATTGATCGGCGCGAGAAACGTCGAATGATCGCTCAATTGGCGGCCCAGCTTGTGGCGCACCCGACCACGCAGGTGAACATACGCAACGGATACAACGTAGATAGCGGCAATGATGAGTTTCACGGAAATCGTCACACGTCAGAAGTGAACAAACTGCGCCCCCTGCCAGCCTGCGGCCCGCGGGTCTTGTGCAGCGTCTGAAAACGAAACAGCGGCCCCGGTGCCCGCCCGTGAGCCATGCCGGACATCGACATCCGGTGAAAGATGGCATTTTAGTCACAGTTTGTAACCAATAGTTAACCTGTTGCAGTGAAAATCTATGAGTCGAGGCTGCCAAAGCGTGTCTGTGGCCTGATTGCCCTATCGTTTAAAGAGCCAGACCAGTACAATCGCCGCCAAACTTTACGTGCCTCTTCGTTGATGACGGGAAAAACCCGCTTTCAGCGCACATTGATTCGGGTCAAGCGCGGTACTGCCGCACCCTGGCTACTCTGAATGCTTCGCAGGAAAAACCTTTGATCTCTACAGCTAACATCACGATGCAGTTCGGCGCCAAGCCGCTCTTCGAAAACGTCTCGGTCAAATTCAACGGTGGCAACCGTTATGGCCTGATCGGCGCCAACGGTTGCGGCAAGTCGACCTTCATGAAGATTCTCGGCAACGACCTCGAGCCGTCTGGCGGCCAGGTCATGCTGGAGCCGAATGTGCGCCTGGGTAAATTGCGCCAGGACCAGTTCGCCTACGAAGAATTCACCGTGATCGATACCGTGATCATGGGTCACGAAGAGCTGTGGAAGGTCAAGGCCGAGCGCGACCGCATTTATTCGCTGCCGGAAATGAGCGAAGAAGACGGCATGGCCGTGGCCGAACTGGAAACCGAGTTCGCCGAAATGGACGGCTACACCGCTGAATCCCGTGCCGGCGAACTGTTGCTGGGTCTGGGCATTCCCCTGGAACAGCATTTCGGCCCGATGTCCGAAGTCGCTCCGGGCTGGAAACTGCGGGTGTTGCTGGCTCAGGCATTGTTCTCCGATCCTGAAGTGCTGCTTCTCGACGAACCGACCAACCACCTGGACATCAACACCATTCGCTGGCTCGAAACGATCCTCAAGGCGCGTAACAGCACCATGATCATCATTTCCCACGACCGTCACTTCCTCAACAGCGTGTGCACCCACATGGCTGACCTGGACTACGGCGAGCTGCGTCTGTTCCCGGGCAACTACGACGAGTACATGACCGCGGCGACCCAGTCCCGCGAGCAACTGCTGTCGGACAACGCCAAGAAGAAAGCCCAGATCTCCGAACTGCAAACGTTCGTCAGCCGCTTCTCGGCCAACGCCTCGAAAGCCAAGCAGGCCACTTCCCGCGCCAAGCAGATCGACAAGATTCAGCTGGCCGAGGTCAAGCCATCGAGCCGCGTGAGCCCGTTCATCCGTTTCGAACAGACCAAGAAGTTGCACCGTCAGGCCGTGACCATCGAGCAGATGTCCAAGGGCTTCGACGGCAAGACCCTGTTCAAAAACTTCAGCTTCACCGTCGAAGCCGGCGAGCGCGTGGCGATCATCGGCCCGAACGGTATCGGCAAGACCACCCTGCTGCGCACCTTGATGGGTGAACTGACCCCGGACGCCGGTTCCGTGAAGTGGACCGAAAGCGCGGAGCTGGGCTACTACGCACAGGATCACGCCCACGACTTCGAAGACGACGTCAGCCTGTTCGACTGGATGGGCCAGTGGACTCAGGGCGAGCAGGTCATCCGTGGCACCCTGGGCCGGATGTTGTTCTCCAACGACGAGATCCTCAAGTCGGTCAAGGTCATCTCCGGTGGTGAGCAAGGCCGCATGCTGTTCGGCAAGCTGATCCTGCAAAAGCCGAACGTGCTGGTGATGGACGAACCGACCAACCACTTGGACATGGAATCCATCGAGGCGCTGAACCTGGCGCTGGAAAACTACCCGGGCACGCTGATCTTCGTCAGCCACGACCGTGAGTTCGTATCGTCCCTGGCCACTCGCATCATCGAGCTGAGCCCGAATGGCGTGACCGACTTCAGCGGCACCTATGACGACTACCTGCGTAGCCAAGGCGTCGTGTTCTAAGCGTCGGTTCGAAATGAAAAGCCCTGTCCTTGTGACGGGGCTTTTTGTTTCAAAGATCAAAAGATCGCAGCCTTCGGCAGCTCCTACAGGGTGTACTCATAATTGATGTAGGAGCTGGCGAAGGCTGCGATCTTTTTAATCGTTAGCCTGCTTTCTTTTATCGCAACGTCACGCCATCATGCAGCTCTCCCACCGCCGCCCGCGAACGAGCCCTCATGTCTGCGCAGCAACAGCCACCGCAAAGCTCCATGGCGATCACCCTGCAGATCGTCTCTATCGTTTTCTATACCTTTATTGCCTTCCTCTGCATCGGCCTGCCGATTGCGGTGTTGCCGGGGTATGTGCATGAACAGCTGGGGTTCAGCGCTGTTATCGCGGGGCTGACCATCGGCTCGCAGTACCTCGCCACCCTGCTCAGTCGACCCATGGCCGGGCGCATGTCCGACAGCATCGGCACCAAGCGCGCGATCGTCTATGGCTTGTCGGGGATCGTCTTGAGCGGCGCACTGACCTTGCTGTCGACGTTGCTGCAAAGCTTTCCTTTATTAAGCCTGTTGATCCTGATCGCCGGCCGTTTGTTGCTGGGGATCGCCCAAGGTTTGATCGGGGTCGGCACCATCAGTTGGTGCATGGGCCAGGTCGGCGCGGAGCACACGGCGCGTTCGATTTCGTGGAACGGCATTGCCTCCTATGGTGCGATCGCCATTGGTGCGCCGCTGGGCGTGGTGATGGTCGCTGAGCTGGGCTTCGCCAGTTTGGGGATCGCCTTGTCGGTGCTGGCCCTGGCGGCGTTGCTGCTGATTCGTAACAAACCGTCGGTGCCGGTGGTGCGCGGCGAGCGCCTGCCGTTCTGGGCGGTATTTGGGCGCATTGCGCCGTTTGGGGCGAGCCTGAGCCTGGCCTCCATCGGTTATGGCACCCTGACGACGTTTATCACGTTGTACTACGTCAACCGCGGCTGGACGGGCGCGGCATACTGCCTGACGGTGTTCGGCGTGTGTTTTATTCTGGCGCGGTTGCTGTTCATTTCCAGCATCAGCCGTTTTGGTGGCTTCACTTCAGCCATCGCCTGCATGACCATCGAAACCGTTGGCCTGGTGCTGCTCTGGCTCGCGCCGTCGACCGGTTACGCCTTGATCGGTGCCGGCCTGACCGGGTTTGGCCTGTCGCTGGTGTATCCGGCGCTGGGCGTCGAGGCGATCAAACAGGTGCCTAACTCCAGTCGTGGCGCGGGACTGAGTGCCTATGCGGTGTTTTTCGATCTGGCACTGGCGATCGCCGGCCCGCTGATGGGGGCCATTGCGCTGAATCTTGGGTATTCGTGGATTTTCTTTTGCGCGGCACTGTTGTCGGTGGCCGCGCTGGGGCTGACGTTACTGCTCAAGCATCGGGCCTAGCAAAAGATCGCAGCCTTCGGGAGCTCCTACAGGGGTCCAGCATTGCAATGCAGGAGCTGCCGAAGGCTGCGATCTTTTAGCTATTGATCCGCCGTCTGCATTCCCGCCCGCGTCGCCTTGCCCAGAGTACGCGAGAAGAAGCGCCCCGCTTCAGTCACCAGATTGCGGTGAATGTCTTCCCGGTCGACACCATCTGCATCGGTGCACAGAGCCGGCATGATGACGATCTGCTCGTCGTTGCACGGCGCCATGAACACGAAGTGCCCCGCCCCGGCCAGCAGCTTGAAGTCCGGCGCGACTGGCAGTTTGCGCGCCAGTGCGGCGGCGTTCTTGTCGAACGGCACCAGTTTGTCGCCATCGCCGCTGTACAGCAGCACCGGCACATGCACGTCGGCAAGGGTGTGACGACCGAATTTCAGGCTCAGCGGCGCCATCAGTAACAGCGCGTGAACTCGAGGGTCGGCCACCGGTTGCAAATCATCACGATCGACGATCAGTTCGCCCTGGGTGTTACAGGCATCGCGATCGTCCGGACGTTCCTGGCAGTAACGACGCAGGCGATCCAGGTCCGGCGTCGCACCGGACAGTATCAACGCGGTCTCCCCACCCGCCGAATAACCGATCACACCAACCTGGTCAGCATTGACGAACGGCGCCAGCATGCGGTCGCCCAACGTCGCGGTAATCGCTTCGGAAATCTGGATCGGCCGTCCGTAGAGATTGCTCAAGGTGCCGAGTCGGCTGTGGTCCTTGGAGTTGTCGCCCGGATGAATGACCGCAACTACCACAAAGCCTTTGCGAGCCAGCGACGTGGCCAGGTCATGCAGGGCCAATGGCGTTCCGGTGTTGCCATGGGACAGCATCAGCATGGGGAAACGGCCCATGGCGACCTTGGTGTCTTCACCGGCCTCGACCGTGTAGCCCTCAAGCCTGCTGGAGTGCTCTTTGTCGCTGGAGGGATAGAAAGCGATGGCGCGCATCGGTTGCAGATCGAGCGGGTCGAGAAAACTCATCTCGTGGTAACCGACGCTCCAGTGAGGATGCGGCGCGGGGGCAGCGTGCACTGAATTCAGGCTGCCAAGCAGGCAAATCAGAAAAGCTGCACAAAGACGCATCATCGGATGCCCCACCTGTTACCAGACCATAGACGTTAACCCTCGATTGCATATCCTGGGCCAACCTCTGTAACGACCAGAAACAAAAAACTCCGCATCTGGCACTTGCGTGATCAGAATACAGAGTTTTTTGGGGCATTACCTGAACGGTTGCTGCTTTTACGCAAGCCTTACGCGGCGGCGAACAGTTGCTCGCTGATTTGCGTGTGAGCGTCGCTCATTGCTTTGGTGCGCACTTCGTCACCGTACGCCAGGCCATGGGCACGAACGAACTCGATGTCGGTGATGCCGATGAAGCCGAACAGCACTTTCAAGTAGTCTTCGTGGGCAACACCGGTCGCCTGGCCAGCGTGCAGGCCGCCGGAAGTCGAAACGATCACCACTTTCTTGCCGCCGCACAGGCCTTCAGGGCCGGCTTCGGTGTAACGGAAGGTCTGACCGGCAACGGCAATGCGGTCGATCCAGGCTTTCAGTTGAGTCGGGATGGTGAAGTTGTACATCGGCGCTGCAATCACGACGGCGTCTGCGGCGAGGAATTCGGCCAGGGTCTGGGCGCTCAGTTCGGCTTCGTGCTGTTGTGCGGCGTTGCGCAGCTCAGCGGTGGTGCCGGCAGCAACCAGAGTGGTAGCAGAGAAGTGGCTGATGGCATCGGCGGCCAGGTCGCGGTAGGTCACGACGGCGGTAGGCTCGGCGGCTTGCCAGGCTTTGACGACTTCGCCACTCAGCAGACGGGAAGCCGAGTTGTCACCAAGAATGCTCGAATCGATATGCAGCAGTTTCATGTGGGATCTCCAGGTGAGGATCGCCGCCAGGGCGATCTGATGGAGACAATCCTACAGACGAAACTAATAGCTGATTAGAGTGCAACAATGCGATAGTTTGTCTCACTGATAGAACGATTGAGTAACGCCAATGCAAGATCTTAATGACCTCTATTACTTCGCCAAAGTCGTCGAGGCCGGTGGCTTTGCGGCGGCCGGGCGTTTGCTGGGGATACCCAAGTCGCGGCTGTCACGGCGCATTGCCGAGCTGGAAGAGCGTCTTGGCGCGCGTTTGTTGCAGCGCACCACCCGGCAACTCAAGCTGACCGCCGTGGGCGAACGCTATCTGCGCCATTGTCAGGCGATGTTGCTGGAAGCCGAAATGGCCGACGAGGCCGTGGCCAGCATGTCCAGTGAGCCCCGAGGGCGCTTGCGGGTTTCATCTCCCGTCGGATTGGCTCACGAGATGCTGCCGGAAGTGATCAGCAACTTCCTGGAGAAATACCCGCAAGTGCAGCTGGAGGTGATGCTGGTCAACCGGCGCGTCGATCTGGTGACCGAAGGCGTCGACGTGGCTTTGCGCGTACGTGAACCGGGCGACGAAGACCCGCTGCTGGTCACGCGCCGGTTGCGGCAGGCCCAGATGCTCGTGGTGGCCAGCCCTGCATTCCTGCAAGGGCGTGACATCAACCGGCCCGAGGACCTGAAAAACCTGCCGGTGCTCGGCGCCCTCGAACCCGATCGCATGGTGCATATTCGCCTGGTGGATGGCCAAGGCAAAAGCTTCGAGCTGGCCCTTGAAGCGCGACTGGGCATCGACGATTTCATCGTGCGCAAGACCTGCGCGCTCGCCGGCCAAGGTTTTACCACGCTGCCGATGATGTACTGCGAGCAGGAACTGGCAAACGGTTCGCTGGTGCAACTGCTGCCGGACTGGTCGTTGCCGGGTGGCTGGTTGCAAGCGGTCTATCCTCACCGTCGCGGCGTGATGCCGGCCGTGCGGGCCTGGCTCGACCATTTGATCGAAACATTCAATGCCTGCGGGGATCGTTTGATATGAAGTCAGGACGCATGAGCGAAGCGGATGTCGCGGCCTTTTGCCTGGGGTTGCCGGGCGCACGGGAAGATTACAAATGGGGCGGCGTGCGGGTGTTTTCGATTGCCGGGAACAAGATGTTCGCCTTGCAAAACCTGCGTGGCGATTCCCTGGCGTTCAAGGTCGACAAGGATCTGTTTCTCGGTCATTGCGACCGCCCGGGCATTCATCCGGCGCCTTATCTGGCGCGGGCCCAATGGATCATCATGGCAACGCCCTACCCTTTGGGCGCCGAAGAACTGCAAGCTCTGTTGCAGCGTTCCCATCAACTGGTAGTCAGCAAACTGCCCAAGCGGACTCAAATCGGACTGCTGCTCTGATTCCTTCTTTATTAGAACAACGCGAACAGCTGCGCACCGAGAAACAACTGATCGATCCAAAACACCTGGTGCAACAGGACGATGAGCCAGAACACCACTTGAAACGAGACTTTGCGCGTCTTGTGCCGAAACATCTGTTGCGCGAGCAACGCACCCGGCCAGCCGCCTGCGAACTCCAAGGCATGCAGCACGTTTTCCGGGGTTCGCCATTGATCGGCGCGGGCCTTGCGCTTGTCGCTCCAGTACAGCAAAAACGCCAGCACGCTGACGATGCCGTAGGCTGCCAGCGGTATCAGCGACACCCCTCGCAGCCACAACGACATCGAACCGAACAACGGCAGCGCGCACAGGATCGCAAACACCAGCAGTTTCAGCCGGGGATTGCGGATCTCGCCTCCGGAGTTACGCCCGGGATTGTTGCGCGCGCTGGAGTCACTCATGGCTTGGCCGCAGTCCAGTCGACCCAGCCAAACTGCCAGGTGGCCAGAATCAGCAGGCCGAAGGCGATGCGATACCAGGCGAACGCCGCGTAGCTGTGGCTGGCGATGAACTTGAGCAGGCCCCGAACAGCGATCATCGCGAAGATGAATGCGGTAACGAAACCGATCGCGAACACCGGGAAGTCAGACGGCACGAACAGGTCGCGGTACTTGTAGCCCGAATACACCGCCGCGCCCACCATGGTCGGCATGGCCAGGAAGAACGAGAACTCCGTGGCGGTCTTGCGCGACAAGCCGAACAACAAACCGCCGATGATCGTCGAGCCGGAGCGCGAGGTGCCCGGGATCATTGCCAGGCACTGGGCGAAACCGACTTTCAGGGCATCTTTCCAAGTGATGTCGTCAACAGTTTCGGCGTGCACTTCGTGCTGCCGCTTTTCAGCCCACAGCATGACGATCCCGCCGATCACCAACGCAGTGGCCACCGTGACCGGATTGAACAGGTAGTGGTGAATCAGGTCGGCGAAAATCACCCCCAGTACCACGGCCGGCAGGAAGGCGATCAACAGGTTCGCAGTGAACCGCCGTGCGCTTGGCTGGGTTGGCAGCCCGATGACCACGTCGAAAATCTTCCGGCGGAATTCCCACACCACCGCCAGGATCGCCCCGAGCTGAATGATGATGTTGAACGCCATGGCGCGTTCGCCACCGAAGTTGAGCAGGTCAGCAACAATGATCTGATGCCCGGTACTCGAAATGGGCAAAAATTCCGTCAGCCCCTCTACAACCCCAAGAATCAAAGCCTGAAAGGCAGTCCAAAGATCCATCAATCCCCCAAAAGGCTATGCGTCGACGCATGCCCCGTTAGTATTTTACAAAGCGTTTATCGCGCTCAGCGTAGTTGAAATTCCACGAGCGCAAGATCCCGATCGCCTCTGAAAAACCCGTGAAAAATCAATTTGTATTCAGGTTTTACCGCGCGGGGCCGAAATCCTATCAGACAAGTCTGAAAAGCGCTGCCGCGTTATCGGACCTGGCAGGATGCTGGCGATCAATCATTACAAAAACAAGAAACCCCAGAACAAGAAATCGGAGCACCGCGTTATGAACAGCTTGCGCAATATGTCGATCAGTCGCCGTTTGTGGCTCATCCTGATCGTGGCCGTCATGATGCTGTTGGCCTTGGGCGTGATGATGCTCAAGCAGATCCACGACGATTTGTACGACGCCAAGGCGCAGAAGACCCAGCATGTGGTGCAGACCGCCAGCGGCGTTCTCAGTTATTACCAGGGCCTGGAAACCGCCGGCACCCTCACCCGCGAAGCCGCGCAGAAACAGGCGCTGACCGCTATTCGCGGCCTGCGTTATGACCAGAACGATTATTTCTGGATCAACGATCTGACGCCCGTGATGGTCATGCACCCGGCCAACCCCAAACTCGACGGCCAGAACCTCTCGGCAATCCGCGACCCGGACGGTTTTGCGCTGTTCAACGAAATGGTTGCAGTCGCCAAGAGCAAAGGTGCAGGGATCGTCAATTACCGTTGGCCGAAGCCCGGTGCCAGCGCACCGGTCGAGAAAACTTCCTACGTCAAATTGTTCGAGCCCTGGGGTTGGGTGATTGGCTCGGGCGTGTACATCGATGACATGCAGGCCGAGTTTTACGGGCAAGTTTGGGAAGCATCGTTTATCGGCCTGGCCATCGCGCTGATCATGGTGGCGCTGGTGATGCTGATTGCCCGCAGCATCGTCCGCCCGTTGCAGGAAACCGTGAACGCGATGGCCAACATCGCCAGCGGTGAAAGCGACCTGACCCGCAGCCTCGACACCCACGGCCAGGACGAGGTCACGCAACTGGCGCGGCACTTCAATGCCTTCACCACCAAGCTGCGGCTGGTGATCGGTGAGTTGCAGGTGTCCGCGAGCGCCCTCGGCCAGTCGTCCAGCGAACTGGGCAACGACGCCACCCAGGCCCAGCAACGCAGCCAGCAACAATCGCAGCAGATGGAGTTGGTGGCCACGGCCATTAATGAAGTGACCTATGGCGTGCAGGACGTAGCGAAAAACGCCGAGCATGCCGCCAGCGAAATGCGCGATGCCGAAGCGCAGGCGCAGCAAGGCCAGATCAACATCGACGGCAGCCTGCAACAGATCGACACGCTGTCTTCAACAATCGATCAGGCCGTGGAAGTGATCCGTACGCTGGCCGCCGAAAGCACCCAGATCGGCAGCGTTCTGGAAGTGATCCGCTCCATCGCCGAGCAAACCAACCTGCTGGCCCTCAACGCTGCAATCGAGGCGGCCCGAGCGGGCGAGCAAGGTCGAGGTTTCGCGGTCGTGGCGGATGAGGTTCGTCTGCTGGCCCAGCGCACCCAGAAGTCCACGGCAGAAATCCAGTCGATGATCGAACGCTTGCAAACCCATTCCGAAGCGGCGGTCAAAGTCATTGGCGACAGCAGCCGCGCCTCGCAATTGACCATTGAACAGGCCGGTCTGGCCGGTGCCAGCCTTAATGCAATCGGCCAGGCGCTGCGCAACCTCAACGGGCTGAACGCCTCGATCGCCAGCGCGACGTTGCAGCAGGCGCATGTGGTTGAGGACATCAACCAGAACGTTACGCAAGCCGCCGGGCTCTCTCACAGCACCGCCTTGGCAGCGGAACAGTCCAGCGTGGCGAGCGTGCGACTCAAGGGGTTGAGTGAGCAACTGAACGGATTGCTCAAGCAGTTCCGGGTCTGATTTCACAAAAACGCCTTGCTCTGTAGCAGCTGCCGAGCCCGCGAGGCTGCGTTCGACTGCGAAGCGGTCGCCACCAGGCACCGAATTGTTCCTGACTCAATTCGGTGCCTGATTTCACGGCCGCTACGCAGCCGAACGCAGCCTCGCAAGCTCGGCAGCTGCTACAACGCGCATGCCGGTTCTACTTGGCAGCACCTGCCGGTACAATCCGCCCCCCAAATTCGATTTCCCCAAGGAACCTCCATGTCCGGGCTTGAACTGTTTGCCGCCACCCTCGGTGTCATTGCCGTCTGGTTGACGGTCAAGCAGAACCCCTGGTGCTGGCCAATCGGTCTGGTCATGGTGCTGATTTACAGCTGGATCTTTTTCGAAGTGAAGCTGTATTCGGACATGTTGCTGCAAGTGATCTACGCGGCTCTGCAGATCTACGGATGGTGGCAATGGACCCGTGCAGGCGATGCGCGACAAGGGCGCGAAGTGACCCGGCTCGACGGCCAATCGGTGATGTTCGGTCTGCTCGTCGGTGCCGCTGGCAGCTTGATGCTGGGCGCGGCCATGGCGCACTGGACCGACGCCGCGCAACCCTGGCTCGATGCAGCCCTTACCGGTTTCAGCCTGGTGGCGCAGCTGTGGATGGCACAGAAGCGCGTTCAATGCTGGCCATTGTGGATCGTCGTGGATGTAATTTTCGTCGGGCTGTTCGTCTACAAAGGGATGTACCTGACCGCCGCTTTGTACGGCTTGTTCCTGTTGCTCGCCGTGCAAGGCTGGCGTGAATGGCGTACCGCCCCGGCGTTGCGCACATGAAGGTCCTGGTGCTTACCGGCCCTGAATCCAGCGGCAAGAGTTGGTTGTCGGCCGAGCTGCAAGCGCATTTCGGTGGGGAACTGGTGAGCGAGTACGTGCGCTGGTTCATCGAGCAGGAACAGCGTGACACCTGCCTTGCCGATATCACGGACATCGCCCGCGGCCAGTTGCGCTGGGAGGACGAGGCCCGCGCCCGGCAGCCAGAACTGCTGATCCTTGATACTCACTTGTTGAGCAACATACTCTGGAGCCGGACGTTGTTTGGCGATTGCCCGCCCTGGATCGAGCGGGCACTGCTGGCCCGGCAGTACGACTTGCATCTATTGCTGTCACCGGAAAATGTCGCCTGGACGAATGATGGCCAGCGCTGCCAACCCACCCTTGTAGAGCGCCAGGCATTTTTCAACGACACCCTGACTTGGCTGGAGCAGCACCAAAAAACCTTTGAAATTCTGCGCGGCAACTGGGCTGACCGTCGGGCTCATGCCTTCGAAGCCGTATCGAGGCTGCTCACGCCCTGCCCCTGATTCTGGGGAGACTCACCCAGCGTTTTCCCCTGTTTTGGGGGAAAGTGTCCGATTGTGAAACACACTCCCTGCCGCAAACCGCCTGTTTCAGCACCCGTGCCATGTTCCGGCCCTGGTTGTTAACCCATTGAAACACGTCCTCGCAAACCATTGTTCTAGAGCATCGCAAGCGCTTTGGCTGGCTGAAAGCCCTTTGTGTTGTCTCAGCGTTGAAACATCCGAAAACTCTCCTTCCCGGACAAAATCTGCAAGCGCTTGAATTTCAACAGTTTTGTAAAAGCGGCACAGCTTTCGCTCTCTCCTTCACAACGCTGACCAGGGCCAGCCCACAAGAAGAAGGAATTGCACCGTGGGGACTTTCAAAAAAGGCATGACCTGCCTACTGCTGATAGGAAGTGCCGCAACGTCGGTACTCACGTTCAATGCCCAGGCCGAAGGCGACGGCACAATCGTTTTGACTCGCGATGTCCAGGCCGTGCATTTCGGTCGCGATGGCGGCAAGGACCCAAACCCTACCACCGTCAATGCCAATCCTTCAGCACGAGTGACCTCGGTACTCAATAGCACCGAGCTGAGCGATGGCGACTTCGCAAACATCGCCAGCGGCAAATCCATCGCTGTCAACAACATCAATAAAAACAGTCCTGGCTTTCAAGGCTTGAATACGGTCACCAACCCTAACGGTATGCCCGGCATGGGCTCCGGCCATCAGGGCGGCAGTGGCAACGCTATTTCAGGCACCATCAACCGCGCAATGAGTTCCGGCCTCGCCCCTCTGGGCAGACTGGCTGGAGGTCAATGACATGAATCGTTCCGTCCTTTTTCTTGCCCTGCTCGGCTGTGCCAGCGCCATGGCCGACTCGGGAATCAGCTCGGTCAACAACGCCACCCTTCAAGATTCCGGCACCCAATACAGAGGCAACTTCAACATCAACCAGGCCGCCGGTGATCAACAGCAACAGGCCAACGTTCGTGCAATTGCCATCGGCACCGAAGCCGGGGCGACCACCATTGTTAACCAAAAACTCAATACGCCCGCCAATCCGTCGATGAACGCGACGGCCACCATCGGCGGCACTTCTTTCAGTAATGGCAACGGTGTACTGGGCGTCAACCAGAGCGCCGGGGCCAACAACCAGATGGCCAACGCCATGCGCATCAGCATCAGTGCTGCGCCGCAAGCCGTTGACGATAGCGCCCTTTCTCAACAGAACGTGGCGTTGCTACCAAGCTCAGGAGCAACTGGCACCCCAACCGGCAGTCGCCAGGTCGTGACAAGCGACCAGGCCTTCACCGGCAGCCGAGGAGTGATTCAGGTGAACCAGAGTGCCGGGGTGGGGAACCGAATGGCTAACACCCTGAGCATCCGGGTCGCTGACTGACCCAAACGCAGTGCGATTGGAAAGTACCAACACTTAACCAACTAATAAGCACGGAGAAACACCATGAAACCTACAATGGCCTTAAAACCACTGGTTTTCGCTCTCGCAGCAGTGATGGCAATCGCAGCACAAGCAGGCGGTCGTGATGATGATCACGGTCATGGCAATGGTCACGGCAACGGGCATGGTAACAACCAGCCTAAAGGCCCAACTCTGGAACAAATTCTGTCGATCACCGCCGGTGCTGGGGCCACCGTCATGGATCAGCAAAGCAGCTCCGGCAACGCAGTCCTGAACCAAGGCACCAAAAATGGTGCTGCAGTGGATAGCTCGCTGAACGGCTCCAACGGCAACATGGGCGCCAACGTTGCAGCCGGCGACGGCAACCAACAAGATAACGCCGCCGCTCTGGCCACTGCCGACGAAAGCTTCATCTTCGGCACCGCTGTCGCCGCCTCGAGCGCTACTCAACTCAATGGTGGCAACACCGTTGTGAACTCGTCCAACACCAACGCCGCGTCCCTGAACAACGCCGGCAACAACGGCTCCGGCAACATCGGCATCAACGTAACCTCCGGCAACTTCAACCAACAGAAAAACAACCTGGCCATCGCCGTATCGGGCGGCCGTGTAGCACAAGCTGCTGCTGCGGCCAACCAATCGTCCACCGGCCTGTCTGTCACCAACGCCGCTACTCAGGCTTACACCAAAGATACCCTCGTGGGTACCTTTAACGCTGCTGGCGTATTCGTAGCGGCAGGCACTGCGACTACCGAAGGCGACAATCACGGTGGCGGCAACCATGGTGGTGGCAACAACCACAACAATGACCGTGGCGGCAACAACGGTGGCGGTAATCATGGTGGCGGCAACCATGGCGGCAACGGCGATACCACGTCCGATTTCGTTGCTGTGGGCGTGTTCGGCCTGGCTGGTGTAACCACCCAACAAGTGATGACTCCAAACGGCTGGAAAAACCCTGTAACCAACACTGCTACAATGACCAACTCGATGAATGGCTTCTCCGGCAACGGCGGCGCCAACGTATCGTCTGGTGTAGGCAACCAACAAAGCAACTCGCTGTCCATCGCTGCAGGTTGCAGAGCCTGCCTGTAATCGCGATCGAAATGAAAGCCCCGGCAACGGGGCTTTTCCTCAGTCCGCAAAGGCGTATCGATCATGCGTAAGACTGCACTCATCGCCCTCCTCTGCCTGTCTGGCCTGACCGAGGCCGCACAGATGTCAGTGGCTGCCCTTCCTGGCGGCACACTCATCTATAAGCAGGTACAGAGTCTGCGTGAGCGCAAGTTCAGCAACATCGTCGAACAGAAAACCGATTTCAGCTGCGGCGCCGCCGCACTGGCAACGATTTTGCGCCAGGCCTATTGGCTCGACGTCGATGAAGAGCACATCATCAAAGGCATGCTGGTCAATGCAGACCAGGACCTTGTCCGTACGCAAGGTTTCTCCATGCTGGACATGAAGCGCTACATAGAAAGCATCGGCATGCGTGCCCGGGGCTACAAGATCCCACCTGAAAAGCTCGACGCAGTAACGATTCCGGTGGTGGTACTGACGGAAGTTCGCGGCTACAAGCACTTCGTGGTGTTGCAGCGTGCTGACAAGAACTGGGTCTACATCGGCGACCCGGTACTCGGTCACAAACGCTACTCCCATGATGACTTTGTCAAAGGTTGGAACGGAATTGTCTTCGCTATCGTTGGTCCCGGCTACGAAAAAACCAATGCACTACGCAGCCCACCGGAACCGCTGACAGCCAAGAACAAGCTGGATAACTTCAACCCGGTCAAAGATGCTGAATTGATGGACTTTGGTTTCATACAGAGCGACTTCTTTTAATCGCCAACTAGATGATAGGGAGCAGGATGCTCCGGGAGCAGCAAATGAAAACCTCATATTGGGTGGCCGCCGCCTGTCTGGTAGCGAGCACCTCAGGTTTTGCCAACGGATTCAAACCCATCGAAATCAAGGATCAGGAGCTTGCCGAACTGCGTGGCCGGTATGTCATGCCAGGACGGATCATCAGCTTCGGTGTTGTAATGAGCAGTACCTGGCGCAACGCCAGTGGCGATCTGATAGGGGCGACTACCTCCATGCAGATCCAGGCCGCAACGGTCAAACCCGAATTCTACGTGTCAACGTACAGCCAGTCCGGTAACGGCGGTTCTTCTCAACAAGGCACCGGCAGCGTGGTTGGCGGCGCAGGCTTGAATGGCACGCAAGGCATCACCCAGAGCGTACGCGCCGCAGGTGACGGCAACAGCGCTTACAACAACATCGCTATCGATGTAAAAGAAGCCAACTCGGCCCCGGCACTGGTACCCGCCCAAGGTCAGGCATTGATGGCCGGCCAAACCATTACCGGCAGCAATGCTGCAGGCAGCATCGCGGTTTCCGCAACCAATGGCGGCGTGCAAATGGCCATTCAGGCCAATAACAATCAAGGTTCGGCCATGCAACAGGTCGCCCAGGGCGGCCTTCTGCAAAACACCCGTTTGTTGGGCAATAGCAACATGGTCAGTAACCTCACCCAGCTCAATGTTGTCCTCAATAATAATGGCCCAAGTGCCGGCGCATTGGACTGCAACCTGAATCAACTCGCCGCCCTTCGCACCTTGGGATATTGAACTACGCTGAGTCTCGACCATTGGGCATTACAAGGGACGGCTTAATTCATGTATCGATCAGTGTCACTGCGTGCAGTTGTATGTTTGAGCACTCTGTTCCCAGCGGTGATGGTGCAAGCAGCACCGGATGCGGAAGTAGAGCTTCTGAAACAGGAACTTCTGGAGTTGAAGCAACGATACGAAGTACAACAAAAAGCCCTGGCGGTACTTGAACAACGGGTCCGCCAGGTAGAAGAACAACCGGCATCTCCTCCTCCAAAACGCCTGGCCAAGTCGCCGGCAGACATGAAAGGCAACTCGCAAGTTGCGGTCGGCACTGGCGCCGCAGCCGCTTCAGGGGGCGCGGCCGGGGGCGGCAGTTCCTATGGACAGTCGCTGGCAGATGATTCTCAACCGGCACAAAGCGTTTCCAACCTTTATGACGAAGCCAGCGGATTCTTCGGCGGCGGCAAATTCAGCGTGGAAACCGGGCTGACCTACTCCCGGTACGACACCCGCCAGCTGATCCTTAACGGATTCCTCGCACTGGACTCGATCTTTCTGGGCAACATCAACCTTGACCGGATCAAGGCAGATACCTGGACGCTTGACCTGACCGGTCGCTACAACTTCAACAATCGGTGGCAGTTTGACCTGAACGTGCCGGTGGTCTATCGCGAATCCACTTACCAGTCAGGCGGCGGCAATGGTGGTTCCGCAGGCGTGACGACCGAAGAAACCGTGACCCGCGATCCGGAGATCGGCGACGTCAACTTCGGTATTGCCTATAAGTTCCTCGACGAGTCGGTCAACACACCGGATGCCGTGGTCACCTTGCGTGTCAAGGCGCCTACCGGCAAAGACCCGTTCGGCATCAAGCTGCGCCAGGTGGACGCCAACTCCAACCTGTTCGTGCCTGACACGCTGCCTACCGGTAATGGCGTCTGGTCGATCACACCGGGCATCTCTCTGGTCAAAACGTACGATCCGGCCGTGCTGTTCGGCAGCCTGTCGTACACCCATAACTTTGAGGAGTCCTTCGACGACATCAGCTCGACGGTCGGCCAGGAAAACCCCGGCAAAGTGGATATCGGCGACAGCTTCCAGCTTGGTGCCGGTATTGCGTTCGCCCTGAACGAAAAGATGAGTATGTCGTTCTCGGTGTCTGACGTGGTGCAACGCAAGAGCAAAATCAAACAGGATGGCGGGGATTGGGAGTCTGTCACTTCCAGCGACGCCAACGCCGGCTACTTCAACATCGGCATGACCATTGCCGCTACGGATAACCTGACGATCGTACCCAACCTGTCCATCGGTATGACGGACGATGCCCCGGACTTCCAGTTCAGCCTGAAATTCCCGTACTACTTCTGACCCACGATAAAAAGCCCCGCTGCGACATCATCGCAGCGGGGCTTTTTGTTGTGTTGTGTTCAGCGGATCTGATGTTTGTGCAGCAACCGATAGAACGTCGGCCGCGACACACCCAAGACTTTGGCGGCGACGCTCAGGTTGTCACTGTGTCGGTTCAGCACATCGCACAACGCCTGGCGTTCGGCCCGGGTCTTGTAGTCTTCCAGCGTGCCCATCGGCGTGGCGACGGCCTGCTGGCTGATCAGCCCCAGGTCGCGCGCCTCGATCTGCCGTCCTTCGGCCAGTACCAGCCCGCGGCGTACGCGGTTGGCCAGTTCACGAACATTGCCCGGCCAGTCATGCTTGCCCATGGCGATCAACGCGTCTTCGCTGAAACTGCGCGGACGACGGCCGGTTTCATGGCTGTAGAAATGGGAGAAGTGGTTGGCCAGCATCGACAAGTCGCCGTGACGTTCACGCAATGGCGCTGTCACGACTTGCAGCACGTTCAAACGGTAATAGAGATCTTCGCGAAAGCGTTTTTTCTCTATCGCGGCCTCAAGGTCGACGTGGGTTGCCGCCAGAACCCGCACATCCACCGGAATCGGCTGACTGCCGCCCACCCGCTCGATGTGTTTTTCCTGGAGAAAACGCAACAGGTTGGCCTGTAGCTCCAAGGGCAGATCACCGATTTCATCAAGAAACAGTGTTCCACCATTGGCCGCTTCGATCCGCCCGACCTTGCGTTGATGGGCGCCGGTAAAGGCACCTTTCTCGTGGCCAAAGAGTTCAGACTGGATCAGGTGCTCGGGAATCGCGCCGCAGTTGATCGCGACAAAGGGTTTACTGTGACGCTGGGATTGCCGGTGCAGTGTGCGAGCCACCAATTCTTTACCGGTGCCGCTTTCACCGCGAATCAAAATCGGAGACTCAGTGGGTGCCAATTTGCTCAGCAACTTACGCAACTCGCGTATCGGCTTGCTGTCGCCCAGCAACTCATGTTCGGGCTGATCAATGTGCACCGTGCCCTGCCCGCGCAGGCGCGCCATGCCGAAGGCCCGGCCCAGTGTGACCTGGACCCGTGACACATCGAACGGCAAGGTATGGAAGTCGAAAAACCATTCGCAAACAAAGTCGCCAACATTCTGCAAACGCAGGACATCCTGCGTGAGAACGGCAATCCACTCGGTGCCGCTGCGGCTGATCAGCTCTTTGACGGCATCCGGGCGCTCCAGGTGAAAAGGCTGCAAGCGTAACAAGCCCACATCGCAGGTTCGGTCGGCAGCGTGTTCCAGTGAACAGCTGTCAACATCCCAACCCACAGAGCGTAATCCCGGTAATAAACGATGGCAGTCGTCACAGGGATCAACCACTAATAGACGTCGTAAAGCAGGCGCTTCGCTCATGACTGTTCCTTGGCGCCAAATTCTAGGAAATATTATTAAAAACAGTCATTTGGCGGACCTGGCTGTAACATTAGCAAGAATTTGACGTGGCCTTGTACCGTTTGACTATAGGGTTGTTGCTTAAATAGTTATAAGAAAAAGTTTTGTTAGTTACCTAACGAGTCCAGTCTTTCATTCAGCTTTCAAAACAGAGTCTTGTAGCGTGTCTTTGAAAGAAAGTTGAAATTTCTTTTGTTTGTGTGTGACCTGAACCCCGGTTGCGGGCATCAGTACAAGTAACCAGCCGAGCGGTAAGCCCAACCGTCGGCACATCACTTGATTGGGCATACAGAGAGAACATCCCATGAACGCCCCGCTCCGCATCAACGAAGCTCTTTTGATTGCCGACCGCGCATTCCAGCCTTTCCAATGCGTGGCCTGGGCGCCACAGGACGGCAACGGCGAACTCAGCCTGACCGTGATCGACCGCACCAACAACAGTATAGGCCGCAAGCAGATTCCAAGCAGCGCCTACACCGACCCCGAGCAGCTTGAGCGCTTGCTGGAACAAGCTCGTGAAGAGTTGAGCAAGGAAGGCTACAAGCTGCAATCGTGGTCGATGCCGCACTGATCGTTTTGCGGATTACTCCGGAGTAATCCGCGCCCTCCACCCACTGTCGTTAGTTGCCTGGTTTAACGACCACCAACACTTGCAACACTTCATTATTTGAACTAGCGCGCACTGAATTCTTTGCACGCTTGCCATTGGTTCGAAAAGACACTGTTGTGGCACACAACGACTCTCCGCCTGTTAGTTATGTCAGTTGTGCATTCGCGCATTCAGGGATTGAATGTTCTTCCTATAAAGTCGCCATCCCAACTTCTGGACAAAGACGACTCGCAAGGAGATGCGTGCATGTCAACCCAGTCCGTTCTGGCCTTCCCGACAACCTTCAGTAACGCCGGGATCCTCGATAGTAGCTTCGCCAACGATGGCAAAACCCAGGTGTACTTCGCCGGCAGCGTTTCAAGCATGGCCAACGGCGTCACCATCGACCCGCAAGGTCGCCTGTTGGTCGCGGCCAAGGTCGGCATGCCGGACGGCAGCCGCTTCGGGCTGGCCCGGTTGCTGGAGGACGGTTCGGCGGACTTGGCATTCGGCAAACAAGGCAGCGTTATCGGGCACTTCGAGCCTGGCTTCGAAGCCATGGCCGGCAAGGTCAAGGTGCTGCCCGACGGCCACATTCTGATCGTTGGCCTGCACTACGAAAATGCTCACCGCACACTCCCCGCACTGGCGCTGTTTGACCCACAAGGCTGCCCGGTTCAACGCTTTGGCGACAACGGCCGTTGTGTCGTGCGCTTGCCAGGCAATCTGTCCCACGGAGTTCGTGATGCCTGGCTGCCGCCGGGTGTACCAGGAGCCGAAGCCTGCGATGCCAGCATTCAAGAGGACGGTCGAATCCTGTTGATTGCCAATCATCACTTCGAACTGGCGGACCATACCGGCCTGCTTATACGGCTGGATAGCGATGGCTCGCTGGACATGACTTTCAATGGCCTCGGCTTCGTCATCGTCCGTCATTTGTTGATGAACACTTGGCTCAGTACGCTGATGCTGCAACCGGATGGTCGGATTCTGGTAGGCGGCTCGATCAACTTCCCCGAAGAAGGTTTACTGGCTCGTTATCATGCTGATGGCAGCCTTGATGAGCGTTTTGCCGTGGATGGCTTCATGAGTTTCAAGGCCCAGGGTCAAAGTGCTCAGGTCAGCCAGATCGTCCAGCAAGACAACGGCGACATACAGTGTCTTGGCAGTAGCCGTGATCCCATGCGCTGCCTTTCACTAAGGGTGCACAGCAATGGCCGGCCAGACATTCACTGTAATGGCGGTCTGTCACAATTGCTGGAAATCGGCCGCAGCGGCTGCCAATGGACCGCCGCCCAGGTACAACCGGATGGCAGCGTGGTCACGGCCGGAGCAACCATTGGTGGTGTCGAGGCCGATTTCATTCTTGGCCGATACCTGGCTGATGGACAACTCGACTGCGAATTTGGCGACGGCACCGGATGGATTCGTACACGCCTGGGACGCAGTCTCGATACGGCAACTTCAGTGGCTGTTCAGCCTGATGGAAACATCGTTGTTGGCGGCTACTCATTAGATGGCAACTATCGGGCCGTCGTCGCACGCTATATGGGTTAGCAAGATAGATTTTTCCTGCACTTGATCTTCTGTTCCGGTTACGGCAACTTGCGCGCTTCTAAAGATAAGGAGTAGCCGATGTCCGGTTCCATGGCCCAGGCGTTCGCGCATAACTTTCTCGGCAACTCACCCCGTTGGTATAAGGCCTGTATCGTCGGCTTCCTCATTCTCAATGCCCTGGTTTTATGGGCTGTGGGGCCAGTGGCAGCGGGTTGGCTGTTGGTGCTGGAGTTCATTTTTACCCTGGCCATGGCGCTCAAATGTTATCCGTTGATGCCGGGTGGTTTATTGCTGGTCGAAGCGCTGTTGCTGAAAATGACCACACCTCAAGCGCTCTATGACGAGCTGCTGCACAACTTCCCGGTGATCCTGCTGCTGATGTTCATGGTGGCGGGCATCTACTTCATGAAAGACCTGCTGTTGTTTCTGTTCTCGCGCCTGCTGCTCGGCGTTCGCTCCAAGGCGCTACTGGCGTTGATGTTCTGCTTTTTGTCGGCGTTCCTGTCGGCGTTTCTCGATGCATTGACCGTCACCGCCGTGATCATCAGCGCCGCCGTGGGTTTCTACTCGGTGTATCACCGCGTCGCCTCCGGCACCGATCCGCGTCAGGACAGCGAGTATGGCGATGACCAGAGTTTGCCTACGCTGCATCATGGCGACCTGGATCAGTTCCGCGCTTTCCTGCGCAGCCTGCTGATGCACGGCGCAGTCGGCACCGCACTGGGTGGCGTTTGCACGCTGGTAGGCGAACCGCAGAACCTGCTGATCGGCCACGAGATGGGCTGGCACTTTTCCGAGTTCTTTCTGAAGGTCGCTCCGGTGTCCTTGCCAGTGCTGGTGGCGGGTCTGGTGACCTGCGTCATTCTGGAGAAGGTGCGCTGGTTCGGTTACGGCACGCTGCTGCCGGACAACGTACGCACCGTGCTGGCCAACTATGCTGACGAAGACAATGCCGAGCGTACTTCGCGTCAACGTGCCGCGCTCATCGTACAAGGCGTGGCTGCGCTGATTCTGATCATCGCACTGGCATTCCATGTTGCCGAGGTGGGTCTGATCGGTTTGATGGTGATTGTGTTGATTACTGCGTTCACCGGCATCACTGACGAACATCGCCTCGGCACCGCATTCAAGGATGCCATGCCGTTCACCGCGTTGCTGGTGGTGTTTTTCGCCGTGGTGGCGGTGATTCACGATCAACACCTGTTCACGCCATTGATCCAGTGGGTCCTGGCCCTGCCGGCCGATCAACAACCAGGCATGCTGTTCATCGCCAACGGCCTGCTCTCGGCTATCAGTGACAACGTGTTCGTAGCGACCATCTACATCACCGAAGTCAAGCGCGCCTTCCTTGCCGGTGAAATGACCCGCGAACATTTCGAGACATTGGCCATTGCGATTAACACCGGCACCAACCTGCCGAGCGTGGCCACGCCGAATGGTCAGGCGGCGTTCCTGTTCTTGCTGACGTCGGCGATTGCGCCGCTGATTCGTTTGTCCTACGGACGGATGGTGTGGATGGCGGTGCCGTACACCGTGGTGATGGGGATTTTGGGCTGGTATGCCGTGAGTTACTGGCTGTAACCGGCTATTAACTGTAGGAGCTGCCGCAGGCTGCGATCTTTTGATTTTGCTTTTCAAAAGATCAAAAAATCGCAGCCTGCAGCAGCTCCTACATAGAGTTCAGCGTTTCAGGATGTAGCGCTCAATTGCCTGAGCAGCGCCATCTTCGGCATTGGTGCCCGTCACCACATCCGCCTGACGCTTCACCGCTTCTTCCGCCTGCCCCATGGCAATCGACAATCCCGCCACATGAAACATCGCCGGGTCGTTGCCGCCATCGCCCATGGCGGCGGTTTGCTGCAACGGTACTCCGAGGAACGCCGCCAGCGTCGCCAACGCTTCGCCCTTGTTGGCTTTCATTGCAGTCACGTCCAGGTAAACCGGTTGTGAACGCGAAACCTGGGCCTGATCGTCGACTTTCGGCAACAGCTGCGCCTCCAGTTCAATCAGCAGCTCGGTGTTGTTGCTGGCCGCGACGATCTTGTCGATGCGCAACAGATACGGCTCGAAGCTCTCGACCACCACGGGCGGATATCCGAGCCCATGCTGTTCACGCGGCACCATGGGACCGTTCGGGTCTTTCACCAGCCAATCGCCGCCACTGAACACCCAAACCTCGACGTCCGGTTGATCGGCGAACAGCGCCAACGTGGTCAGTGCCGCCGTGGCCGGCAAGTAATGCGCGACCAGGAAACTGCCATCGGGATGGACGATAGTGCCGCCGTTGAATGCTGCCGTCGGCAGGTCGACGCCCAAGGCTTCGATCGTCTGCAACATCGCCTTGGGCGGTCGCCCCGTGGCCAGGCTGAACAGCACTCCGGCCTCACGCAATGAACGGACCGCGTCGATGGTGCGCTGGCTGAGGCTGTGATCGGGCAGCAACAAAGTGCCGTCCATGTCACTTAGTAGAAAGCGGACAGGTTCACTCATCCGAGGCCGTGCCAGACGCGACCATCGCGAGTCAGCAACTCTTCAGCGGCCTCAGGCCCGTTTTCACCGGCGGCGTAAAGCTGCACCGTGGCATCCTGTTGCCAGGCATCGAGGAACGGCTGCACCGCACGCCAGCCGTTTTCAATGTTGTCGGCACGCTGGAACAGCGTCTGATCACCGGTCAGACAATCGTAGATCAGGGTTTCGTAGCCGGTGGACGGCTGCATCTCGAAGAAATCCTTGTAGGCGAAACCCAGTTCGATGTTATCCATCTTCAGGGTCTGGCCCGGCCGCTTGGCCAGCAGGTCGAACCACATGCCTTCGTTGGGCTGGATCTGGATGCGCAGATAAGTCGGCTGCAGTTCATCGACTTCCGTATCGCGGAACTGCGCATACGGTGCGGGTTTGAAACAGATGACGATCTCGGTGTCGCGCACGCTCATGCGTTTGCCGGTGCGCAGGTAAAACGGCACGCCGACCCAGCGCCAGTTATCGATCATCACCTTGAGCGCGACATAAGTTTCAGTGTTGCTGTCAGGCGCGACCTTTTCTTCCTGGCGATAACCCGGCAAAGGTTTGCCGTCGATCTCGCCAGCAGCGTACTGGCCGCGTACCGAATTGGCCCGCGCTTCCTCGACCGACCAGGGACGAATCGCACCGACAACCTTGGCCTTCTCACCACGCACCGCATCGGCGCCAAAAGCGGCCGGTGGCTCCATCGCAACCATCGCCAGCAACTGGAACAGGTGATTGGGCACCATGTCTCGCAGGGCGCCGGTGTGTTCGTAGAAACTGCCACGGGTTTCCACGCCGACGGTTTCGGCGGCGGTGATCTGCACGTGGTCGATGTAGTGGTTGTTCCAGAACGCTTCGAACAAGCTGTTGGAGAAACGGCTGACCAGGATATTCTGCACCGTTTCCTTGCCCAGGTAATGATCGATGCGATAGATCTGTTTCTCGGTCATGACCTTGAGCAGGCAAGCGTTCAAGGCTTCTGCAGTTGGCAGGTCGGAGCCGAAAGGCTTTTCGATCACCACCCTTCTGAACGCCTCGGGCGTTTCTTCCAGCAGACCGGAAGTGCCGAGACGCCGCACGACTTCACTGAAGAAACGCGGCGCGGTGGCCAGGTAGAACACCGCATTGCCTGTGCCGCTGTCGGCGATTTTCGCCGCCAGCGCTTGATAAGTGCTGTCGTCCAGGAAGTCGCCCTGGACGTAGCTGATGTTTTTTGCGAGTTGAGCCCACAAGTCTGGATCAAGCGACTGATCGCCCTTGCCGACCTTGGTGGCCACCTCGTTGCGAATGAAGTCTTCGAGTTTCGTCGCGAAGCCTTCATCGCTGATGGCGTTGTGGTCAACGCCGATGATCCGCAGTCCATCCCCGAGTAAACCGTCGCGCTTGAGGTTGTACAGCGCCGGCATCAGCAGGCGCTTGACCAGATCACCGTGGGCGCCGAACAGAAACAGCGTGGTGGGTGGTGCGGGTTCAGTCTTGGATTTTCTGCGGATCGCATGGGTCATTTTTTCGGTGTCTCCACATGGCCGCCGAAACCGAAGCGCTGGGCCGAAAGAATCTTGTCGCCAAAGGTGCCTTGGCCACGGGAACGATAGCGGGAGAACAGCGAGTTCGACAGCACCGGCACCGGCACGGCTTGCTCCATCGCGGCTTCGATGGTCCATTGACCTTCACCGCTATCGGCCACGGAGCCGGAGAAACCGTCGAGTTTCGGGTCGCCGGCCAGCGCGTCGGCGGTCAGGTCGAGCAACCAGGAGGACACCACGCTGCCACGGCGCCAGACTTCGGCGATGTCGGCAACGTTCAGGTCAAAACGCTGCTCTTGTGGCAGGCTCTCGCTGTTTTTGGTCTTGAGGATATCGAAGCCCTCGGCGAAGGCCTGCATCATTCCGTATTCGATGCCGTTGTGGATCATCTTGACGAAATGCCCGGCGCCCGCTGGGCCGGCATGAATGTAGCCATGCTCGGCGCGCTCATCGTCAGACTTGCGGTCCTTGGTACGCGGAATGTCGCCCATGCCCGGTGCCAGGCTTTTGAACAGCGGATCAAGACGCTTAACGTTTTCGGCATCACCGCCGATCATCATGCAATAGCCGCGTTCCAGGCCCCAGACGCCACCGGAAGTGCCGACGTCCACGTAGTGCAGGCCCTTCTCCGAGAGGGTCTTCGCCCGGCGGATATCGTCCTTGTAGAACGTGTTGCCGCCGTCGATGATGGTATCGCCGGCTTCGAGCAAGGTGCTCAGGGTGTCGATGGTGTCTTCGGTCGGTGTGCCTGCCGGCAACATGACCCACACCGCGCGCGGCTTGGCCAGGCCAGCGACCAGCGCCGGCAAATCGGCTACGCCGGTGGCACCCTCTTGGGTCAAGGTTTCGACGAAGGCGGTATTGCGGTCGTACACAACGGTGGTATGCCCGTTGAGCATCAGGCGTCGCGCAATATTTCCGCCCATGCGGCCCAGTCCAATAATCCCGAGTTGCATGTGCTGATGCTCCCTACTACAAATAAATGTGTGTCAATGGTTATAGCCCAACGCGACTAATGAGGGTTAGTCCAGAGCGTTGGCGTGAAGTTTCCGGGCATTGTGCCCGATCCAGATGGACAACGTCGGGAATCGTACCGAAGACACAACGACCATGAAAAATAAAAAAGTTCCCTTCACGGGCAAAAGAAATCAAAATTGGCGCCGATAGTAGAGATACCGCCGATTTCAGGCGGTTCTACAGTTGAGACACGCCATTTGCGAGGTGAGCAATGGGCACAGTACACACCGCACTGCCAGCACAAACCCTTTACGTCACAATCCGTCGTGACGAATTGCGCCAGTTGAAAGACGAGCGCGACCAGTTGAAACAGGAACTGGCGCAGTTGCGCCTGCTGATCCAGGGGCAACAGCCCTTACCCGTGACCCAGCGCGCCCCTCACGCCTGACTTCCTCGCCTGACTTCCTCGCCTGAATCGGAAACAGCCCCGAGCTGTTTCCGCTTGCCTTAGCCCTTCGCCGATTCCGGCAACTCACGAAGTTTTCACATCCCCTTATTGATACTCCGGTTCATTGTGGCCGCTCGGTATGCGCGCGCCTCCCGTTCGTCGGCGACTTTGGTGGTCTGGCGGTGGAATGATCATTGGCTGGAGCATTGAATGGCTTGGTTTAAACGCAGCGAAATGTCTGCGAAAGGTTTCGATTGGGCAGGGTTTCTCTGGTTGTTCCTGTTCTTCTGGTATTTTTCCGGCATCACCCAACTGCTGATTCAACTGACAGGCACCTCCGGTTTTACCGGGTTCCGCCAGGCGTTTGTGATGAGCGCGATCTGGCTGGCACCGATGCTGTTGTTCCCCAAACGCACGCGTTTGCTGGCCGCAGTGATCGGTGTGGTGCTCTGGGCCTGCTCCATGGCCAGCCTCGGCTACTTCTTCATCTACCAGCAGGAATTTTCGCAAAGCGTCATTTTCATCATGTTCGAATCGAACGTGTCTGAAGCCGGTGAGTACATGACGCAGTACTTTGCCTGGTGGATGGTGGTCGCGTTTATCGCGCATACCGCATTCGCCTGGTTCCTCTGGACCCGCTTGCGCCCGGTGTACATGCCGCGCGGTCGGGCGCTGGTGGCCGCAACCGCAATTCTGGTTGCCGTGATCGGTTATCCGCTGATCAAGCAAACCCTGCGCACCGGCAGCTTTGCCAGTGGCTTCGAGAAATTCGAAACCCGCATCGAGCCGGCAGTGCCATGGCAGATGGCCGTGGCCTATCACCGCTATCTCGACACTTTGGCCGGCATGCAGGAAATGCTGAACAGCGCCAGCACGATCCCGCCGCTGCACAATCTCAAGGATTCGATGGTTAACCAGCCGTCGACCCTGGTGCTGGTGATCGGCGAGTCCACCAACCGTCAGCGCATGAGCCTCTACGGCTATCCGCGTGAAACCACGCCGGAACTGGACAAACTCAAGGATCAACTGACGGTCTTCGACAACGTCATCACGCCGCGCCCCTACACCATCGAGGCGTTGCAGCAGGTGCTGACCTTCGCCGACGAAGACAACCCCGAACTGTACCTGTCAACACCATCGCTGGTTAGCATGATGAAACAGGCCGGTTACAAGACCTTCTGGATTACCAACCAGCAGACCATGACCAAGCGCAACACCATGCTCACGACCTTCTCCCAACAGGCCGACGAGCAGGTGTACCTCAACAACAACCGCAACCAGAACGCCGCCCAGTACGATGGCGACGTGATCGAGCCGTTCAACAAAGCCCTGGCCGACGCGGCGCCGCGCAAGCTGATCGTGGTGCATTTGCTCGGCACGCACATGAGCTATCAGTACCGCTACCCTTCGACCTTCGACAAGTTCAAGGACCGCAATGGCGTTCCGGCCGGCGTGCGTGACGATCAACTGCCCACGTACAACAGCTACGACAACGCGGTGCTGTACAACGACTTCGTGGTCTCGAGCCTGATCAAGGACTATGCCAAGACTGATCCGAACGGTTTCCTGCTGTACCTCTCCGACCACGGTGAGGACGTGTTCGACTCCGTAGGCCATAACACCCTCGGCCGTAACGAGAGCAAACCGACCGCGCCGATGTACACCATTCCGTTCATGGCCTGGGCTTCACCGAAGTGGCGTGAAACCCACGACTGGAGCTTTGCCGGTGACTTGAGCCGGCCGTACAGCAGCTCGCATCTGATCCACACCTGGGCGGATCTGGCAGGCCTGAGCTTCGACGAACTCGATCACAGCAAGAGCCTGGTCAGCGACAGCTTCAAGCCACGACCATTGATGATCGGCAACCCTTACGAACGGCAGCAGCGGCCGCTGATTGATTTCAGTTTGATCAAGCCGAAGACGGCGGTAGCAGAAGTCGTACAGCAGTGAGTCTGTAGGAGCAAAGCTTGCTCGCGATTGCGTCAGGTCAGCCAACAAAAATGTTGGATGTACCGGCCCCATCGCGGGCAAGCCTTGCTCCTACACGCATGTTTGCGACCAGCAAATCCCTCAAAGATAATAATTATTCTCGTTTAACCCTAAATCCCTCTCCCCTCCTTCGTCTTTGAACAAACGGAATTTTTCCCTCGACGACAAGGAGTCGGCTGCGATGTTCGCGCCTATCACCCGTTCCATGACTTTTACCCTTGGCCTGTGCGGTGCCGCACTGAGCCCGGATTTGCTGGCTGACACCGAGAAAGACACAGCGCCATTGGCGCCCACGCTCATGCTCGGCGCCACCAGCGTCACCGCCCAGAACCTGGGCAGCACCACTGAAAACACCGACTCCTACACCACCGGTTCCATGAGCACGGCCACCCGCCTGAACCTGTCGATCAAGGAAACTCCGCAATCGGTGTCGGTGGTCACTCGTCAGCAAATGGACGATTTCAAGCTCGGCACGCTGTCCGAAGCGATGAGCCAGACCGCCGGCGTGGTGGTCCAGCACAATGACTCGGACCGGGTCAGCTATTCCTCCCGTGGTTACTCGATCAACAATTTCCAGATCGACGGGATGTTGAATACCTTCAGCTACATGAAGTCCGATTCCGACACCATCATCTACGACCGCATCGAAGTGGTCCGCGGCGCAACCGGGTTGACCACCGGCGCCGGCGATCCATCGGCCACCATCAACATGGTGCGCAAACGCCCGACTTCGCAGTGGGAAACCAAGACCGGGGTCAGCGGCGGCAGCTATGACGATTACTACAGCTACCTCGATGTCGGCGGCCCACTGGCCTTCGACGGACGCCTGCGCGGACGCGGCGTTGTGGCCTATCGCGACAGCGATTCGTACCGGGACAAATACCAGCAGCAGCGGGAAGTCGGTTACGGGGTCCTCGAAGCAGACCTCACCGACGACACGGTGTTGGCGGTGGGTTACGACTATCAGAACAAACACGTGCAAGGCACATCCTGGGGCACCGTGCCGTACTGGAACTCCGACGGCAGCAAGGCCAACCTCGGGCGTTCGACCAACATGGCGACGTCCTGGAGCTCCTGGCCGCTCAAGGACAAAACCGTGTTCGCCAACCTCGATCACCACTTGGGCGGCGGTTGGCAGTTCAAAGCGGCGTATACCCATCGCGAAAGTGACACCGACGGCAAGATCTATTACGGCGGTGGCGGCTTCCCGAACGCTGATCGCAGCGGCATGGTCGCCAACGTCAGCCATATGATCGGCACGCAGAAAATGAAGGCTTATGACTTCAACGTCTCCGGCCCGTACTCGCTGCTGGGTCGCGAACACGAATTGATGGTCGGGTATGGCGAGGCCGAGCGCAGTGAAGAATCGCCGTACACGGTGGACGGCCCGCGAGCGGCCGATTACGAAAATGTCCCCGACTGGAAATACATGGGCAACATCGCCAGGTTCCCCGACACCGTTACCAGCCTGACCGGCGCCAGGGACTACACCCGGCAAAAGGCGGGTTACCTGGCCACGCGCCTGAACCTGACCGATGAACTGCATGCGGTACTCGGCACCCGCTATGGCAGCTGGAAAGCCTCCAGCACCACCAACAGCTATGACGATAGCCTTCAACTGAGCAGCGTCGATCACAGCAGCCAGCAACACAACGACATGTGGACGCCCTACGCCGGCCTGCTATACGACCTCACTCCGGAGTACACCGTTTACGTCAGCTACACCGACATTTTCAAACCGCAGTCCGAGCGCGACAGCAGCCGCAAATACCTTGAGCCAGTGGTCGGTAGCAACTATGAACTGGGCCTCAAGGGCAGCTTGCTGGAAGAGCGACTGAACCTGGCCACCGCGCTGTTCTGGAGCAAACAGGACAACGTTGCCGAACTTGACGACTCGGTGCCGCCGGACCCGGTCACCGGCGAGGAGTTCTATAAGTCGGGTGGCAAAGGCAACAAGGTACAGGGCTTCGAAGCCGAGCTGTCCGGTGAAGTCATGAGCGGCTGGAACATGACCGCCGGTTACACCTACACGCACTCGGTCAACGGCGACGATCAGCGCAACAACACCAACCAACCGCTGAACATGTTCCGTTTCTCGACGGCGTATCACCTGCCCGGCGAGTGGCAGGCGTTGACCGTGGGTGCGGCGGTGAACTGGCAGAGCGACGTCTACCGCGCGGCCAATCGCCCGGTCGGGCGCCGCGCCAATGGCAGCCTGATCACCGAGCGCACGGACATCGAGCAGGACGCGTACACCGTGGTCAATCTGATGTCGCGCTATCAATTCGACGACCACCTGTCGGCCTCGTTGAACGTCAACAACCTGTTCGACAAGAAGTACTACGACAACGTCGGTTTCTACAACGGCGTGTATTGGGGTGACCCGCGCACGGTGACCCTGAGCCTGGACTGGAAACTCTAGGCGATGTTAATTCCCATTTAACGGAATCGGCGGATAATGAGGCTCGACTTTGATTCATAGACTCATGGACGAAAGGCATCCGACACCTGTAAGTGGGAGGCACACCATGAAAAGATCTACGTTGATCCTCGCCGTCCTCATGACGCTGGGCTCCGCCAGCGCCTTTGCCGAAGGCGGCGCCGAACGGATGCGGTACTACTACGAAACGCTGCATTACAACCAGCAAGTGGCGCTGGGCAATATCACGCCAGAACAGGCGAAAGAACTGCGCGTCCCGGACGACCAAACCGCGCAAATGACCGAGTCTTACAGACCGAAATGATTGTTACACCTCTGACTGCTTGTCTGTAGGAGCGAGCTTGCTCGCGATGATCGCCAACGATGACGCGTGCATTCTGGTTAAACGCGGCGTAATTGGTTTTTTCGCGAGCAAGCTCGCTCCGACAGAACGCTTAAAGTGGCTTGATCCAGAACATCATGCGCCCATGTGCCGGGTCGAACTCGCCAGGCGCAAAACCGAACTTGCCGTATGACGCCTGCGCCACCGCATTACCTTCCAGCACTTCCAGGGTGATTTTGCAGCAACCGCGCTGGCGGGCGATTTCCTCGACTTTTTGTAACATTCGCTGGCTCAGGCCCAATCCGCGAAACTTTGGCACCACGGCCACATCGTGCACGTTGACCAATGGCCGACAGGCAAAGGTCGAGAATCCTTCAAAACAATTGATCAGCCCCGCCGGCTCGCCGTTGACAAAGGCCAGCACGCTGAACGCATGGGGACGCTTGGCCAACTCGCCCGGCAACTGCTCCAGAACGTCGGCGGGCAAGGCGTGGCCGCCGCCCATCGGGTCTTGGGCGTAACTGTTCAGCACCAGCCCGATCGCCTCGGCATGCACCGGATTGGTGAAGCTGGCTTGCAGTACAAGTATTTCTGCGGAATCCATTTCCATCCTCGAAAACATTAATTGACCCCAGCGCGCAGTTCGCCCTGGAAGGCCGCACGACGATAGCGCGAGCGCTTTGTGGCGACAATCGGATTAATCCTAATGTCCCCAGATCAACGCTTCGGTCCACCCCAGTTCGGCAAAATCCTCGGCCCGCAGGTGCGCCTCACCGGCACAGAAAAACTCGTCCAGTTGCGGCGGCTTGACTGAGGTGCCGCTGAGCATTGCGTGAACCTGACCTCGATGATGAATCTGGTGCTCCAACAGATGCGAAAGCATGCGCAAGCGACTGTCGTGCTGCGGCGTGTCCCGGGCGATGGTCACGACTTTACCCAGGTCGGCATCGCGCAGTTGCTCGCAGTAGGCGATCAGACGACGGTCGACCTGCGCCTGCTCGCGCTTGAGGTGGGGGGCTGATGTGAACGGCTCGTCGTCCTTGAAGAACACGAAGCAATCGGGATGCGGCTCATCACCGCGCAATTCGCGCTCAAGGGCGTCCACGTAGAACCAGTCACAGGTCAGGATGTGGTTGAGGGTCGCGCGGATGCTGGGAAAGAAACTGACCCGAGGGGCCGCCAGATCATCCGGGCTCAACTGACTCCAGGCCTTGGCCAGTCGGTGATTGGCCCAGGCGTTCTGGTAAGCCATGGTCAGCAAGTGGTGCGAAAGAGGTTGATTCATGGTCAGTCCTCCTGGATATCAAACCTCGGCGAAACGTTGCAGCTGCATTTCCTGCAAACGACTGAGGGTGCGGCGGAACGGGAATTCCAGATAGCCGTCGGTATACAGCGCATCCATCGGCACCTGCGCCTCAAGATACAGCGGCACTTTGCGGTCGTAGCACTCGTCCACCAGGGCGATGAAACGTCGCACACCGTCGTCATGCACCGACAACTGCGGCAGTTCACGGTCACCGGCCTCGACCCGCACAGCAGCGTCTTCAGTGCCACGGGCGATGCGTCCGGCCCGCGTTTGCGCGCTGAGGTTGGGCACGTCACTCAACAGGATAGCGCTGAAGGTGTCGCACAGGGCCATGAAATCCATGGCGGCAAACGGCTGTTCGCAGAGATCGGCGTAGCGGCACCAAAGCACGGTTTGACTGGCCTGCACCACCGGCAGTGAACGGTAACCGACTTTGATTGGCTCGCTGGAAACCGCTTGGCCACCGGTCAAAAGCTTGAACACGTCTGCCAACGCACTGGGCTGCCCCGGCGCCGCCACCCAATATCGTTGCAACCCCTGCCCCGGATGCAGGCGATGATCTTCGCCGCCGTCCACCGCGATCACCTGCATGTGCTGTTTGATCGCAGCGATGGCAGGCATGAAACGGTCGCGGTTGAAGCCGTCGGCGTACAGCTGATCAGGGGGCAGATTGGACGTGCAGACGACAACCACGCCTTGCTCGAACATCACCTGGAACAAACGCCCGAGAATGATCGCGTCACCGATGTCATTGACGAACAGCTCGTCGAAACACAGCACCCGCACCTCTTCACTGAGTTCGCGGGCCAGCGCCTTCAACGGGTCGGCCGTGCCGGTCAACTGAAACGAGCGCTGATGCACCCAACCCATGAAATGGTGAAAGTGCTGACGCCGCGCCGGCACCCGCAGGTTTTGGTAAAAATGATCCATCAACCAGGTTTTGCCGCGCCCGACCGGGCCCCAGAGATACACGCCACTGATCGGCGTGCGACCTTCGTGCAGCGCCTCATGGCATTTTTGCAAGGCCCAGACGGCATGTTCCTGAGCTTCGTCCTGGACGAAGCCCTTCTGTTCGATGGCGTGCTGCCAGGCGCTGAGGGGAGAGTCGACATTCATGCGCGGCAGTATGCCACCAGACAGCGACCGCTACAGTGAAATGTCCAGCCGGGCGATCTTGCCCTGCTCATTCAGGCGAAACATGTAGCGCAGTTCCAGTGGGCTGCCGGGGAACGTGCCGGAAATCAGGCCATTGACCAGCACTTTGCCGGTGCGCTGTTGCACGCCGAGCACTTCGACCCGTGGCTGGTAACGTTCCGCGGTGTCCTGCATCCATTGGGCGATGGACCGGGTGCCGATCCGGTGTTGGCCCTCATCGAACACATTGGCATCTTCGGCGAAGAAACTGCCGATCCGCGAAGTGTCGCGAGCGTTGGCGGCGGCAATGTAGGCGGCGATGGCAGGCGCCAGTGCAGAGGCGGGATTGGACATGTTACAGCTCCTTGTTTGTTGATTCTGGAGCCATGCTAAAACAGCGCTGTGTCAGTTCTTGTCAGGAGTGAAACGCCCGGCATCATCCAGTTGCATCTGCTTGCGCCAGGTGCGCAGCAGGTCACTGCGGCGCCCCGGATAACGCTCACCCTGCTCGCTCGCTTGGGAAATCCGGTCGGTGCGAAAGGTGCGATACGCGCTGCGCAACTCGCACCAGGCGACGATGATTCGCACTTCATTGAGAAATCCCAACGCCAATGGCCAGATCAGCCGTTGACTGGGCACTTGCTGGGCATCGGCGTAATCGATGTGCAACTTGGCCTGGTTGCGAGTAGCTTGGCGGAACACATTCAACGGCACCGCATTCGGCGCGAAACCATAACCGGGCGGTCCCGGCATGACGGTCGGGTTGTGCAGCGCGTCCAGCGCTTCCGGCGCCAGCACTGCGGCAATCTTGGCCAAGGCATCGGCGGCGGCTTTGCTCAGCACCTCATCCCCGCGCTGATCCACGTAACGCAAGCCCAACACAATGGCTTCGATTTCATCGGCGTTGAGCATCAGCGGCGGCAGGAACAGACCACTGCGCAGCACGTAGCCAATCCCCGCCTCGCCATAGATCGGCGCGCCCAGTGCGGTGAGTTCCGCGATGTCGCGGTACAGCGTGCGTTCGGAGATCTCCAGTTCGCCGGCCAGCGTCGCCGCCGTCACCGGACGGCTTTTGCCGCGAAGCACTTGCAACAACGTCAGTAAACGGGTGGTTCGCGACACGATCGGCAGCTCTGTGCGGAAAATTCGTCGGAGCTTAGCAGAGCTCCCTGTCAGAAACTGGCAGTAGTCGATGCTCCCGTTTGTCGAGGTTTTGGCGTTGCAGAAAAATGCGCCTTGACGATTTAAATGACTGGCATCATATTTTATAAATGTTTTAGATCATCTAAATTAACCGCGACGCTTCCTTCTGGAGTCTTCCCATGCATTACAAGGTGTTTGGCCGTAAAACCGGCTTGCGTGTATCCGAACTGGCACTGGGCGCCGGCAACTTCGGCACCGGTTGGGGGCATGGTGCGGAACGTGACGAAGCCAAAGCCATTTTCGACGGCTACCTGGAGGCTGGCGGTAACTTCATCGACACCGCCAATGGCTATCAGGGTGGCCAATCCGAAGCCATGCTCAGCGAGTTCATCGCTGCCGAGCGCGATCGTCTGGTCATCGCCACAAAATACACATTGGGCACGACCCCGGCCGCCGGCATTTCCCACACGGGTAACAACCGCAAGAACATGGTTCGCGCCGTGGAAGAAAGCCTGAAGCGACTGAAAACCGATCACATCGATCTGTTCTGGGCGCACATGAGCGATGGCGTGACGCCGATGGAAGAAATCCTGCGTGGATTCGACGATCTGGTACGCGCCGGCAAGATCCATTACGCCGGACTGTCGAACTTCCCGGCGTGGCGCATCGCCCGCGCCGACCTGCTGGCCGAAGTGCGCGGTTTTGCACCGATCGCGGCGATTCAGGTCGAGTACAGCCTCGCCGAACGCACCGCCGAACGCGAACAACTGCCGATGGCCGAAGCCCTCGGTCTGGCCGCGACTCTGTGGTCGCCGCTGGGTGGTGGTTTCCTCACCGGCAAGTACCGCAACAGTGAGGGCGACAATCGCGCGAGCAAGCTGGGCATGCTGGTTCACGCCGAGAAAAGCGCCCGTGAGACCGCCCTGCTCGACACCCTGCTGGCCGTTGCGGCAGAACAGGCGACCAGTCCGACCCACGTGGCCATCGCCTGGCTGCGGGAAAAAGCCAAGCGTTCGACCACTGCGCTGATTCCGATTCTCGGCTCACGCACCCGTGAGCAACTGGATGCGACCTTGGGCGCGTTGAATGTGCAGTTGAGTGCCGATCAACTGGTGCGCCTGGATGGCGTCAGTGATGTGGCCAAAGGCGTGCCGCATGAAAGCATCAGCGGCTCGTTTGCGCGGTTCAGCGGTGGTGAAACTCTGGATTTGCCAATAGTCCCAGTAGCCTGAAAAAGCATCGCGGGCAAGCCTTGCTCCTACAGATTTTGTGGTGTTCACATATTTTGTGTTCAGCGAAATTCCTGTAGGAGCAAGGCTTGCCCGCGATGGCGTCAACAGGCTCGCCGCATTTACCGATCGACCTTATGCTTGGCCGCATACAGGCACAACATCTCCATCGCCAGCGTCGCCGCCGCCAGTGAAGTGATGTCCGCGCTGTCATACGCCGGCGCCACTTCCACCACATCCATCCCCACCAGATTGATCCCGCGCAAACCGCCGAGGATTTCCAGTGCCTGCACCGAGCTCAAGCCGCCACACACCGGAGTTCCGGTGCCCGGTGCGAAGGCAGGGTCGAGGCAGTCGATATCGAACGTCAGGTACACCGGGTGATCCCCCACCCGCGCCCGAATCGCCTCGACAATCGCATCCACACCACGCCGATGCACCTGCCGCGCGTCCAGCACCGCGAAGCCTTGATGATCATCGTTGGTGGTGCGCAAGCCGATCTGCACCGAGCGCGACGGATCGACCAGCCCTTCCTTGGCCGCGTGCCAGAACATGGTGCCGTGGTCGATGCGCTTGCCCTCTTCGTCCGGCCAGGTGTCGCTGTGGGCGTCGAAGTGGATCAGCGACAGCGGACCATGTTTGCGCGCATGAGCCTTGAGCAGCGGATACGTGATGAAGTGATCACCGCCGAAGGTCAACATCGCGGCGCCGGCGCCGAGGATGTGTTCGGCGTGGGCCTCTATGGATTCCGGGGTCGACTGCGGTGAACCGTAATCGAAGTCGCAATCGCCGAAATCGACCACCGCGAGGTGATCGAACGGGTCGAAGGTCCACGGCCAGTGACGCTCCCAGGCAATCCCGGTGGACGCTGCGCGAATCCCGCGCGGCCCGAAACGCGCGCCGGGGCGGTTGCTGGTGGCGGTGTCGAACGGCACGCCGCTGACCGCTACGTCGACGCCACGCAAATCGCGGCTGTAGCGTCGACGCATGAAACTGGTGATGCCGGCGTAGGTACTTTCGGCAGCGGTTCCGTAAAGGCTGTCACGGGTGATGGCTTGGTCGTTCTGCGCTGGGACGTCCATTGAAGGCTCCTTATTATTGGCGGCTACGGAAAGTGGTCCACACGCGTGTGCGCTGGCGCATGTCCTTGAGGCTCATGCTGCGGTCGGCGTAGAGCCGGCCACGCACGTCGGCGGGCGGATAGATGTCCGGGTCGGTGCGCACCGCTTCATCCACCAGCGGCGTCGCGGCCTGGTTAGCGGTGGCGAAAAACAGCGTGTTGGTCAGCGCCGCGACGGATTCGGGGCGCAACATGAATTCGATGAACTGGCGTGCGGCTTCCGGGTGCGGCGCGTCCTTGGGGATCGCCAGGTTGTCCTGCCAGACGAGCGTGCCTTCCTTGGGAATCCGGTAGGCAATTTCGTAGGGTTTGTTAGCCTTGCGCGCCTGATCGGCGGCCATGCTCGCGTCACCGTTGTAAGCCAGGGCCAGGCAGACGCTGCCGTTCGCCAGGTCGTTGATCTGCCGACCGCTGGCGACGTACAGCACCGAAGGCTGCAATTGATGCAACAACGCTTGCGCGGCTTCGAGATCATCCTTGTTGGTGCTGTAGGGATCCTTGCCCAGATAGTGCAAGGCCAGGCCGATGACCTCTTGCGGCGAGTCGATGATCGCAATGCCACAGTCCTTGAGCTTGCTGGCGTACTCCGGTTTGAACAGCAAGTCCAGACTGTTGAGCGGCACGTTCGGCAGGCGTTTTTGCACCGCCTCGACATTCATCCCCAGCCCCAGGGTGCCCCAGGTGTAGGGCACGCCATATTGATTACCGGGGTCGACAGCCGCGAGTTTTTCCAGCAGATCCGGATCAAGGTTGGCGTAGCCCTTCAGGCCCTCGTGCGGAATGGCTTTCAACGCACCCGCCGCCAGGCCACGGGCCAGAACGCTCGACGATGGCACCACCACGTCATAGCCGCTGCCACCGGTCAGCAGTTTGGTTTCCAGCACTTCTGGCGCGTCGAAAGTGTCGTAGCGCACGTGAATGCCGGTTTCCTGTTCGAACCGTTGCAGGGTTTCAGGAGCTACGTAATCAGCCCAACTGTAGAGGTTGACGACTTTCTCCTCAGCCTGTGCCGCGGCGGCCATGGCAAGGAATAACGCGGGTAGACACAACTTGAACACGGGAGCCATGACGATCACCTGACCGGAGGAAGTGGTTGCAGGATGCATCCTCGGATACATTGGTGAAATATCACGTTTATTAACCTGACATTACTCAGGAGTAATGTTTGATGCTCGGTCAACTCCACGATGTGGACCTGCAACTGTTGCGCCTGTTTGTCAGTGTGGTGGAGTGCGGTGGCTTCAGTGCCGCGCAAGGTGAACTGGGCCTGAGCCAGTCGAGCATCAGCCAGCAAATGGCCAAGCTGGAAACCCGCCTCGGCTATCGGCTGTGCAGCCGTGGCAAGGGAGGTTTCAACGTCACACCCAAGGGCGAGCAGTTGCTCAACGCCACTCGCAGCCTGTTCGAGTCCATCGAAGCGTTCCGTCATCAATCCAACGGCGTGGCCGGGCGCTTGATCGGCGAAGTGCGTTTGGGCTTGTCCGAAGCGCTGGACCAATCGGTGTTGCAACGGGTGGCCGAGGCGATCCGGCGTTTTCGCCAGCGCGATGAATCGGTGCGCATCGAATTGATGAGCGCCATGCCCGGCGAAATGGAGCGCTTGCTCCTGCAACAGCGGCTCGATCTGGCAATCGGTTATTTCTCGCAGATCCAGAACGCCTTTGACTACCGCGAACTGTTCACTGAAACCCAGCACTTGTACTGCGCCGAAGGCCATCCGTTGTTCACCGATGAGGCGCCGGATGATCAGGCGTTGCAAGCCTGCGACCGGGTCGATCACCCTTATCGCTTTCTGCGCAGCGACGAACCGTTTCAGGGCAAGCTGTGTTCGGCACGGGCGGAACAGGTCGAAGGCACCCTCGCCTTCATTTTATCCGGCAAGCACATTGGCTATCTGCCCAGCCACTTTGCCCGTAGCTGGGAAGACAAGGGTTTGCTGCGGGTGGTGCGCCGTGAGGGCATGAGTTTCGAGGTGGCGTTTCATTTGGCCAGGCATCGGGCGTTGGTGCCGGGGGATGCGCAGAAGGCGTTTGAAGAGGATTTGCTCGCCGCGTTCACCATGCCCCTGTAGGAGCTGAGCTTGCTCGCGATGACGGAGTCACATTCGAGGAATGAAGTGTCTGACCCAACGCCATCGCGAGCAAGCTCGGCTCCTACAGGGGATTGCGGCGGCTGAGCGGCTCATCGCTCGCCACAAAAGGGTCTTTCTGGCATCCTGCGCCTCCTTTTTCTGACCCGGCCCCGCCTCCCGGCACGCATACCACCATGACCTCCCCTGAAAAAAACTCGCGCCACAATGACCTGATCTACGGCCTCAACGACCGCCCTCACCTGACGGCTACCGTGTTCGCCGCCCTGCAACACGTACTCGCCAGTTTCGTCGGCATCATCACGCCGACGTTGATCATGGGCAGCGCCCTGGGCCTGCAAAGCGAAATTCCCTATCTGATCAGCATGGCGCTGTTCGTCTCGGGCCTGGGCACTTTCGTTCAGGCGCGGCGCTTCGGTCCGATTGGTTCGGGATTGCTGTGCCTGCAAGGCACCAGTTTCTCGTTCATCAGTGTGATCCTCAGTGCCGGTTTCATGGTCAAGGCCAGGGGCGGCGGCACCGATGAGATTCTTTCGACGATCTTCGGCGTGTGCTTTTTCGCTGCGTTCATTGAAGTGGTGTTGAGCCAGTTCATCGGCAAGCTGCGGATGCTGATCACCCCGGTGGTGACCGGCACCATCATCACGCTGATGGGTTTGTCGCTGATCAAGGTCGCGATGACCGACATCGCCGGTGGTTTCGGCGCTCCCGACCTCGGTGCGGCCAGTCACCTGGGTCTGGCGGCATTGGTGCTCGGGACCATTGTGGTGTTGAATCGAGTGGACGTGCCGTTCCTGCGCCTGGGGGCGATTGTCATCGGTCTGACCCTCGGCTATGTCGTCGCCTGGCTGCTGGGCCAGGTCGACTTCGCCAGCCTGCCCGCCGTGCCGCTGATGAGTGTGCCGGTGCCGTTCAAGTACGGCTTCTCGTTCGACTGGGTCGCGTTCGTGCCGGTGGCGGTGATTTTCCTTGTGTCGCCACTGGAAGCCGCCGGCGACCTGACCGCCAACTCGATGATTTCCCGGCAGCCGGTCAAAGGCCCTGTCTACATTCGCCGGATCAAATCCGGGTTGCTCGCCGACGGTCTCAACTCGGCGATGGCGGCGGTGTTCAACAGCATGCCGATGGTGACCTTCGCCCAGAACAACGGCGTGATTCAACTGACCGGCGTGGCCAGCCGCTACGTGGCGTTTTTCATCGCCGGTTTGTTGGTGGTGCTGGGGCTGTTCCCGATGATTGGCGCGGTGCTGCAACTGATGCCGAAACCGGTGCTCGGTGGCGCCGAGTTGGTGATGTTCGGCACCGTGGCCGTGGCCGGCATCAAGATCCTCGCCGAAGCCGGCCTGCATCGGCGCAACATGCTGATCGTGGCGATATCCCTCGGCATGGGCCTGGGTGTTGCCGCTGTACCCGAAGTTTTGCGTGAGCTGCCGAAGGCGTTGCACAACATCTTCGAGTCGCCGATCACTGTGGGTGCGTTGTGTGCGATCGTACTGAATATCTTCCTGCCGGAAGAGTTCATCGAGCTGGAAGAAGACGATTTCGATCCTGAAGCCTCGATCCTGCAAGTCATGGAAAACCCGGATGTCCCGGCCAAGGGTGAACCCGCCAGGCCTGCGGTTGTCGCACAGTTGAACCGCTAGACAAATGCTCAAGGGCCGAGCCGCTGGCGGTTCAGCCCTTTTTACTTGTGAGAGCACGTTCATGCGCAGCGTACACGCCGTAATCCTTTCCCTCTTGTTGCTCTCCCTGAGCGCCTGCGCCCTGTTGCCGAATCGCGATCCGCTGAACATCAACGTGGTTGGCATTGAACCCCTGCAAAGCCAGGACATGGAAGTCCGCTTTGCCGTGAAGATTCGCGTGCAGAACCCCAATGAAAGCTCGATCAGTTTCAACGGCGTGTCCCTGGACCTGGACATCAACGGCCAACCCTTCGCTTCCGGGGTCAGCGATGAATCAGGCTCGATTGCGCGCTTCTCCGAAACGGTGTTGACGGTGCCGGTCAGTGTGTCGGCGTTCTCGGTGCTGCGCCAGACCTTCGGCCTGAGCCAGGTGCAAACCCTGAACAACATGCCCTACGTCCTGCGCGGCAAACTCGCCGGAGGCTTGTTCGGCACGATGCGTTTCGTCGATAGTGGCAAGCTCAGCCTGCCGGGACCGACGACCGGCAGTCGGTAAGACTGTATCGGCAACACTGAAAATCCAATGTAGGAGCTGGCCTGCTAGCGATGACAGTGTGTCAGTTGTCATAGATGCTGGCTGACGCACCATCGCTAGCAGGCTAGCTCCCACAGGGTCATGTGTTGAAACGAACACCGGGCTTGGCCCGCTCATCCACCGTCAACTCGAACACATCCGGCCGCGCGTAGTGCCCGACCACGTCGTAGTCGTAACGCGCGCGGATCAGGTCATCGGTGTCAATTTCGGCGGTCAACAAGCCGCGATCACCCCGCAACGGACCGGCCAGAACATCGCCCATGGGGCCGACGATCACACTGCCACCGGCAATCAACGGCCGATCCGCCGGCCAGTTTGCAACCTCGATGCCCAAGGCCTGTGGCGAGTCCTGAACCTGACAGGCGCTGACCACGAAGCAGCGGCCCTCGTGGGCGATATGGCGCATGCTGACCTGCCACATCTCACGCTCGTCCACCGTCGGCGCGCACCACACCTCCACGCCTTTGGCGTACATCGCGGTGCGCAGCAGCGGCATCATGTTTTCCCAGCACACCACCGCACCGATGCGTCCAACCTGACTGTCGATCACCGGCAAGGTCGAACCATCGCCCTTGCCCCAGATCAGTCGTTCAGTGCCGGTCGGCATCAGTTTGCGGTGCTTGCCCACCAAACCGGCCTGCGGATCGAAATACAACGCGGTGCAGTACAACGTACTGCCGGACCGCTCAATGACGCCGATCACCAGGTTGGCGCCGGTCCGTGCCGAGAGACCCGCCAACGCCTCGGTTGCTGCGCCCGGCACATCGATGGCATTGGCGAAATACCGGGCAAAGGCTTCACGACCTTCCGGCAGGCGATAGCCGAGTTGCGTACCAAAACCCTCGCCTTTCGGATACCCACCGAGCAGCGCCTCGGGCATCACTACCAGTGCGGCAGCGGATTCGATGATCGCGTTTTCATACGACAGAATCTGTTCCAGCGTCTCAGCCTTGCCGCCGGGCAAGGCGCCGATTTGCAGTGCAGCAACGATTGACTTGGGCATCGCGGTAACTCCATTTGCATCAGGTGTTGCTGATTCTCCGGTGGCACGGGATCATTAATAAAGCCCCATTCACTGCTGAATGATATGACCCAGATGAATATCGCCAACATCGATCTCAACCTGCTGAAAGTCTTCGAAGCACTTCACGAAGAATCGAGTGCCAGTCGCGCAGCACTGCGCCTTGGGGTAACGCAATCGGCAGTCAGCGCGGCGTTACGTCGGTTGCGCGAGGTGTATGGCGATCAATTGTTTGTGCGCACCGGTCGCGGCCTCGCGCCGACGCTCAAGGCCAATCAACTCAAACCGGTGGTCAGCGATGCGCTGAACAAGTGCCGGCAGAGCCTGGCGATGGTCGATCCGGGAGCCAGCCATTACGACGGGCGCTCCGTGACGGTGGGCATGTCGGATGATTTCGAGATTGCCTACGGCCGGCGTTTGATTGAAGAAGTCGCCTGCAGCGCGCCGAAGCTGCGTTTGATCTTTCGCCAGACCCACAGCCAGATCGTCGCCCAGGCACTGATAGAGCGCAGCATCGATTTGGCGATTACCGCCGGAGGGTTTGCCGAGCGCCTGCTCAGTCGTCAGGTGTTGGGGGAAGGGAGTTACGCGTGCCTGATCGACCCGCTCAGCCTGGCCGCAGGACAGCAAGGCATCAGCCTTGAGGAATTCGTCGCACGCGAACATATCCTGGTGTCGTCGGGAGGCTTTATCGGCATTACCGATGAGGGACTGGCGGCGTTGGGTCTGAGTCGACGGGTCTGCGCCTCGACCACGCATTTCGCGGCATTGCCGCATCTGCTCAAGGGCAGTCAGGCGGTGGCGACCATTCCGGCCCATGCCGCCAGCAGCATCGCGGCGCTCAGTGGCCTGATGTTGCTGCCCTGCCCTTTGGCGTTGCCGCGCTACCCGATCGAACTGGGCTGGCGCACCAGCACCCAGCTCGATCCGGTGGTGTTGAAAGTCCGTGAGGCCATTGTCGCGAGTTTTGCGTAATCGTTATTTGCTGGCAGCCATCAGTCGATTGACTTCACTGCGCACCATGTTCGAGAACTCGGGCGGCGACATGCCGTCCAGCTCGGCCCGGACCCACTCGGCCCATTTGCCTTTGCGTTTGGCCCGCTCGCCGAACAACCGTGCAGCTTCACCCTTGGCTTTGCCCAGGTTGTTTTGCCAGAGTTCGAACAGTCGGGATTTTTCATCTTCAAGCGCAGCGCGCTCGGCAAGGGGTTTGTCGGCCAGATTGAAGCTCATGGGAATTTCCTGCTGCGTAAAATAGGCGACATCTTACACTGTAGGACGAAACGTCCTGCGCTGGATTTCTTCGGGATTGCGCCAGAACGTTAAGTCGCTGCAACTTTTTCAATCGCGGCGCACTCCATTGTTCACTGTCCACTTACCTGCAAGGAGTACTTCAATGGCCCGGAAAACCGCCGCCCAAGCCGCCGAAGATCAAATCAAGGATCAGGCCTTCAGCGAACTTCAGTCTTTGATCGAAGAGTCGGAAAAACTGCTGAAAAGCAGCGCTTCACTGGTCGGTGAGGAAGCCGAGACACTGCGTGGGCAAATCGCCCAGAAACTCCAGCAGGCCCGGGACTCGGTGACCAGCGTGCGCGACCGGACCCTGCCTGCAGTCGAAGCCACCGAAACCTACATCGGCGGTCATCCATGGCAAACCGTGGCGGTATCGGCCGGTTTCGGTCTGGTGGTCGGTTTGTTGTTGGCACGGCGCTAACCCTCCCAACACCCCAAACCCTGTGGGAGCGGGCTTGCCCGCGATGGCGGCGTGTCAGGCAACTCATATGTCGACTGAAACTCCCTCATCGCGGGCAAGCCCGCTCCCACAGGTCTTGTGTCAGCTGCCCGCCAACTCCCGCAAATTCGCCAGCGTCGGCTCGTCCAGCACAACGCCATTCGTTTGCGACTTGGCACGTTGAGAGTGACGTCGATCACCCGGCAACCGCTTCAGCCCCACACCATGCATCTGCCGCACCAGCTCTTGGCTACGCTCGGCAAAGCTCTGCCCGGCGGCTTTGCTCGGGTCGATGACAATCAGCAACTGACCGGTCCACGGCGTCTTCGCGCCCGGATGATTCTTCCAGTCGAACTCAAAGGAAAAATTACCCCCGGTCAACGCTGCGGCCAACAGCTCCACCATCATCGACAGCGCCGAGCCCTTGTGCCCGCCAAACGGCAACAACGCGCCGCCTTCCAGAATCGCTTTCGGGTCCTGGGTCGGCTGACCGAGGCCGTCCACGCCCATGCCCGGTGGCAAACGCTCGCCCTTGCGCGCGGAAATCTGCACATCGCCATGGGCAATGGCGCTGGTGGCCAGGTCGAACACAATTGGCTCGCCATCGGCACGCGGCGCGGCAAAGGCAATGGGGTTGGTGCCGAACAACGGCCGATCGGCACCGTGGGGTACGACGCAGGTCATGCTGTTGACCACGCTGAGCGCCACCAGCCCTTCATAGGCAAAGGGCTCGACGTCCGGCCACAACGCGGCGAAATGGTGCGAATTGCGGATCGCCAGGACCGCGATGCCGGCGCTGCGGGCTTTTTCCACCAGCAATGCCCGCGCGGCGGCAAGTGCCGGTTGCGCAAAACCGTTACCGGCATCGACCCGCACGAATCCCGAAGCCACATCCTCAACCACCGGAACGGCCTTGCCGTTCACCCAGCCGCTCTTCAGGGTCGAGACATAACCGGGAATGCGGAACACCCCGTGACTGTGCGCACCGTCGCGTTCGGCGCCGGCGCAGTTTTGTGCCAGCACCCGAGCGACATCGGCCGACGTGCCGTGACGCAGGAAGATCTTCTCAAGCAATGCCGTCAATTCAGCCAGCGACAGGTTTTGCGAGACAACAGTAGACACATGATCGTGTGGCGCAGACATCTGAAGCTCCAGACTAATTATTGGAGGGGGCAACAGCGTACGTAGACCGCCGATTAACAACGCGCGGCGAGTGCGCTGTCAACCCTTCAATGGCGCCTGTTTGCACGAACATGGGCTTGCCGTGCGTTAACTATCTACCACCCGTGCCATGGCCCCGGCTTTTAGTCTCGACGCTCCATCCAGTGGCGCTCTGCGCCGTGCCTTGCTCGAGACTCGATAATGCCTACATCCGCTGATCCGCTGTTTTTCCCCGAAGCCCTGCAGTCCCCCGGCCTTTGGACCGAACTGGGCAAAACCCGTGGACTTTCGCAAAAGGATTTTCAATGGTTCAAACATATCGAACTGGCTACTCAGACCCTGCGCAGTCAACAGTCGCCAACGATGCTCGCCGAAAGAATCCTGCTCGGCATTGCCGACCAGCAACCAGTGCCTTTGGCCGGCAGTTTCGTGTTGAGTCCCACGCCGGAAAAAAGCGGAGTGATTGCCTATACCCCCTACGCCGGCATTCAGAAGTACTACAGCCGCGCGGCGTTGACAGAACACCTGGTACAGCAACTGAACGACGCAACTGAAGATGACAAACTGCTCGCCTGCATGTCCCTGGACCGGCGCAAGAAGCTCGCGGCAGCCCCCCATGTAAAGGTGACCTACCAGACGATCGATGGCGACGTATTCGAAGACCAGCGTGCCGCCATCGGCGATAACCGGAGCCTGAATGACCAGGCCATGCTCGATGAACTGATGGCGCTGCCAACGCTCACTTCGTTGCTCGATACAGTACTTGCCAAGTGGCTGGCATCCACGTTTCCCGGACTCGATCAGCATCGGACCCAAGTGAATTTCTATGCAGCTTCCCCTACAGGCCCGAGCGCCGGGCCCACTCGTCTGTGGATCAACTCCCTGTCCTTGAGCGCCGCGATTCTGTCGTATTACCGTGAGCAGCAATGGCCAACCGGTCAGCACGTTGAGTTTTCCCACCCGCAAAAAACCGCAGCAAGTACTGACCATCAGCACTGGGACTTCGCAGTCAAATCCGTTTGCGCAAAATTGTTCAGCCTGCTGTCGACGCAACTGGAGCATTTCTGGAGCGCGGCCAGCGCCGATGGTGTGTCACGACGGGAGTTTTTTGCCAAGGCCATTCGTGAACAGGCACGAGCAGACATCCTGCTCAAGCGCGAGGCCGAAATTATCAGTCCCGAACAGAGCACGCTGCTGCATACCCTCATCGAACCGGTTTCCGATACCGCTCGAAGCACAACCGTGGAAACCGTGCGCCTGTGGGAACACCAGGCCAATTATGTAGAACTGGCGGGTTCGCTGATGATCAGCCACGCGAAAGCCTGTCTCTACACCCCCACCCACGGGTTACAGGTGCTCAAAAACTACCAGGACTTGAAAGACACTTTGCGCAGCAAATTCAGCGCGGCCGGTCACGAAGACGAACTTTACGGCCTGCTGAGCCTGGACGAGCGCAACCGTTTTATCGGTTTCCAGCAACCCCATGTCACCGGGGAAGTGGTTTCAGGGTCGATTTTCAAAACACTGTTTGAAGCGATCATCGTCAAACAACAACAAAACCTGGAGCACGCCCTTCAACTGTTGCGTTACAGCGACGATGCCGTAGATATCCATGCCTTGTTCGATAAGGCGCTGGATATACGCTCCATGATCAGCGAGCGGTTGCTGGCGCTACCGGCTGACGGGCGCTGGAGTACGCGGCCCGTGCTGTCCGGAAGGCAAACGCCATCCCTGGTTCTTGCTGATACCGCTGCGGCGCTCGTCAAGACTTTCAGCGATGTCGAAACGCTGGTCAGCACCGAATTTGCTGCACAGCCCTTGACCACGCTGGCGCTGCAAAAGGTCTATCTGGAAAACATGCAATCACGCCTGGCTCATGCGCTTGCCGTCGGTATGCGTGGGGAAGCGCGTCTGCGGGTACTCGCCTCGACGTTGCGCGAAGCAGACCGGGCGATAGTCGACACCGTGTTCAATCCCGACAAACCGGATCGCGCCAATCGCAGTGTTCTCAACGGATTCCGGCCAGACGCTTACTCATTGGTCCTTGAATGTGCCGGTCAGGCTAGTGTCTTGCCGCTGGCCAATTGCTTTCTGTTGACCGAGCGCGGCGGGCTCGACATTCAGCACTCGGGGCGAGCCCTGCTGTGGACGCCGGCGGCGGGGCTGGAAGTGTTCGGTGGCGTTGACCGTGCGAAACAGGAACTGAACCGGCGTCTGCAAGCCCCTCGAAAGCGCCTGAATCTGCTGGAAAACCTCACCCCTGCACAGCGTCAGTTCCACCAACGCTATTCGCTGAACTCGTTGCGGCTGATCGATGGCAATGTTCTGCAAAAGCTGACGCAATCAGCCATCGAGCATTTTCTGGGTGCTTGCGAACACGTGCGCTCACTGGAGCTCACCGCGGCTCAAAAACACAACGCGCTAAACAAACTGGCGCAGGCGGCAATCGACAGCAACTTGCGCAGAGCCACGCAGTTATCACAAGCCATTGCCTGCCGACCCTCCCTGCCGGTCTGGCTCGGTTTGGCGCCGGTAGAAGCACAGCAATTGCACCTCGAACTACTGCAGCAGTACCTCAATAATGTCAGCGAAGACAAAGACTATCTCAGTGGTCTGCCAACCGTGACAGCACATGTTCACGATACGCTCGCGACGTTACTTCGCAGTCGCTTCCCCGGAGCCGTGACCGAACCGAACGACATTGAAATAGTTCCGGACTTGGCCTTGGCCGGGCCATCGCGCAGCCTGACCGAGTTGGCGCTGAATCCCGCCAGCATTGCCGACGGTTCGGGGTTCAGCGTCCGCTCGAAAACCGGTGCTGTGCTTCCCGCCGGCCTTGATCAGAAAGCAGTCCGGCAGCTCTTGTTATCACTGGATATCCAGAAAGGATTCACTAAAAAAATAATTGATCGTCTGTCAGGCAACAGCGATGAAGCCAAGGTTCGATGCTTGCGATTTATTCAGCAATTACCTTGGCAACTCATGCAGCATGCCCACGCCCTGCACCTTCAACAGCGACTGTCCGCGGCGGCGTTCGACTTGGTCCAGCAGGTTTTGGACATGCCCGACGACATTGCCCGAGCGGCAGTGCAAGGCGCCCATGCCTTGGTGCGCCCATTGGCGCTGATCAAGACGGCTGGCGCTGCGGCGGTGAACGCTCTCGGTCTGTACCTTATCGGCCCCGGTGCCCGACATAAAGGATCACATATCCTCTATGCGCCTTACCACACAGGTTCGCTTTTCACCGAGTTTGAAAGCGAGACCAGCCTGCTCGCCGCGATTCATGCCAAAGGTTCTCTGCAGGATCTGTTGATTCGCCGGCTGCCGGCAAATCAACAGTCCGTGTTCCGTAACTTGCTCCTGCCCGCTGTCGATAAATCGATGGAAATCTCACTTGCCTCTACTCCCATCATTGGCAACCTGCTGACCCGATTGTTCAGCGACAACACAAAGCTACTGGAGCACCTACTGGGCAGTCTGTCGTCGAAGTCGCTTCAGTCGGACTGGAGCACGATAGTCAACTTGTTCAGTTCCGGGATCAAACGGATTGCAGGCCTGTTGCCGGGCAAACTGGCCTACCCGCTGTTTCTGTGGCAAAGCTACAAAGATGCCAAGGCCTCCGCCGAGGACCTGCAGGATCATCACTGGAAACGCGCACTGGAGGAATTTATCGCCGGTGCCGCGCAATTGATCTCGTTGGGGCGGCTGTCACTTGAGAACTCCATTGAATCCGCACCGGTATCTACAGAAACCGCGCCTGTGGCGAGAGCTGTAGAAGACCCACAGTGGTCGAAAATCCAGCCGACAGCGCCGATGCGCACGCTGCAGCAGCCCTTCGAAGCGCCAAACGTTGCCTTGAAAGATCTGACCAGCCAGCCTGACGATGGCACTTACCTCGATCCGCTCAGCAAACATCAGTTCGCTGCTGTCGCCGGGAAAGTCTACCGCGTCGACAAACCGGGCGCGGTCTTGCAACTGCGCAATGCCAACCAGGCAGGACCTACACTGCTGAAGTCGCCAGGCGGGCAACAGGTGATGGACCTGGATGCGCACACCGTGCATTTCGGCAAGGCCTTGTCGAAGATGCACAACGAGTATGCGGCCAGCCATGAAGTCAACCGAGCGCTGAACATTGAAGCGCGAGGCATGACCACCATTCGCTTGTTGCAACCGGACCGGGCGCGCCAGATCGTGCAGGCCATCGATATGGCGCGCTTTTATGCGTTCAACAGCCTGCACAATCTGGCGAAGCCCCGGCCGCTTGTGTCTGGCACCCGCCTGAATACTTTCCTCAAGGGCTTCTTTGACGTCACCAGCGTTAACGCGCAACTGATCGATAAAATCAAAAAAGCCATTGTTCCCGTGTGCAACGCCCTGGTGGACCCGAATGAGGACTACATGAACACCGAACGTTTTGTCATCGGTTCCAACCGATTCCCGAACGCAAACATGATTGCTTTCGTGGTGGACAAGGATGAACGCAAGGTTGTGCATTTCACCGAGAAATTTTTCGATCAGCAACTCGATTGGTACAAGTCGTGCCTGACCGAGCCTTTCGATGTCGACGCCCACAGCCAGGCGTCCACCCTGATTCACGAGTTTTCGCACCTTTATTCAGACGCCATGGACATTGCGTCTCTGGAAGCTCGCCGCCCTTTCAGCGACCTCGTTGCCCCCAATACCGCCTATGGCGCGGCCATGAAAAATACTCAACAGGTGTTTCAGCGCGAGGCACTGTCACTGGCAACCCCGCCAGAGGAACTGTTCTCCCGCTGGAGTGGCGCTGCACAAGCCTGGGTCGGTCTGGACAGCATTGTCAGCACCGAACACGTGGGCAAGGCGATCCTCAAAATCACCGGCTGCGCCACGATGGCCGAGGCGCGCACGGCATTTTTCGATCCCCTCAAAGCGGACACGCGGATTGACGTCATCTTGCGCAACGCCGACTCGATTGCCTTTTTGATCGGTCAAATGGGCCGGCAACTGGACCCGGTGCCTGCAGAGTCCTGATGTGACCCTGAAAAATGCGCAGAACCGCTGTTCTGCGCAGCTATCGGGCAAATAGAGAACTTTTTGATCAAATTTTCACGCCGGGTATGAATACTGCTGCCCGCTGGCGTGTTTATCGCCAGCGGGCAAAAATAAACACACTTTGATGGGTAATTGCCATGACAGATGTTCTCGGCGGCTGCCCCTCAAGGTTAGAATGGCGGAAATCAGGATGAGTCAATGACCGACCACTCTCTCTCCCAAGCCGAATACGACGCCATCACCGATGCCGCAGCGCACTGGTGCATGCGCTTGCATGCCGATGACTGCACCGCGCAGGAGCGTCTGGCGTTCGAGCAGTGGCTGGATGCCGACCCGCTTCACGCATTCGAGTACGAGGCGATGCTGGAAATCTGGGATGTTGCGGGGGATCTGCCTCGTCCCGAACCTGTCGTCGTGCCGATTGTGCCGGTAAAACACCAGACACCGTGGCGCACCTTCGGCATGGCCGCGGCCGTATGTGCATTGGCGTTGCCGCTGGCGGCCTATAGCGGCTGGAACCTCGGTTGGCTGCCCAATTCGTACCAGCACTTTGAAGCGACCAACAATGTGCGTCAGGTCACCTTGAAGGACGGCAGCCAGGTGGAACTCAACCTGGGCAGCGAGCTGACCTACAGCAACTACAAGGATCGTCGCCAGGTCAGCCTGAACAAAGGCGAAGCCTTCTTCAGCGTGACTCACGACAGCAGCCACCCGTTTGTAGTCAAGGCGGCCGAAGGCAAGATCCGCGTCACCGGGACCAAATTCAACGTCTGGATGTATGAAGACCAGGTGAAAGTGAACCTGATCGAAGGTTCGGTGCTGGTCAGCAGCAATGACGACTTGCCGGGGGACGGCTTGAGGCTCGGTCCATCGATGCAGGCGAGCTACGGCCACGGCGACTACATTCCGCGGATCCGCCAGACCTACGACAACGACAATTCGCTGGCCTGGCTCAATGGCAAACTGGTGCTCGACAATCTGGCGCTGAGTGAAGCGCTGCCGTTGATCAACCGTTATCTGGAAACACCGTTGATGGTTGCCGACAACAGCACCGGCGCGATACGCATTGGTGGCATCTACAACATCAAGGAACTCAACACCCTGGTGACGACCCTGCCCAAGGTGCTGCCGGTCTACCTGACCCGTAACGAAGACGGCAATCCAGTCCTGAATTCCATCCCGCAAAAACCTCCGAAAAGCTAAAAGGCCGCAACCCTCGCGGGGTGCGGCCTTCGTCTGTCTCTCAAACACTCATCACATTATTGCGAAGCCACCTTCGCAGCCTTCTCGTCCTGTTCACGGATCGTCAGGGACTGATATTGCGGATCGGACTTGATCTGCTGCTCGGTAAACGGCAGCACGCTCAGTTGTTTCTTCGAAAACGCCAGTGTCTGGTCCCGCGAGTATTTCGACGCTGGGTCACTGGATAGCGAGAACGCCAGCAGCCCTTTGGCCTGCGGTCCCTTTTCATCGAAGGTCACGACTTGCAAATAACTGGTGCCGCTGACCACTTCACGCTTGCCATCGGTTCTCGGTACGCTCTGGATGGCGTTGTAGACGCCCAAAGTGCCCGGCCCGCCGTGAATCGGCGTTTGCTGGCCGCCACTGCTCACCACCTGGATGTCACCCCAGCGGCTGTCCTTTTTCAGCCCTGAAGCATTGACCTGCTCCACTGACGCGAGCATTGCCTGACGCAGCGCCTGCGCGACTTCCGGCCGGTCGACCGCCAGGCCACGCGGCGTGTGTTGCGGGTCTTTCGGATCGAATGCTACACGCCGGACGTCAGGCGCTTGCTCCAGCGGTTCCATGACATTCTGGAAATGCACAAAGCCCAGCCCACTGTCGAGATTTGCCTTGCGATCCCAAGCCTTGAGACTGGCGCACAGCGGTGCCAGCGTTTTCGCATCGCCGCCCAAACCGTCCGCGCAGAATTGCAACAGATCCGGCATAACTTGCGCAGCTTGATACACCTGATCGTCCATCACCATGTGTTGCAGATCCATCGCTGCCAGCGGGCCGGCCTTGGCCAAGGTGTTCAGGCGATCCAGGGCGAAACGCGAGCGCAGGCCCAATGGCTGGCTGTCCTGGCTGATCAATGGCGAGAAACCGGTCAGCGGTTGCGCCGGGTTGGCCATCCACGCGGAATCGTTGGAATGCTGCACGAAATCCTTGCGCAACAATTGCGGCAGTTTATCCGCCGCATAAATGCCTTTCTGTGCGGCTTGCGGGTCGATATCCCACGCACAGGCGCTGTTGGAGCCGTCGAGGACGATCATCTGCAAGCCGATCCGTGGATCGCTGCACTGGGCCAGTTTCTCGGCACTCACGTTCGGCACCACCGACAGGTTCATGTACAGCGTTTGCCCCTTGTCGTCGGCTGCCAGCGTGTTGACCCACGGGATGCCCTGGATTTTTTGGACGCTGTCCTGGAAATCCTTGAGATTTTCGGCACGATTCATCGCGTACCACTGTTGCAGAACGCGGTCGTTATCAAGGTTGGCGTCACGCAGGCTGTAGGCAAACTGATTGTCCCAGTCCAGTTTTCCGGGCCACTGCACGATCGGGCCGAATTGCGAGCTGTACACATCACGGGAAACCGCTTTCACCGAACCGTCCGGCAGCTTCACGTCGACCGTCAGCGTTTGTTTGTCCATCGGCAACGACTTGCCGTCGAGCAGGTAGCGGGTCGGATCCTTGGGATCCAGTTGCAGGCGGTACAGGGTGAAATGCTTGGACGAGTCCACGGTGTGGGTCCAGGCCAGGTGCTGGTTGAAACCGATGTTGATCATCGGCAGGCCCGGCAACGCGGCACCCATCACATCCAGTTTACCGGGAATGGTCAGGTGCATCTGATAAAAACGCATGCCGCCGACCCACGGAAAATGCGGATTGGCCAGCAGCATGCCGCGGCCGTTGAAGGAACGATCACTGCCCACCGCCACGGCATTGCTGCCGCGGTCCAGAGCAAAACGCTGCATGCGCATGTCCGCCACCTTGAACGCTGTCTGCTTGCCAATGTTTGCGGCGACAGCCGGCGGCGTGGTACCCGCCAAAGCTTCGGCAAACTGGCCGACGCCACCTTCTACCAACAGTCGGCGGGTCAACTTGACCAGATCCATTGCGGTGATTTCACGCACCCAGTCGCCCTGGCACTGTTGCGGCAACCCCTGTTCACGCCGTTCCGCCAGCGAGCGGTTGTAGCCGGCCACATAGCCTTCCACCAGTTCACGCACTTCAGGGGTTTGCGCCTGCCAGAACCCGGCAACCGCTTGCGGCGTGTTCAACCAGGTGAAAAACAGATCGCTGACCTGGTTCTCACGCTCTTCGACCGTGAGTTGATCCGGGCCGAAAAACCGCGAGCGTTGACCGTTCACCGTCGCGATCTCATTAGCCAACAAACACAGGTTATCCTGAGCGTAGGCATAGCCGATTCCGTAACCGAGCCCGCGCTCGTTCTCGGCACGAATGTGCGGCACGCCGAAACTGGTACGGCGGATATCGGCACTGGCCTGCTCAGGCTGGCTGCGCGCGTTCGCCGCAAGACTCAGCCCCAGAAACACACCCGCCAGGCTCAACCTGGTTAACTGGCTGGAAATAATCACACTCGCTCCTGATCGAAAAACGATGGTCACAGTTCTGCGTACAAACACGCACTGCGCATCCTGTTAGGGACGAAGCAAACGAAAAAAATTTAGGAGATTGAATTGCGGCCGCGCACTGCGAAACAGAGGCGTCTGACAGACCGATGACGTAATGACGACAAAATTTCTACATTTAAGTCTTCATGATTTTGGTCGCTCATACGTCTTGTTATGTAAGAGCGCCCATTTTTTCCGATCAGGCTCTGAAAAGGAGTTTTGCCATGTACAACTCGCAACTGCCAACGGACGGTAGCAAAGCGCCAAAGGGCACCGCCCTTGGAGTCGGTGTATTCGAGCAGCCCACCGAACTTCACGGCAACGAGCGGATTCGCTTCCTGCTTAAAAGCTTTGGCCTGCGAACCAGTCTGATTCGTCTGAAAGTCATCGACGCCCTGCTGACGGCCGCTGAAAGCGACCGCAGCCTGGGTGTGCGTGGTGTGCACACTCATTTGCTGGAGCTGGATATTCCGCTGTCCTTCCTGAGTGTGCGGGAAGTGTTGAAACGCTTGTGCAGCGAAGGCGTGATCGTGCTCAACGCCGACAAAAGCTACAGCCTGGACCCTCGGGCCGCGGCCGTTCTGCACCACCACTGATGGTAGCAGCGAGTCTGATCCGGACGGCGTTCCAACAAACACCGTTCGGACATCGCGTTCATTCAGAATGGGCGCGTTGTCGTTGACGTCCATCGCGAGCAAGCTCGCTCCTACAGCTTGACCTTGCGACGTATCACGCCGTTGATCACGACCACGACCACCGCTACGCCAATGGCGATGTACTGAAACTGTTTTTCGCTGATGACGCCGGTGTTCTGCAAATACGACAGGCCAAACATGATCCCGAGCACCGCCAGGGCGATCAGAATTGAATATTTCAAACGTTGCGACTGGGTCATTGGCAGTTCCTGAATCTGAATAAATGTATCCGCTTTGTATCCGAATGCATGCCAAGCCCCTACCGTATTTCGGGGATGAGCCGCTGCAAACGGGGTCTCATGTTACAGCCGATGAAGAGTTTTGGCTTCACTCGGCGATAACCATGAGGAGTTACAAATGTTGCGTCGAATCACACTGCTGATTCCCCTGCTGGCCCTGCTGTCCCTGAGCGGCTGCATCGTTTTCCCCCACGGCGGCTGGCACCATGACCGTCACTATGATGATCGTGGCGGGCCCGGTTACTATCCGCATCGCTGACACCCGCTCATCCAACTCCCTGAGCGCCGCCCCGGCGCTCAGCGGCCAAGCTGACAATTTTGTCATGTCGCCCTCATCTGCCTGACAGCCTTGATCTACGATGATAGAGCTGCGCAGCGCTGTAGCACTTTGAAACACACCGTGAATGCCTGTCCGGAAAAACCGGTCAGAATGCGTTTTTTCGCCCGCAATCCGAGACCCATCCCGACATGCGAACCCCTCTGCGTCTGGCTGCCTTGAGCGCCCTGTTCATTTCCTCCCTGGCCCAGGCCGCTGATCTGATCCCGATCGAAGTTCACCGCGACGCCAATTGCGGTTGCTGCAAAAAATGGATCACCCACCTGGAGGCCAACGGCTTCAAGGTCGAGGACCATGTCGAAGCCAACATGAGCGAATTCAAGCAACAACACGGCGTGCCACCGCGCCTGGCGTCGTGCCATACCGGTTTGATCAACGGCAAATTCGTCGAAGGCCATGTGCCGGCGGATCAAGTGCTGGCCCTGAGCAAGCGCGATGACCTGCTGGGGGTCGCGGCCCCCGGCATGCCCATGGGATCGCCCGGCATGGAAATGGACGGCATGAGCGATGCGTATCAAGTGATCGGCTTGAAGAAGGACGGCACTGACGTGGTCGTGGCGGACTACCCCGCCCATTGATCTTCGGCGCTTACATTGGCTTGTTTCTCGCGGCCTTCGGTGCCGCGACGCTGCTGCCCCTGCAATCCGAAGCAGTGCTCGTCGGGCTACTGCTGAGCGACAAATACTGGCTGTGGGCGCTGCTGGCCGTGGCGACGCTGGGCAATGTCCTCGGCTCGCTGGTGAACTGGTGGCTGGGGCGAGCCGTCGAGCGCTTCCGTGATCGACGCTGGTTTCCGGTCAGCCCGGCCCATCTGGAAAAAGCCCGAATTCACTATCAGCGCTATGGTCATTGGTCGCTGCTGCTCAGCTGGCTGCCGGTAATCGGCGACCCGTTGACCCTGGTCGCCGGCGTGATGCGTGAACCGCTGGGGCGTTTCCTGCTGATCGTGACCCTGGCCAAGGGCGCCCGATATGGCGTACTGGCTTTGGCTACTTTGGGCTGGATGGGGTGAACCAACCGATGCGGCGATTGCCTGTTTAATGTCGCCCTAATCATGCCGATCCAGCATCGGCGGATTTTCAATGGAGTTCTCTATGCCCTTCTCTCTTCCCCGTTGGCTTCCCGGCCTGCTGCTGACTGCCGCCCTGCCTGTCATTGCGCATGCCGAAGGCCCGGCATATGGTCCCGAGCTGCAAGGTTTCGAGTACCCCTACACCGTCAAGCACTTCGCCTTCCAGTCCGGCAAATCCCTGCAAATGGGTTACATGGACGTCGCCGCCCACGGCAAGGCCAACGGTCGCAGCGTGGTGCTGATGCATGGCAAGAATTTCTGTGGTGCAACCTGGGAAACCTCGATCAAAGCGCTGAGCGACGCCGGTTACCGGGTCATCGCCCCTGACCAGATCGGCTTCTGCACCTCCAGCAAGCCTGATCACTATCAGTACACCTTCCAGCAACTGGCGAGTAACACTCAACAATTGCTCAAGGCGCTGGGCATTCAGAAGGCGACCCTGCTCGGCCACTCTACCGGCGGCATGCTCGCCACACGCTATGCCCTGCAATATCCCGAACAGGTCGAACAATTGGCATTGGTCAACCCTATCGGCCTGGAAGACTGGAAAGCCCTTGGCGTGCCGTATCGCACGGTGGATCAATGGTACGAGCGCGAGCTGAAACTCAACGCCGAAGGCATCCGCACTTACGAGCGCAACACCTATTACGGCGGTCGCTGGAAGCCTGAATTCGATCGTTGGGTGGACATGCTCGCCGGCCTCAACAAAGGTACGGGGCATACGCAGGTCGCATGGAACTCGGCGTTGATCTACGACATGATCTTCACCCAGCCGGTGTACTACGAATTCCAGAACCTGAAGATGCCGACCCTGCTGCTGATCGGGACGTCCGATACCACGGCCATCGGCAGTGATATCGCTTCGCCCGAGGTGAAGGCGAAAATCGGTCACTACGACGTTCTTGGCAAACAAGTGGCGAAACTGATTCCCCGGTCGACACTGGTCGAATTCCCCGGCATGGGCCACGCCCCACAGATGGAAGAGCCGGCGCAGTTTCACCAGGCGTTGCTTGGCTGGCTAAACAAAACCAACCCCGTGCGTTAAAGAGGTAAGGCTGATGGCGGTGCAGATTGCAGTGATTGACGATTGGCAGGATGTCGCCCGAAACGTGGTCGACTGGTCGCTGCTGGAAGACATTGGCCAGGTGAGTTTCATCCACGACTACCCGGCTGACAATGATGCCCTCGCGCAGCGCTTGAGCGACTTTGAAGTGATTTGCGTGATGCGTGAACGTACCCGCTTCGACGCAGAGCTGCTGGGGCGCTTGCCGAAACTCAAGCTGTTGGTGACCGGGGGCATGCGCAACTTCGCCCTCGACTTGAACGCCGCCAAGGCGCTGGGCATTCAGGTGTGCGGCACCGACAGCTACAAACACGCCGCCCCGGAATTGACCTGGGCGCTGATCATGGCCGCGACCCGCAATCTCGTGGTCGAAGCCAATGCCTTGCGCGCAGGCCAATGGCAACAAGGCCTGGGTGGCGATCTGCATGGCAAGACCCTGGCCATTCTCGGCCTGGGCAGCATCGGCCAGCGGGTTGCGCAATTCGGCCAGGTGTTCGGCATGCGCGTGATCGCCTGGAGTGAAAACCTGACCGCCGAGCGGGCCGAGCAAGTTGGCGTGACCTACGTCAGCAAGCAGGAATTGTTCGAGCAGGCCGACGTGTTGTCCGTTCATCTAGTGCTCAGCGACCGCTCCCGAGGATTGGTGGACGCTGAGGCCTTGAGCTGGATGAAGCCCACCGCGCTACTGGTCAACACCGCACGCGGGCCGATCGTCGATGAAGCAGCCTTGATCAAGGCTTTGCAGAAACAACGGCTGGCCGGCGCGGCACTGGATGTTTTCGAAGTGGAGCCATTGCCACCGCATCATCCGTTCCGGACCCTGAACAATGTGCTGGCCACGCCGCATGTCGGGTATGTCAGCCAGCAGAATTACCATTTGTTCTTTTCGCAGATGATTGAGGACATCCAGGCTTGGTCCGCTGGTGAGCCCATTCGTGTATTGAGCTGATACCGCGTCATCGTTCATCGCGAGCAGGCTCACTCCTACAAGGGATCTTCATTCGACACAGGCTCAGTGCCTGACAAAGGTTCAATGTAGGAGCGAGCCTGCTCGCGATTAGATCCTAACTGGCACCATACAAGCCGAAATCGCGCACCGCAATGGTGCAAACAAACTGTTCACCCACGCACATCGATGTGACAGTTCTGCTTCATTTCTTTCCAGTTTCTCAAAAAAACCTGCCCTTCGTCGGTGCGATCGCCCCGCAATCCGGCACGTCCGTACCTCTTTGAACCGATTGTCGAACAATTTTGCCATTCGCGCTTTACCGCTCTAAGTTCTGGTCTAGGCTCACTTTCGCGGGTCGAAACCGGCCGGTCACAAAGTGAAAAAAAAGTAGAAACTTTTGTCCCACGTGATCGGTCGACTGAAAGGTAGGTGCGTTGCGACTGGTGCATTCCTTGCAAAGGTCAATTCACCCATTCTGCTTCAGCGCATTTGGGCAGCGCTTGCTCACCGATGTGCAGCGCTTTTGCGCCCGGCCACAGGAAGCGGCCATGAAAAACCGTTTGCCAGTGCTAAGAATTAGATCAACAACACGGGAGATTCATATGATAAGTACGGCTTTAGATGTTCAGGGAGAACGTGCTCATCAGCATGTCGGCGAATCCAGCACCGTAAGTGCTCCCACTGCCCAATCGATCAGCGTTCCCGGCACCAAGACGCTCGCCCCCGTGGCCAGCCAGAATCCCAACAAGAAAAAAGTGTTGTTCGTCACTTCGGAAATTGCCGACCTGGTAAAGACCGGTGGCCTGGGCGACGTCTCTGCTGCACTGCCACGGGCCATGGCCCATCTGCACGATGTGCGGGTGTTGATCCCCGGTTATCCGCAGGTGCTGCACAGCGAAAACCCGATTCACATCATCGGCGAACTGGGTGGGCATGCCGCGCTGCCACCTTGCAAGATCGGGCGCATGGACATGCCCGATGGCCTGGTCATCTACGTGTTGATCTGCCCTGAACTCTACGAGCGCGAAGGTTCACCCTACGGCGCCAATAACGGTCGCGACTGGCCGGACAACCACATTCGCTTCGCCCGCCTGGGCCTGGCGGCCGCCGATATCGCCGCCAATCTTGCACAAATTCACTGGTGCCCGGACCTGGTGCACGCCCATGACTGGCCGGCTGGTCTGGCGCCTGCCTACATGCACTGGCGTGGGCAGCGCACCCCGACGCTGTTCACCATCCATAACCTCGCCTACCAGGGCGTGACCAGCCTGGGATCGTGCCCTGAACTGGGCATTCCCCATCACGCACTGCAACAGGAAGGCATGGAGTTCTACGGCAAGATGTCGTTCCTTAAGGCCGGGATGGCTTACTCGAGCCATATCACCACCGTCAGCGCGACCTACGCCCAGGAAATCACCACCCCGGCTTTCGGCTGTGGCCTCGACGGCTTTCTCGCCGCCAAGACCCAGCAAGGCCTGCTCAGCGGCATCCCCAACGGCATCGACGAGAGCTGGGACGCCGCCACCGATTCGCACCTGTTCTGCCCGTTCAGCATCGGCGAGTGGGAAGGCAAAGCGGTCAACGCCGCTCACGTTCGGCAGTTGTTTGGCCTTGATGATTCCGAAGGTCCGCTGTTCGCCGTGGTTTCGCGACTGGTCTACCAGAAAGGCCTGGACCTGACCGAAGCGGTGTCCGAATACATCGTCAAATCCGGCGGCCAGATTGCGATCATCGGTCGTGGCGAGCCGGAAGAAGAGCAAGCCATGCGCGAACTGGCCCTGCGTTTTCCGGGGCAGATCGGCGTGCGCATCGGCTTCAACGAAACCGATGCCCGGCGAATGTTTGCCGGTAGCGATTTCCTGCTGATGCCTTCGCGCTATGAACCTTGCGGCCTGAGCCAGATGTACGCCCAGCGTTTTGGCTCGTTGCCGGTAGCCCGCAACACTGGAGGTCTGGCCGACACCATTGAAAACGGTGTGACCGGTTTCCTGTTCGATGAATCCACGGTGGAGAGCTACCAGGAAGCCCTGAGCCGAGCGTTCAAGGTTTTCGCCTTTCCCGAACTGCTCAACGCCATGCGCTGCCGGGCGATGGCCGCACCTTTCAACTGGTGCAAGGCGGTCGAACCCTACGCTGAACTCTACGAGCAACTGGTGACAAAAGCCTTGGGGAAATCGCACAAACAGTAAGAGGTTTACAAGATGCCGTTACGGACCCTTGAGACCTGGCCCCACGGCGCAATCAAACTGGACGCGGAACAAACGCAATTTGCGTTGTGGGCGCCAGATGCGTTTTACGTCAGTGTCGAACTGGAAAATGGACAGTCCTTGCCGTTGTTGCCTCAGGCTGACGGCTGGTTCGTGATCAATACCCGCTGCCCGGCGGGTACGCGATATCGCTACAACATCGACGGTGAACTGGATGTGCCGGACCCGGCCTCCCGCGCCCAAGCGGGCGATATCGACCAGCCCAGCCTGGTGGTCGATCCGCACGCCTATCTGTGGCAACACAGCACCTGGCTGGGGCGACCGTGGAACGAAGCGGTGATCTACGAATTGCATGTCGGTGCGCTCGGCGGTTTTCAGGCTGTCGAGCAGCATCTGGCGCGCCTCGTTGAACTGGGTATCACTGCGATCGAACTGATGCCCGTGGCGCAGTTCCCCGGTGAGCGCAATTGGGGCTACGACGGGGTGCTGCCCTACGCACCCCAGGCGTCCTATGGTTCACCCGAACAGCTCAAGCATCTGATCGACACGGCCCATGGTTGTGGCCTCGCGGTGATCCTCGACGTGGTCTACAACCACTTCGGGCCGGACGGCAACTATTTGCATCGCTACGCCAAGGGTTTCTTTCGCGAAGACAGGCACACGCCTTGGGGTGCCGCTATCGACTTCCGGCGGCGTGAGGTGCGCGACTTCTTCATCGAAAACGCGTTGATGTGGTTGCTGGAATACCGTTTCGACGGCTTGCGCCTGGATGCGGTGCATGCCATCGAAGACCCGGATTTCCTTCAGGAGTTGGCGCAACGGGTGCGTCGTCAGATCGATCCGCTGCGCCACGTCTGGCTGATGGTGGAAAACGAACACAATCAGGCCAGCCTGCTGCAACAAGGTTTCGATGCCCAGTGGAACGATGACGGGCACAACGCCCTGCACGTGCTGCTGACCGGCGAAACCGACGCCTACTACGCCGATTACGCGCAAAACCCCACCGAACAACTGGCACGCTGCCTGAGCCAGGGCTTCGTGTTTCAAGGTCACATCAATCGTCAGGGCAAGCCGCGCGGCGAGCCCAGTGGGCACTTGCCACCGAGCGCTTTCATTCTGTTTTTGCAGAATCACGATCAGATCGGCAACCGCGCCTTTGGCGAGCGCCTGCATCAACTGGCCAATCCCGATGCCTTGAAAGCCGCCACCGCGCTGCTGCTGCTGTCGCCGATGATCCCGTTGATGTTCATGGGCGATGAATTTGCCGTCGAGCAACCGTTCCTGTTTTTCACCAGTCACCACGGTGAACTGGCGAAACTGGTGCGCGAAGGACGGCGTAACGAGTTTGCAGCGTTCGGCGCGTTTACCGATCCGCATCAGCGCGAGCAGATTCCCGACCCGAATGCACCACAGACGTTCGAGGCGTCCCGGCCCACACTCACGACATCTGGCAACTGCGCCGTGAACGACTTCTATCGGCAATTGTTGCAGATCCGCCATCGGCAGATCATCCCGCGCCTGCCCGGCACCCAGGCGCTGGATGCCAACGTGCTCGGCACAGGTGCGGTGAGCGCATCCTGGCGGCTGGGTGACGGCAGTCAATTGCGCATTGACTTGAACCTCAGCGCCACAGCGGTGCCCCATTCTCTGCCGGCCGGTGCTTCGCTGCTGTTCGAACACCCGCCGCATTCTGCCGCGCGCCTGGATCAAGGCACGCTGCCCCCGTATTGCGCGCTTGTCAGCCTCACCGCCGCAAGCCCCTTGCTACCCCTTGATGGAGAGCGCCAATGAGCGATGCGCAACTGGAAATCCTCGCCAGCCGTGCGGGCCTGGCGGTCGACTGGATCGACGCCAACGGTCGCCCGCAAAAAGTCGCGCCCTCAGTGCTGCGCAACGTTCTTACCGGCCTCGGTCATCCGGCCGGGAGTGCACAGGAAATCGATGCCAGCCTGCTCGAATTGCAGCAAGTACAGCAAACCCGGCGCTTGCCGCCGTTGATCACCGCCGACTTCGGCGTCGGCCTCAATCTGGGGCATCACTTTGAACCGCACACGCCCTGCGAGATTCACCTGGAGGACGGTTCGCGGCTCAACCTCAAGCTCGACAGCGAGGCGGTGTTGCCGGGTTTGATTCCGGTCGGTTATCAGCACGTCAGCATCGACGGACAAACCTTCACCCTGGCCGTGGCCCCGGAGCGTTGCTACAGCGTCGGCGATGCCGTGGACAGCCCGATTCCGCGCACCTGGGGCCTGAGCGTGCAGTTGTACGCCTTGCGCCGCGCCGGTGATGGCGGGTTCGGCGACACTCAGGCCCTGGAGGATCTGGCACGGGTGGCGGGTGAACGCGGCGCCGAAGCACTGGCGATCAGTCCACTGCACGCGATGTTCGCCAGCGACACCCAGCGCTATAGCCCTTACTCGCCGTCCAGCCGCTTGTTCCTCAACAGCCTGTATTCCGCGCCGGGGGCGATCCTTGGCGAACGCGCGCTGCGTACGGCCATCGATGCCACGGGCTTGGCGATCGAGCTCAAGCACCTTGAAGAGCTACCTTTGATCGACTGGCCCGCCGCCGCCGAAGCCAAGCATCGATTGTTGCAAGCGCTGTACGAAGGTTTCGTGCAGGGCGAACATCCGTTACATCCCGACTTCAGCAGCTTCCGTCACGCCGGCGGTGAAGCCCTGGAGAACCACTGCCGCTTCGAGGCCATACAAGAGGCACGCGCAGCAAACGGTGAAAGCCTCGACTGGCGACAATGGCCCGAGCAATGGCGCAACCCGCGCAGCGCTGCCCTGGCCGAATTCGCCGAGGAAAATGCCGGACGTATCGGATTCTTCGTGTTCTGCCAATGGCTGATCACACGTTGCCTGGAGCGTGCACAAGCCGCCGCGCGCAGCAGCGGCATGAGCATTGGCCTGATTGCCGATCTGGCCGTCGGTGCCGATGGCGGCGGCAGCCAGGCCTGGAGTCGCCAGGATGAATTGCTCGCTGCGCTCACCGTCGGCGCACCGCCGGACATTCTCAACCGCACCGGTCAAGGCTGGGGGATTTCCGCGTTTTCCCCGGAAGGTCTGGTGCGCAACGGTTTCCGCGCTTTCATCGAAATGCTCCGCGCCAACTTCGCCCATTCCGGAGGCCTGCGCATCGACCATGTCATGGGCCTGCAACGCCTGTGGGTGATTCCCAATGGCGCGCCGCCCGCCGACGGCGCCTATCTCTACTACCCGGTGGACGACCTGCTGCGTCTGCTGACGCTGGAATCCCATCGCCACCAGGCCATCGTCCTCGGTGAAGACCTCGGCACCGTGCCCGACGGCCTGCGGGAAAAACTCATTGCCCGTTCGATGCTCGGCATGCGGGTGTTGCTGTTCGAACAGGACAACACTCACTTCAAACCGATTCTCGACTGGTCGGACAACGCCTTGGCGACCACCAGTACCCACGATCTGCCGACGCTCAACGGCTGGTGGCATGGCCGTGATATCGACTGGAATGCGCGCCTCGGCCTGGTCGATGCCAGTGGCGAAATCGAGTGGCGCCAGCATCGCGAACGTGAGCGCGAAGGCCTGCGCCGGGCGTTGAGCGAGGACCCGCAGAACTTTCGCGAAGAGTCCCACGAAACCGATCAGGTGCTCGACGCCAGCGTGCGTTTCCTCGGCCACACCCGCGCGCCGTTGGTGTTGCTGCCGTTGGAAGATGCGCTGGGCATCGAACAACAGGCGAATCTGCCGGGCACCATCGACACCCATCCCAACTGGTCGCGACGCTTGCCGGGGTACAGTGAAGCCCTGCTCGACGATCCGGACGCCGCCCGGCGCCTGGAACTGCTCGCCTGCGCGCGACTTCAGGCGGCCGAGCGTGACCAATGACTCAAGCATCCGTGCAGCCACTGCGGGCGACCCTGCGGCTGCAATTTCATAAGGGTTTCACCCTCGACGATGCGGTGCCGCTGGTGCCGTACTTCGCCCGCCTCGGCATCAGCCATGTGTATGCCTCGCCGCTGTTGAGCGCGCGGGCAGGTTCCATGCATGGCTACGACGTGGTGGACCCGACCTCGGTCAACCCGGAATTGGGCGGCGAAGCGGCGTTACGTCGACTGGTCGCGGCGTTGCGCGGGCAGAACATGGGGCTGATCCTCGACATCGTCTCCAACCACATGGCGGTCGGCGGTAGCGACAATCCCTGGTGGCTGGATTTGCTGGAATGGGGGCGCCTGAGCCCCTATGGCGAGTTCTTCGATATTCAGTGGCATTCCTCCGATCCATTGATGGAAGGCCAATTGTTACTGCCATTCCTGGGCAGCGACTATGGGATTGCCTTGCAGGACGGCACCCTGCCCCTGCGCTTCGATTCGAAAAAGGGAGCGTTCCATGTCGAGCATTACGAGCATCACTTCCCGATCCGTCCCGCGGACTACGGCGAACTGCTCAAATCCGACAACGAACAACTCAAATCACTGGCCGACCGTTTCAGCACCTTGAGCTATCAGATGGATGCTCACAGCCTGGCCAAGCCCTTGAAAGACGAGCTACGCGAGCTGGCCAGTGATCCGCTCATGCTTCAGGCCATTGAACACAATCTAAGCGCCTACGACTCACTCACCGCCGACGGTTTCCAGCGCCTGCATAACCTCCTGGAACGCCAGAGCTACCGTCTCGCCAGTTGGCGTACGGCAGCGGACGACATCAATTGGCGGCGTTTTTTCGATATCAATGAACTGGGCGGTTTGCGCGTCGAGCGCCCGGCCGTGTTCGAAGCGACCCACGCGAAAATCTTCCAATTGGTGGCGGACGGCTTGATCGACGGCCTGCGCATCGACCACATCGACGGCCTCGCCGACCCTCGGGGTTACTGCCGCAAACTGCGGCGACGGGTCGACGGCCTGGCGCCGGGCCGACACTTGCCGATCTATGTCGAGAAGATCCTTGGCGAAGGCGAAACCCTGCATCGCGACTGGTCGGTGGATGGCACCACTGGCTATGAATTCATGAACCAGTTGTCACTGCTGCAACACGACCCCCAGGGTGAACAGACCTTGGGTGAACTCTGGCATCGGCACAGCGCACGGCCGGCCGATTTCCGCCAGGAAGCGCAACTGGCACGCCAGCAAATCCTCAACGGTTCGCTGGCCGGGGATTTCGAAAGTGTCGCCCAAGCCTTGTTGCAAGTGGCCCGGGACGACCTGATGACCCGCGACCTGACCCTCGGCGCGATCCGCCGAGCGTTGCAGGCGCTGATCGTGCATTTCCCGGTGTACCGCACCTACATCAGCCCATTGGGACGCCCGGCCGAGGACAACGCATTTTTCCAGCAGGCCATGGACGGTGCCCGACAAACCCTTGGCGAATCCGACTGGCCGGTACTCGATAACCTGGCCGGTTGGCTGGGCGGAGAATCCTGGCGCAAACGCCCGGCGGGTCGCACTCGCAAGCGACTCAAGCATGCCTGCGTGCGCTTTCAACAGCTCACTTCACCGGCGGCGGCGAAAGCGGTGGAAGACACGGCGTTCTATCGCTCGGCCGTGTTGCTGTCGCGCAACGATGTCGGGTTCAGCACTGAACAATTCAGCGCGCCGGTTGCGGACTTTCATCAGGCATGCATCCAGCGCCTGGAAACGTTTCCCGACAATTTGCTGGCCACCGCCACCCACGATCACAAACGCGGCGAAGACAGCCGCGCGCGCCTGGCGGTATTGAGCGAACGCAGTGCCTGGTATGCCGACCAGATCGGCCTGTGGCGCGCCCTCGCCCGCCCCCTGCGCAACGATGACCAACTACCGTCTGCGGCAGATGAGTTGATCCTGTATCAAGCCATTCTCGGCAGTTGGCCACTCGACCTGCGCAGCGATGATCACCCTGCCTTACAGGCCTACGCCGAACGCCTGTGGCAGTGGCAACAAAAAGCCCTGCGCGAAGCCAAATTGCAGAGCAGCTGGAGCGCGCCAAACGATGCCTACGAACAAGCCACCCAGGCTTTCATCCATGGCCTGCTGCTGACACCGGAAGGCGAACTTCTGCGCTCGGCCTTGGGCAAAGCGGCGCAAGCGCTTTCCGTTCCCGGCGCACTCAACGGATTGGCGCAAACCTTGCTGCGCATGACCGTGCCGGGGGTGCCGGACCTCTATCAGGGCAACGACTTCTGGGACTTTTCCCTGGTCGATCCGGACAACCGCCGGCCGGTGGATTACGCCGGCCGCGAGCAAGCGCTGCAGCAAGCGATTGATCTACCCGAGCTGTTGGCCAACTGGCGCGACGGGCGCATCAAGCAAACCTTGATTGCCCTGGCCTTGAACCTGCGTGCCGCGCATACCGAACTATTTCGGCGCGGCACTTACCGGGCCCTTGAAGTCGTGGGCAGCGAGGCCGGTCGAGTGCTGGGTTTTGTCCGCGAATGGGAAGGTCAACGGGTTATCGTCATCGTGCCGATACGCTGTGCCGAACTGCTGAAAAACAGTGCCGCCCCCCACGTCAACGCGCCGCTGTGGGGCGACACCCGGGTCAAATTGCCGTTCACCGAACCCGAAGAAAATCTGAAGGGACTTTTTTCCAGCGTCGCAGTCACACAACACAAGGAGCTGATGATCAGCGCCGCGCTGGGGGACTTCCCGGTCAATCTCATTATCCAAACTACCCACACTTGAGTTCAGTTCAGGAGCATTGCGATGAGTACCGACGATAAACGCATCCGCGAGTTTGCCTATCAGATCTGGGAATCGGAAGGTAAGCCAGAAGGCGAGGAAGCCCGGCATTGGGAGATGGCGCGCAAGCTGGCCGAAGCCGAAGCCCTGGCGCCGAAAAAATCCCCGAAAGCCACGGGCAGTAAATCCTCTGCATCCAAGGCCGATGGCGGCAAAGCATTGGATGGCAAAACACTCAATGGCAAGGCCAGCGAAGCAAAAACCAAGGCCAAAGCCAAGCCGGCTGCGGCCTCGGCCGTGATCCCGCCTGGGGAAAAGGCCGTCGAGAAAAAGCCTCGCGCAGCGCGGAAACCGCCAGCGGTCTGACTTTTTCAAGCGTGGTACTGATTGACTGCGTGGCGAGTTTCTTTCGCCACCGAGGGCGCGTTCGCCCGGTAAAAAAATGCAGGAGCACCTATGACCCGTGCAAAGAAAGACACACCAGCATCCCAAACCGAGCCCTCGCGAATCCGTGAAGGATTGCCCTTTCCGCTGGGTGCGACCTGGGATGGACTGGGGGTCAATTTCGCTTTGTTTTCCGCCAACGCCACCAAGGTCGAACTGTGCATTTTCGACGACGCCGGCGAAGTGGAAATCGAACGGATCGAACTGCCGGAATACACCGACGAGATCTACCACGGCTACTTGCCCGACGCCCATCCGGGGCTGATCTACGGCTATCGTGTCTACGGTCCGTACGACCCGGCCAACGGCCATCGCTTCAACCACAACAAGCTGCTGATCGACCCTTACGCCAAGCAACTGGTCGGTAAATTGAAATGGTCCGAGGCGCTGTTCGGCTACACCATCGGCCACCCTGACGCCGACCTCAGTTTCGATGAACGCGACAGTGCGCCGTTCGTGCCCAAGTGCAAGGTCATCGACCCGGCGCACACCTGGGGCCACGACCATCGCGTCAGTGTGCCGTGGGACAAAACGATCATTTACGAGACCCACGTGCGCGGCATCAGCATGCGCCACCCTTCCGTCCCCGAGAATCTGCGCGGCACCTTCGCCGGGTTGATGGTCGATGATGTGCTCGAACATATCCGTAAACTCGGCGTGTCGACCGTCGAGCTGTTGCCGATCCATGCCTTCGTCAATGACCAGCATTTGCTGCACAAGGGCATGACCAATTACTGGGGCTACAACAGCATCGCCTTCTTCGCCCCCGACCCGCGCTACCTGGCCAGCGGCAAGATCGCCGAATTCAAGGAAATGGTTGCGCACCTGCACGAAGCCAATCTGGAAGTGATCCTCGACGTGGTCTACAACCACACCGCCGAGGGCAATGAACAAGGCCCGACCCTGTCCATGCGCGGCATCGACAACGCCTCCTACTACCGCTTGATGCCCGACGACAAGCGCTTCTACATCAACGATTCCGGCACCGGCAATACCCTCGACCTGAGCCACCCGTGCGTGCTGCAAATGGTCACCGACTCCCTGCGCTACTGGGCCTCGGAAATGCATGTCGACGGTTTCCGCTTCGACCTGGCAACCATTCTCGGGCGCTATCACGACGGCTTCGACGAACGTCACAGTTTCCTCGTGGCCTGTCGCCAGGACCCGGTGCTACGCCAGGTCAAGCTGATTGCCGAGGCTTGGGACTGCGGCCCCGGCGGCTATCAGGTCGGTAATTTTCCGCCGGGATGGGTGGAATGGAACGACAAGTTCCGCGACACCGTGCGCGCGTTCTGGAAAGGCGACGACGGGCAGCTGGCCGACTTCGCCAGCCGCATGACGGCGTCCGGTGAGATGTTCAACCAGCGCGGCCGGCGCCCTTATTCATCGGTGAACTTTGTCACCGCTCATGACGGTTTCACCCTGAACGATCTGGTGTCGTACAACGACAAACACAACGAAGCCAACGACGAAAACAATCAGGACGGCAGCAATAACAATCTGTCGTGGAACCACGGTGTCGAAGGCCCTACCGACGACCCTGAGATCACCGCCCTGCGCCATCGACAAATGCGCAATTTCTTCGCCACCTTGCTGCTGGCTCAGGGCACGCCGATGCTGGTGGCCGGCGATGAATTCGCCCGCACCCAGGACGGCAACAACAACGCCTATTGCCAGGACAGCGAGATCGGCTGGGTCAACTGGGACCTGAGTGAGGACGGCAAGGCGCTGCTCAAGTTCGTCAAACGTCTGATCAAGCTGCGTCTGGCCTACCCGATCCTGCGCCGCGGGCGTTTCCTGGTGGGCAATTACAACGAGGACATCGGTGTCAAGGACGTCACCTGGCTCGCGGCGGACGGCACCGAGATGACCACCGAACATTGGCATGACGCACACAATCGCTGCCTCGGCATGCTACTCGACGGGCGTGCCCAGGAAACCGGCATCCGCCGCAAAGGCGCCGACGCCACCCTGTTGCTGGTGGTCAACGCCCATCACGACATCGTCAACTTCCAGTTGCCGGAAGTGCCTGACGGCGGCTTCTGGACCTGCATGATCGACACCAACCAGCCGTCGATTCGCGGCCAGGAACGCTTCGAGTTGGGCCACGAGTACTCGGTCACCGGCCGTTCGCTGCTGTTGTTCGAATTGCAGCGAGAGGAAGACGAATGAGCTGAGCCGCAGGCTTGTCAGATAAAAAAACACTTTGGATCAAGCTCAGAGGCGACGGATAGCGCTTCATGAGCAATACTCGATGCGCGGCACTCCAGGGTTCGGAATGCCGCGAAGGGCTAGCAACCCGTCCTCACGGGTCTGCCGGGCTTGCTTGCAGCAAGCATTGCGCACGACTGAAGGCGAAACGAAACAAGGACGTCACCCATGAAACCTGTTTCCATCAGTGAACACAGCCTGCCAGCACAGATCTGGAACAGCGCCCCGCAACTGGACAATATTCCGGTTATCAACACACAGTCGCTGGTCCCGCCCGGTGCTCGCGCCGTGGTGATCGCCCCGCATCCGGGCGATGAAGTGGTGACCTGCGGCGGACTCCTGCAATTACTTAGCGCCATGGGCCATCCGCTGCAATTGATTTCGGTGACCGACGGCAGTGCCAGCCATCCGGGATCGCAGCAATGGTCGGAGAAGCGCCTCAGCGTGTTTCGCTCCCAGGAGAGCGTTGAAGCCCTGCGCCGGCTCGGGTTGCCGATGCACAGTCTGAAATGGATTCGCGGCGGCTTCACCGACAACGCTCTGGCCGAGCATGAACAAGCATTGACCCGCTTCATCGCCCGCTACCTGCGGCCCGGCGACGTGGTGTTCAGCACCTGGTCCGAAGACGGTACCCGCGATCACGACGCCGTCGGCCGTGCCAGCGCCGCCGCCGCAAACATCGCCGGTGCCGACTTCAATGAAGTACCGGTCTGGGCCTGGCACTGGCCGACGCGCGACCGGGATTCGATTCCCTGGCACCGTGCCCGCAAGGTTCGCCTGGACACATGGACCGTCGCGCGCAAAAGCCACGCGACCCATGCCTACGCCAGCCAGCTCGACGGTGAACCGGCGATCGGCATCGCCCCGCTACTGCCACGGATCCTGCTGGAACGGATGCGCTTGCCGTATGAAATTGTCTTCATCTGACACCCCAAACTCCCTGTAGGAGCTGCCGCAGGCTGCGATCTTTTGATCTTCGCGTAACAAATCAAAAGATCGCAGCCTGCGGCAGCTCCTACAAAGTGAACTGCCCGCCCCAAGATCAGTCGCATAGATAAGCTTGCCTTGATTCAGAGGAGTGAAAGTGACCAGTACCTCCAAGCCGCAGACGGTCGAATCAGTGCCGTTGGACAAACCGCCGGCCATCCATCGACTGCGTGTGCTGACCGTCAATACTCACAAGGGATTCACCGCGCTCAACCGACGATTCATCCTGCCAGAGCTGCGCGAAGCGGTACGCAGCACGTCGGCGGACCTGGTGTTTTTGCAGGAAGTCGTCGGCGAACATGACCGGCATTCCTCGCGCTACAACGACTGGCCGCAAACCTCGCAATACGAGTTTCTGGCCGATAGCATGTGGAGCGATTTCGCCTATGGCCGTAATGCGGTCTATCCCGACGGCCACCACGGCAATGCGCTGCTGTCGAAATACCCGATTCGCGAATACCGCAACCTCGATGTTTCCATCACCGGCCCCGAGCGACGCGGGCTGCTGCATTGCGTGCTGGACGTTCCGGGGCACGCTGAGGTCCATGCAATCTGCGTGCATTTGAGCCTGCTGGAAAGTCATCGCCAGTTGCAGCTTCAATTGCTCTGCCAGTTGCTCGAATCCCTGCCCGACGAAGCACCGGTAATCATCGCCGGCGACTTCAACGACTGGCAGCTGCAAGGCAACGCCGCCCTCGCCCGTCGCGACTATCTGCACGAAGCCTTCGAACGCCACCACGGCCGCCCCGCAAAAACCTACCCTGCACGTTTTCCACTGCTGCGCCTGGACCGCATCTATCTGCGCAATGCCAGCAGTCATGAGCCGAAAATCCTCGGCAGTAAACCCTGGACGCATCTGTCGGATCATCTGCCGCTGGCGGTTGAAGTGCGGCTGTGAGGGTAGATTTTTGCCGATCAGGACCGGCATACCTGTTACTTATGACAGTAGCGACACCCAAATACCGCTGTTAGGCTGCTGACGTCCGTGCACCATCGATCGTACGGACATGCGACTCACAGTGGCCGTCGTTGCTGCGAAGGTTCTCGATTACGGGGGTTTACCTTCACGATATGTCTCGCAACCCGCGCTGCCGAGGGTGTCTGATGCCGTTGCTCAGTCACCACCCCAACGCGGAGACGAGCATGACAATTTCGACAGACCAACCCAAGTACCGTTACAGCGCCTGTGCATTTTCCCTCTGGCTATGCGTCGGCTGGTCCCCAGCCTCCCAAGCGGCCTGCACTCTAACCCCGACCGCCGGCAACGACACCTTCACATGCGACAGCGCCAGCAGCGGTCCGCTGACCGATCAGACGGGCAACAACACCCTGAATCTGCCCGCCAACGGCACCGGTATCATCAACGGTAACGTGACCTTTGGTGCCGGCAGCGACACGGTCAGGATGGACTCCGGGCGTATCGCCGGCAACGTTGTTCAGGGTGATGGCATCGATGTTTTCAGCATCAGTGCCGGCCAGATTCTCGGTGCCGTCGACCAGGGTAACGGCACCGACAATTTCAGCATGAGCGGCGGGATCATTCAGTCCCTTGCCCAAGGCGATGGACGCGATGTGTTCAAGATGAGCAACGGTACGATCGTCGGTGCCTTCGAGGACGGCGACACCGCCACAATGACGGGGGGCACCATCGGCCGGGTGGACATGAAGCTCGACAACAATCTGTTCGACATGTCCGCAGGGCAAATCCTCGGCAATCTGGTCACCGGTTTCGGTACCGACACCATCATCGTTTCCGGTGGCAGGATTGGCGGCAACATCAGCGTCAGCGGCGGCAACGACAGCATCACGGTGACTGGCGGAGAGATCGTTGGCGAGGTCCGCACCAGCACCGGCAACGACACCTTTGTCTGGAATGGCGGCGGCATCATCCGTTCGCAGATCCTGATGGAGGACGGCAATGACAGTGCAACGCTGCGCAATCTCGGCGACAGCACACTCGCTCAGACACCCAGCCTCAACGGCGGCAACGGCATCGATGTGCTGACCTTCGACCGCACTACAACCGCGGGCGCCGGGCGCTACACCAATTGGGAAACGGTCAACCTGAACAACGGCTCGCAGTTGGATCTCGCCGGTAACTTCGTTCTCGGTGACGGCACCAGCGGCACCGGCGTGTTCAACATCGACGGCAGCAGCGTTCTGACGTCCACTCAAGGCAGCATCACGCCCTTCACCGCCGGCCAACGCGCCACCCTGAACAACGCCGGGATCATCGATCTGAGCGGTGGCAATACCAGCGACACGCTGACGGTGCAGGGTAATTACGCAGGTAATGGCGGACAGTTGTGGGTGCAAAGCGCGCTTGGCGATGACAGTTCACCGAGCGACACACTGGTGGTCAACGACGGAGCGCTCACAGGCACCACGGCCATCACCGTCAGCAACCTGGGTGGCACAGGCGCAGAAACCTTGCAAAACGGCATTCAAGTGGTACAGGCCCAAGGCACCGCCGTCAGCAACAGCGATGCCTTCAGCCTTAAAGTTCCAGTATCAGCCGGTGCCTTCGATTACGTCCTGTACAAGGGCGGTGTCACGGTCGGCAGTGAAAACAGTTGGTACTTGCGCTCGGCCGCCGTGGCGGTTCCGCTGGTTGCTGTGCCCAACCCAGACCCGACGCTGCCGCCGATTCTGGTACCTCTGGTGGCGACGCCAGTGGCGGCGGCCGGCAGTCCGTCGGTGCCAGTTCCCGCACCCGGGTCCGCGCCGATCCCCTTGTACCGTCCGGAAGTCCCGACCTGGTCAGTGTTGCCGCCAGCAGCGGCGCAATTGACCCTGACCGCCCTCGGCACCTTTCACGATCGCCAGGGCGATCAACGCCTGCTGACCGAAACCGGAACATTCGGCGCAGGCTGGGGCCGCGTCTATGGCAAGAATTACGAGCAAACCTGGGCCGGCACCGTGACACCCAGGCTCGACGGTTCGCTCAATGGCTTCCAGGTCGGCAACGATCTTTTCGGTTCGCAATTGGCGGGCGGGCAAACCCAGCGCAGCGGTTTTTTCGTCGGCCACAGCCGTCTGAAGGGTGATGTCGACGGTTTCAATCAGGGCTTCGAAGACAAGCGCGCCGGCAAAGTCGAGCTTGAGGGCGACAGCCTCGGTGCCTACTGGTCCCTGACCAGTCGCAACAATGCCTACCTCGACGCGGTGGTGATGTTCACCTGGCTCGACGGTGATAGCCATTCCGATCGGGGCCTGAAACTCGACAATGACGGGCATGCCCTGACCCTTTCAGTGGAGTCCGGTTATCCCTTCGCACTGGCAAACAATTGGGTCATCGAACCCCAGGCGCAAATCATTCACCAACAAATTGATCTGGACAGTCAGGACGACGGTGTTTCCCGGGTGTCCTTCGATTCCGATCCGGCCTTGACCGGGCGCTTCGGCGCCCGCCTCAAAGGTCGTTACGACGTCAGCGGCCTGCCGCTGGAACCCTACCTGCGCGCCAACGTTTGGCATACCTTTTCCGGGACCGACACGGTCACTTTTGCCGAAACCACCGACATCGACACCGAACAAAAGACTTCGTGGGCCGATCTTGGCCTCGGCGCCATCCTGACCCTCGCCCCCAGCGTCAGCGTGTACGCCAACGCCGATTACAGCAGCAATATCGACAGTAATCAGCAGCGAGGAATGGCCGGCAACCTGGGAATCAGGGTCAGCTGGTAACGCCGAGCAATCGCTCTAGCCCGCGAGTTTTTTGACGAATTTTCCAATAAACAAGAACTTAGGGATGCGCCGTAAATCAGTCACTTATATAAGCAAAAATAGCCCTACCATTTATCGGCCATTTTCTTGACGCAGTGGCAGGGGTCTTCTTGACTTCACCGTACTACCCCCGGAAACACAATCAGGGACAAGCCCGCAAGACACCCGCGAAAACGGGCGGCCCCCGGCTTGCCCCCATACATTCGGTCGCCCCTCGTTCGGGGTAGGAGAGACGCCAAGGCAAGTACGGCACGCGATTGCAAGGTAGCCCCGCCATGAGAACTTCACTCACCCAACAAGAGATCAAAGTCACTTTTTGCACTGTCTCGAGTTCACTCCTGCTGTGCTCCTCCATGGAAGTACAGGCCCAACCGGCCGAGGAAGAAGTAACGCCCTGGTACCGCCAGGACGTTCCCGTGCTTACCTTGCCTGCTCTTGACACCACTTACCCTGGCCGTTTCAGCCCCAATCCCGACATACGAAGTAGCCGCTTCACCACCGAAGACGCAACGCCCTATGCCTGGGATCAGATTTACGGACAGGCATCACGCCAGGCACAAACCGACGCCCTCGCCCAAGGCTTTACCAATTTCGGTTCAGGCGAACTCAAAGGCCCGGCGATCCTGACCCTGCAAAGCAACAGCGGCCATACCCAACGGGTCGGCCTGATTGGCGGCACCAGCCAGATCCAGGGCAACAGCAATGGCCTGGTGACCAATCGCGGCATGTCCGACCCGAATACCGATACCCTCAACCTGCAAGGCCAAAGCCTCGGCGCCTACTACAGCCTGACCGGCCCACAAGGCTGGCACGTCGATCTGTCGGCCAGCGGTGGCCGGGTCAACGGTGTCAGTCGCAACGAACAAGGCGCGCGGCAAATTACCGAAGGCAGCGCGATGACACTGTCGGTCGAAGGTGGCTTCCCGATTGGCATCAGCGAAAATTGGGTGGTTGAACCCCAAGCGCAATTGATCAATCAGCGGATCACCCTGGATACCCCTTACGCGGGCTCAGCCAATGCGTCGTCCAGCGACTTGACGTCGTGGAGCGGCCGGGTCGGTGCCAAATTGAAAGGGAGTTACGACATCAACGGCCTGCCCGTCGAACCCTATGTGCGGACTAACTTGTGGCACACGGTGTATACCGGCAATACCGTGACGCTCGATCAGGTCGACAAGATCAGCAGCAGTCGCAACTCTTCGACGGTCGAGTTGGGATTGGGGTTGGTGGCAAAGGTCACGCCGACAGTGAGCCTGTATGTCAGCGCCGATTACAGCAGCGATGTGGATGACAATGATCTGAACGGGATCATCGGCAGCCTGGGTGTGCGGATGCGGTGGTGAGGAACAGACCTCAAGAGTTGTATTGACTGGGCTGACGCCATCGCGGGCAAGCCTTGCTCCTACAGGTATTCGGCGCTTTTGCCTTTGTAGGAGCATAGCTTGCTCGCGATCAGCGGTTTGGGATCAGCCCTCAGGACTCAACATCAACACCGCCAACGGCGGCAAGTTCAGCACCAGCGACAACGCCTGCCCGTGGCTCGGCGCTTCCTCGGTAAACGCCCCGCCACTGTTGCCGTAATTGGAACCGGCATAGGTCGCCGAATCGCTGTTGAGCAACTCGGTCCAGCGACCGGCGAACGGCACGCCGACCCGATACGCCTCACGGGGCACCGGGGTGAAGTTGGCCACCACCAACACCGGCCGCCCTTCCTTGCTCCAACGCAGCCACGCATAGACGCTGTTGATCGCGTCGTCACCAATCAACCACTGGAAGCCTTGCGGCACATCGTCCTGCTCGTGCAGTGCAGGCTCTTCGCGGTACAGGCGATTGAGGTCGCCCACCAGCTTCTGCACGCCTTTGTGTTCGGAGTATTGCAGCAAGTACCAGTCCAGTTGCTGGTCGTGATTCCACTCGCGCCACTGACCGAACTCACAGCCCATGAACAACAGCTTCTTGCCCGGATGCGCCCACATGAAACTCAGGTAGGCCCGCAGGTTGGCGAATTTCTGCCAGCGGTCGCCGGGCATCTTGTCGATCAGCGAATGTTTGCCGTGCACCACTTCGTCGTGGGAAATCGGCAGGATGAAACGCTCGGACCAGGCGTAGACCAGACCGAAACTCAGCTCGTTGTGGTGATGCGCGCGGTACACCGGGTCTTGCTGGATGTAGTGCAGCGAATCGTGCATCCAGCCCATGTTCCATTTGTAGGCGAAGCCGAGGCCACCCTGTTGCGTACTTTGGCTGACACCCGGCCACGCGGTGGACTCTTCGGCAATCACCAGTGCACCCGGTGCTTCGAGTGCGACCACATCGTTGAGGTGGCGCAGGAAGTCGATCGACTCAAGGTTTTCCCGACCGCCATGGCGGTTTGGCACCCACTCGCCGGCCTTGCGTGAGTAATCGCGGTAGAGCATCGAGGCCACGGCATCGACCCGCAGGCCGTCGACGTGGAAGTGCTTGAGCCAGTGCAGCGCCGAGGCCAGCATGTAGCCGTGCACCTCGGTGCGGCCGAGGTTGTAAATCAGCGTGTCCCAATCCTGGTGAAAGCCTTCCTGCGGGTTGCCGTATTCGTACAGCGCCGTGCCGTCGAACTGCGCCAAGCCATGGGTATCGGTGGGAAAATGCGCCGGTACCCAATCGAGAATTACGCCGATTTCGGCCTGGTGGCATGCGTTAACGAACGCCGCGAATTCATCCCCCGTGCCGTAACGGGCGCTGGTGGCAAATTGCGAGAGCAACTGATAACCCCACGAACCACCGAACGGGTGTTCCATGACCGGCATCAGCTCGATGTGGGTGAAACCCAGCTCTTTGACGTAAGGAATCAGCCGCTCGGCCAATTCGGGCCAGGTGTACTGGCGAGCCACTTCGCCAAGATCGTCCAGTTCGCATTGCCAGGAACCGGCGTGCAATTCGTAGATCGACAACGGCGCGGTCGGGCGATGACGTTCGCCTCGGGACAGCATCCAGTCCTGGTCCTGCCAGTCAATCTTCAAGGGTGAGGCGACTTTCGACGCGGTATCCGGCGGCAGGCTGGTGGCCAGCGCCATCGGATCGGCCTTCAGCGGCAGAATCCCGTCCTTGCCGAGGATTTCGTATTTGTAGGCTTCGCCCGCTTGCAGGCGTGGAATGAACAACTCCCAGACGCCGGTCGGGTGGCGCAGGCGCATCGGATGACGGCGACCGTCCCAGACGTTGAAGTCACCGACTACCGATACCCTCTTGGCATTCGGTGCCCACACCGCGAAGCGCACGCCGTCGACCCCGTCCACGGTCTTCAACTGTGCGCCGAGGGCGCTGCTCAGATCACGGTGATTGCCCTCGGCGAACAGGTACAAGTCCATGTCACCGAGCAATGGGCCAAAGCTGTAAGGATCTTCGGCAGTCTGTTCGCCACCGGCCCAGCGGGTCCGCAGCAAATACGGTTGCGCCCGGTCGAAGTGCCCGACGAACAACCCCGGTGTCTGGGTCGCTTCAAGGTTGCCGAGCTCTTCCCCGGATTCCTTGGCCACCACCTGCACGCTCAAGGCGTCCGGCAGGTACGCTCGAATGAATTGTCCGCCGGCACCGTCGCCGTGAGGGCCGAGAATTGCAAAAGGGTCGTGATGCTCGGCACGCACCAGTGCGTCGATATCGCGCGCCCTGGGTAGCAGCGCCTCTTTGTGATGATGACCCTGTTCCTTGTTCGAGAAACTCATGACTACTCTCCACCAAGATCGGAAAAGGGTTTAAGCCCACTCAATAATCCATATAAACCGTGCAACGGCACGGGCAGCCAGGTGGGGCGATTTTCCGCCTCATAGGCCACTTCATACGCCGCCTTCTCCAGGCCGAACAACGCCAGTGCGGCGTCCTCGCCTTCGGGATCTTGCCATGCATGGCCAAGCGTAGCTGCCGCCAGCCGATAAGCGTCGACAAATGCCTGTTTTGCTTCACTCAAATAACGATCCGCCACTCGCTTGCGAGCCGCCTGTGCCTGCTCCGTGTTGTCGACGTTGTGCACGTTGATGGTCATCGCCGCCGCATAGTCGAAGGAACGCAATACACCGCTGACATCCTTGTACGGGCTGTGCTTGCCTCGGCGTTCATGCAACGGTCGCGCCGGTTCGCCTTCGAAATCGATGAGGTAGGCATCGCCCTTGATCACCAGTACCTGGCCAAGGTGCAAGTCGCCATGTACGCGAATCCGTAGCCCACCCGTAGTCTTTTTGCCCAACTCCTGCACGTGGCTGAGGATGGTTTTTTTGTTGTCCAGTAAACGGCTGACCAGGGTTTTGTCCGCCGGGTTCAGTTCGTTTTGATGCTGCTTGAGCAATTTCAGCGCATGCTCGATCTGCGCCGCCACATCCTTGGCCGTTGCCATTGCATCTTTTTGCGTGGTGTTTTGCGGCTCGAAATCAGAGTTGTTGCTCGGCGCTGCAAGCACCTGATGCATTTCGCCCAGCCGTTGACCGAGCATGGCCGCGAAATCCTTCAGCTCGCCAAGCGCGTTGTAGTGCTGGTCCTGATCGGACATGGCGTCCGCCAGCTCGTCGCGCAACGCCCGTTCCAGGTTGTTCTGGGTCCATTCCCAGGCATCGCCCTGATTGCTCAGGTAGCCTTGGGCAATCATCAGCAGGTTGTCTTCGCCCGCCGCATCCCGACGCACCACCGCCCCCAGCAGCGGCGAGATATTGCCGAACCCGGCACTGGTCAGATACGCGCTCATTTCCAGTTCCGGGTGCACGCCCGATGCAACTTTGCGGATCAGCTTGAGCACCAGGCTGTTGCCGATCACCACCGAGCTGTTGGATTGCTCGGCGGACAGGTAGCGCACTTCCGACTCTGCCGTCAGGCCCAGTTTCGCCAGTTCGGCCGTCGGTTCGAAACGGATCTCGCCGCCATCGGAAGGCAACACCCGATTGTCGTGCATGCCTTGCAACACCGTGCGGATAAAGTTCTCCAGGCTGAAGGCATCGGTGATCAAACCGACCTGCGGCCCACGGCGCACCCGTGACAGCGCCAGTTGCTGGGGCAAAGCCGCGCCGACCTGATCTTCTGCAATAAAGCCGAACGGCAGTTGATAGCGACTGGTCTGGCCGCCGCTGGTGACTTCGATTTCACTCAACAACACCGGATGCTGCGCATCACCAAAACGCACGCCGTAAGCCAGGTTGACCTGCTCGATGGCCGCGTCCTTGCCGGCAAACCAGCGACGGTTCTGCAACCAGTTCGGCAGGATGCCCTGCTCCAACGTATTTCTGGACGGTGACTCCAGCAGTTCTTCCATGCGTTTTTTCAGCACCAGCGTGGTGAAGTCCGGCAGGCTTTGCGCCGGTTCCACGTGCCAGCTCGGCATCTGGTTTTCGGCGGCGAGGCCGAACCAGTAGAACCCGTAAGGCGCCAGGGTCAGAAGGAAATTCAACTGGCCGATGGGCGGGAATGCGTTACCGCCGAGCATTTCCACCGGCACCATGCCGACATAAGCGGACAGGTCGAGTTCCACTGCCTGGGCGCTGCGCGACACGTTGGCCACGCACAGAATGATTTCGTGCTTGCCGTCAGGCCCGGTGTATTCGCGGGTGTAGGCGAGAACACGACGATTGGTCGGCGACAGCATTTTCAGTGTGCCGCGACCGAAGGCCTTGGACTGCTTGCGCACCGTTAGCAGGCGCCGGGTCCAGTTCAGCAGTGAATGAGGATCACCGGACTGGGTTTCGACGTTGACCGACAAATAACCGTACAAGGGGTCCATGATCGGCGGCAGGACCAGACTGGCCGGATCGGCGCGGGAGAAACCGCCGTTGCGGTCAATCGACCATTGCATGGGCGTGCGCACGCCGTCGCGGTCGCCGAGGTAAATGTTGTCGCCCATGCCGATTTCATCGCCGTAGTACAGGGTCGGCGTGCCGGGCATCGACAGCAGCAAACTGTTGAGCAATTCCACCCGGCGACGGTCACGTTCCATCAGCGGCGCCAAGCGGCGGCGAATCCCCAGGTTGATCCGCGCCCGACGGTCGGCCGCGTAGTAATTCCACAGGTAATCGCGCTCCTTGTCGGTGACCATTTCCAGAGTCAGTTCATCATGGTTGCGCAGGAAAATCGCCCATTGGCAGTTGGCCGGGATTTCCGGGGTCTGGCGCAAAATATCGGTGATCGGGAAACGGTCCTCCTGGGCCAGCGCCATGTACATGCGCGGCATCAGCGGGAAGTGGAAAGCCATGTGGCATTCGTCGCCGTTCAGGCCCTTTTTGTCGGTGTCGCCAAAATACAGCTGGGTGTCTTCCGGCCATTGATTGGCCTCGGCCAGCAGCATGCGGTCGGGATAATTGGCGTCGATTTCGGCGCGGATCTGTTTGAGGACGTCGTGGGTTTCCGGCAGATTTTCATTGTTGGTGCCGTCGCGCTCGATCAGGTACGGGATCGCGTCCAGACGTAAACCGTCGATGCCCATGTCGAGCCAATAGCGCATCACCGACAGCACAGCTTTCATGACCTGCGGGTTATCGAAATTCAAATCGGGCTGGTGGGAGTAGAAACGGTGCCAGAAGTACTGGCCGGCGACCGGGTCCCAGGTCCAGTTGGATTTTTCGGTGTCGAGAAAAATGATCCGGGTGCCGTCGTATTTCTGATCGTCATCGGACCACACGTAGAAGTCCCGCGCCGCCGACCCTTTCTTGGCCTTGCGTGCGCGCTGAAACCACGCGTGCTGATCCGAGGTGTGGTTGATGACCAGCTCGGTGATCACTCGCAAGCCGCGCTTGTGCGCCTCGGCGATAAAGCGCTTGGCATCGGCCATGGTGCCGTAGTCGCTGTGCACGCCGCGGTATTCGGCGATGTCATAGCCATCGTCGCGGCGTGGCGAGGGATAGAACGGCAACAGCCAGATGGTGTTGACGCCGAGGTCGGCGATGTAATCGAGTTTGGCGATCAGGCCGGGAAAGTCGCCGATCCCGTCGTTGTTGGAGTCGAAATAGGATTTGACATGAACTTGATAGATCACCGCGTCCTTGTACCAGAGCGGGTCCTTGATGAAGGTGGCTGCCTTGGGTTTCTTCGCCATTGGAAACTCCTGTTGAACTCTCTACACATCGGTCAGATGTGCTAATCCTCTGTAGGAGCTGCCGAAGGCTGCGATCTTTTGATCTTCGATTTGAAAGGCAAAAGATCGCAGCCTGCGGCAGCTCCTACAGGGCTAATTGCCTGGAAGACTGCTCGGCGCGATCAAGACGCGGTAATCCTCCAGATCCCGAACGGCTGATACGCCGGGTCGATCCGCATGAACTGGTACTTGCCGTGCCACGTCCAGCGATGGCCGTTCATCAAGTCTTCGCCCTGGGTGCTGGCGTCGTCCGGCAAACCCATTTCCCACAGCGGCAATTCGAAGTTCGCCTCCTGTACGTTATGCGGATCGAGGCTGACCGCCACCAGAATGAAATTGCTGCCGTCGGCGCTGCGCTTGCCGAAGTACAAAATGTTGTCGTTCCAGGCGTTGTAGATTTTCAGCCCCAGATGCGTGTGCAGCGCCGGGTTCTGCCGGCGAATGCGGTTGAGCTGGGCGATCTCGGCAATGATGTTGCCCGGCGCAGTGAAATCCCGAGGGCGGATCTCATACTTCTCGGAGTTGAGGTATTCCTCTTTGCCCGGCACCGGTGCCGACTCGCACAACTCGAAACCGGAATACATGCCCCACAGGCCCGAGCCCATGGTTGCCAGCGCCGCGCGAATCAGAAAGCCGGGGCGTCCGGAATCGTGGAGGAACGCCGGGTTGATGTCCGGTGTGTTGACGAAGAAGTTCGGCCGGTAGCATTCACGCCATGGCGACTCGTTAAGTTCGCTGAAATAAGTGGCCAGTTCGTGTTTGGTGTTGCGCCAGGTGAAGTAGGTGTAGCTCTGGGAGTAACCGACCTTGCCCAAGCGCGCCATCATCGCCGGCGTGGTGAACGCTTCGGCGAGGAAAATCACGTCAGGGTAAAGCGCCCGCACATCGGCGATCAGCCATTGCCAGAACGGCAGCGGTTTGGTGTGCGGATTGTCGACGCGAAACAGCTTCACGCCCTCCTCGACCCAACCAACGACGATGTCGCGCAGTTCGACCCACAGGCTCGGAATCGCCTCGGCGGCATAGAAATCGACATTGACGATGTCCTGGTACTTCTTCGGCGGGTTTTCCGCGTATTTGATCGTGCCGTCGGGGCGCCAGTTGAACCAGCCCGGATGTTGCTTGAGCCAAGGATGGTCCTGGGAACACTGGATGGCGAAATCGAGGGCGATCTCCAGACCGTAGTCCTTGGCCGCCGCCACCAGCCGACGAAAGTCTTCGCGGGTGCCGAGCTGTGAATGAATCGCCTCGTGGCCACCCTCTTCGCTGCCGATGGCATACGGGCTGCCCGGATCATCCGGTCCCGCCGTCAGAGAGTTGTTGGGGCCTTTGCGAAAGCTGCGACCGATCGGGTGGATCGGTGGAAAGTACAACACGTCAAAACCCATGTCCTGGATCATCGGCAGCCGTGAATGCACGTCGTTGAAGGTGCCGTGGCGGGTCGGATCGTCAGTGATCGAACGCGGGAACAATTCGTACCAACTGGCGAACTGCGCGAGTTCTCGCTCGACGTCCACCGGATACTCGGGGCTGAGACTGAGGTAAGCGCGGTGATCGGCCAGGGCCATCAGTTCGGCGCTACGCTGGTGCAGAAACAGCGCGATCTGCTCGGTTTCGAGCAGGCCCGACAATTCATGATGCAGTGCTGCCAACTGTTCGCTCAGTTGCCCTTCGCTACGTTCGGCGGCTTGTTGCACGTGAAGGCGGCCTTCCTGCAATTCCAGGCTGACCGGCACCGCGGCGGCGTGCTTCTTTTCCAGTTCATAACGGAAACTGGCGAACTGGTCGATCCAGGCTTCGATGCAGTAGACATGACGGCCCTGGTTAACCACGCGAAACCGGCCCTGCCAACCATTGTTGCCCAGGTCGTTCATGGCTTCGCTTTGCCAGACCTCATCACCCTCGGACCGCCAGCGAATGCGCACGGCCAGTTTGTCGTGACCGTCGGCAAACACTTTACTGGTGACCACTACGTCCTCGCCCACCACGGCCTTGACGGCGAACTGCCCGCCATCGAGGGTCGGCATGGTGTTTTCGATCGCGATACGTGGCAGCAATAAAGCCTGCGACAGTGGAATGTGCGGGTTGTAATTCAATTCATTCGGTTTTTCAGCCGTCATCGAGCATCACTCCTGTACGCCCCAAGGACGCTCTTGTGTCTGGTTGCCACCCCGTCAGGCAATCCGCCCCGGAATGAACTCACTTAGGTTCCGAGCGACATCCGCCGGGAAAAGTTCATCGGCAATTGGCTGGAATCAAATCCCTTGCGAAGCGGTCAATCAACTTAAGCACGACTCACGCCATGTGCCACTGGAGGCAGGAAGATGAACAATCCATTCCCGGCTGAAACACCTGATCCGAACATCGACAACCCGGTGATTCCACCAACCGATCCGCAGCCCGTGCCCGAACAAGACCCGCCGGGCATCCAGCCACCGCCACGGGAAGAACCGCCTACGACCATGCCACCGGTGATTGTTGCGCCGGAATGAAGACAGTTGATCGGTGCTTCGCCAATCCCCTGTAGGAGCTGCCGGAGGCTGCGATCTTTTGACTTTGCTTATTAAGATCAAAAGATCGCAGGCTCCGCCAGCTCCTACGGTTCGCGGTCCTTTTCGAACAGGCTCACGATCCTCGGCATCACCCCGAGTATCAGCAGCGCCAGCAACGTACTGAGCAACGCCGTCGCCTCCTTTCCCAACCCCGCCGAGACACCGATCGCGGCGGTCATCCACATGCCAGCCGCCGTGGTCAGGCCTTTGACGTGGCCTTCATCACCCTCCTGGTTTTTCAGGATGGTGCCGGCACACAGAAAACCGATCCCGGCGATCACGCCTTGAATGACCCGACTCATGGCGTCGGCCTGTGAGCCGGACATCTGCGGCACCAACACAAACAGCGCCGCGCCAATCGCCACCAGCATGTGGGTGCGCACCCCCGCCGCCTTGCCCTTGTGTTCGCGCTCGAAACCGAGAATCCCGCCGAGGACGGCCGCCATCAGCAAGCGCACCGTGATGCGCGTCAGTTGCGCGGCATCGCCGATATCGGCGAATTCCGCTTGCAGGGTCACCCAGACTTCATGCCACCAGGCGTTCATGGTGCTGTCCTTTTGAAGTACTCGCGAAAGGTCATGGAGGATGGACCGCGTCGACCATTAATCGGTTGCACAGAACGATGGCCGGTACAGACGCCCTAACCTTTTAATACCCGTTGAAAAAAGGATCACGCCATGACCGTGCGCATCGAAAACCAGACCTGTTTCTTCACCACCGAGAATGGCGAAGAGATTCGCTTGTGCCCCGACGTGACCATCGTCACTGACAGCGCCAAAGCCATGTCGGCGGTGGACCTCAATGGCCAGCGCATCTACATCACCGAAGCAGAAGCCGATGCATTGACCGTAGCAGGTGCAGTGGACGGACGCCGGCACTTGAAGGCCACCGACAGTGATTCGGTGATTTGACTGACCCGGATCAACAACTTCCGCCAGCGCCTGATATAGGCGCTGACGGCCCGCCGAGACAGGTGCTTCAACTTGTCGCAGGTGGTTCTGCAATACGCATCTGATCCGGTTTTTAAAGCAATAGCTGAGTCTGTTATGCAAACAGATCGCCGCTCATAGTGCTCATGCCTGATGGAGGCTGATGAGCGAAAGACCATGAGCGAGAGAATCCCCGTCCGAACCGTTGAAACATTCGAACCTTCACGCCCGAAGATGAAGGTCAAAACCAGCGACAACCTGATCCACACCCGTAGCTTCACCGGCCTGTTCCGTTCCTTGCGTATCAGCGGCGCGGGATTTCTGTTTTTGCTGTTCTTCGGCACGGTGTGGCTGAACTGGGGCGGCCGTCAGGCAGTGCTCTGGGACCTCTCCGAAAGCAAATTCCACATCTTTGGCGCAACGTTCTGGCCGCAGGATTTCATCCTGCTCTCGGCGCTGCTGATCATTGCCGCGTTCGGCCTGTTTGCGATTACCGTGTTCGCTGGCCGCGTTTGGTGCGGCTATACCTGCCCACAGAGCTCCTGGACCTGGATCTTCATGTGGTGCGAGAAAATCACCGAGGGCGAACGCAACCAGCGCATCAAGCTGCAAGCCGCGCCCTGGGGCCTGAACAAACTGATGCGCCGCTCGGCCAAACACACCTTGTGGCTGGCCATCAGCCTGCTGACCGGTTTGACCTTCGTCGGCTACTTCACCCCGATCCGCCCACTGGCCGAACAACTGCTGACCTTGCAAATGGGCGGCGTCAGCCTGTTCTGGGTGCTGTTCTTCACCGGGGCCACTTACATCAACGCCGGATGGCTGCGCGAAGCGGTGTGCATGCACATGTGCCCGTATGCGCGCTTTCAGAGCGTGATGTTCGACAAAGACACCCTGACCATTTCCTACGACGTCGCCCGTGGCGAGAACCGTGGCCCACGTAAACGCGAGGTCAAACCGGCCGAGGTCGGCCTGGGTGATTGCATCGATTGCCAGCTCTGCGTACAGGTCTGCCCGACCGGCATCGACATCCGCGATGGCCTGCAGATGGAATGCATCGGTTGCGCGGCGTGCATCGACGCCTGTGATTCGATCATGGACAAGATGGGCTACGAGCGCGGCTTGATCAGCTACACCTCCGAGCGCCAGTTGCAAGGCGGCAAGACTCACTTGCTGCGGCCACGACTGATCGGTTACACCGCCGTGTTGCTGGTGATGATCGCCGCGCTGGTCGTCGCACTGGTCGAACGGCCAATGGTGTCGCTGGACGTGAGCAAGGACCGTGGCCTGTTCCGCGAGAACAGTCAGGGGCAGATCGAAAACATCTACAGCCTGAAGGTCATCAACAAGACCCAACAACGTCAGGGCTATCGACTGACCCTCGTCGACGGTGACGGCTTCCAGTTGCAAGGCAAGACTGATTTGAGCCTGGCGCCAGGCGAGATTGTCGACGTGCCGGTATCGGTGGCGATGACTACAGACCGGCCGAGCAGCAGCTCGCAGGGCATCAGCTTCAAGGTGGTCGACAGTGACGAACCCGGCATCTACAGCGTGGCCAAAAGCCGGTTTGTTGCGCCGATGAATCGTTGAGCCTTTAAACTGCAAAGCCTAAAAGATCGCAGCCTTCGGCAGCTCCTACAGGTGTATGCCGTACCATGGTAGGAGCTGCCGAAGGCTGCGATCCTGGCGATTTCAACCGCGACCACTTTTCGATTCACGACACCAATTCGGGATACCGATGAAACGCTACGAAAAATTCGCCGACGACATCGCTGAACTGATCCGCACCGGCGTCCTTGACCCCGGCCAGCGCGTGCCTTCGGTGCGCTACGCCAGCCAGACTTACGGGGTCAGCCCGTCCACGGTGTTCCAGGCTTATTACCTGTTGGAGCGCCGCGGCCTGATCCGCGCCCGGCCGCGCTCCGGCTATTTCGTCAATGCCAACGCACCGCGGCCATTTTCCGAGCCGGTGATCAGCAGCCAGGTCAACGAATCCACCGAAGTCGACGTCAGTGAACTGGTGTTTTCGGTCCTCGATTCGATCAAGGACCCGAACACCGTACCGTTCGGCTCGGCGTTCCCCAGCCCCACGCTGTTTCCGCTGCAACGGCTATCACGCTCGCTGGCCAGTGCCAGCCGTGAGATGGACCCGCGCATGGTGGTCACCGACATGTCGCCGGGCAACCCGCAACTGCGTCGGCAAATTGCCCTGCGCTACATGGTCGGCGGGCTGATGTTGCCCATGGAAGAACTGCTGATCACCAACGGCGCGCTGGAAGCGCTGAACCTGTGCCTGCAAGCCGTGACCCAACCCGGCGATCTGGTGGCCATCGAAGCCCCGGCGTTCTACGCCTGCCTGCAAATACTGGAACGGTTGAAACTCAAAGCCGTGGAAATCCCGGTCCATCCGCGGGACGGCATCGACCTCGGCGTGCTTGCGCAAACCCTGGAACGCCATCCGATCAAGGCCTGCTGGTGCATGACCAGTTTCCAGAACCCAATGGGCGCGACCATGCCCGAGACGAAGAAACAGGACCTGGTGGAGTTACTGCGCCAGCATCAAGTGCCGCTGATCGAAGACGATGTCTACGCCGAGTTGTATTACGGACAACAGGCGCCAAAACCGGCCAAGGCGTTCGATACCGAAGGGCTGGTGATGCATTGCGGTTCGTTCGCCAAAAGCCTCGCGCCGGGCTATCGCATCGGTTGGGTCGCGGCCGGCCGCTATGCGCAGAAGATCGAACGCCTGAAGCTCATGACATCGCTCTGCGCCTCGATGCCGGCCCAGGCCGCCATTGCCGATTACCTGCAACACGGCGGCTACGACCGGCATCTACGCAAGTTACGTCACGCGCTGGAAGACCAGCAAGCCGCCATGCTCGCCGCCATCGCCCGTTATTTCCCGGCGCAGACGCGGGTCAGCCAACCGGCGGGCGGATACTTTTTGTGGCTGGAACTGCCGGCGCAGATGGACTCGCTGAAACTGTTTCAGATGGCGTTGGCCCAGGGGATCAGCATCGCGCCGGGTCCGATTTTTTCGCCGGCACAGCGCTTCAGGAATTGCATTCGGTTGAATTACGGCAGCCCATGGACCGAGGACTCGGAAAAGGCGATGGAGACGTTGGGGCGGATTGTCAGGTCTTTCTGAAGGCCTCGACCGGCATCACATACGGGCTGAGCGCCGGCATGAACCGGGCGATCAGCCTCGGTTCACAGTTGGTTTTATAGAACTCAGCCTATGTCGTCTAACTCCAAGACACCGGCGCCTCTGACTTGCACGCCAAACTCAGCGGGCAGCGGGTTCCAGATAACATTCTCGGCCCCCAGGAATGTGTCGGAGAAGTATTGCTGCCCATCGTTTTCGAGTGACGTTTTATTATTGTAAATATAAGTAGCACCCTGAACTTGATCCTGTATGAACGATGCGGTCTCACTCGCGATCGGCGCAATTAACAAACTTTCATCTACAACAAGCTTTCGAGCGACATTGAACAACCGCTGATCACCCTGGCCAAATACATTCATATAAAAGCGTGTTGGATTCTCCGGCATCACCACAATATTTCCGACGTCCGTCGTCTGCCCGTTGGTTTCCCGTATTTTCTCCATGCTCAGGAAATAACCAAAAAACTTCCCAGGTGTGGCCACGCGTAAGGTGTATCGATCATTTTCCGAGCGAAAATGAATCAACAATGGCTCATCGTCGTCACGATCCGCCACGGTTAAAAAGCCCCCTTCGCTTTTGAGTTGGCGGGTATATTCCGTACGTTGAGCCGGCGTCAGGCGCGGGCGTGCGAGCCGCTTCTCCATCAGTTGGTAATTCAATACCAGTGGCTTTCCCCCCAGGAAAAGATGAGCGATAACTGATTTGTTCAGGTCGTCTTGGTTCATATCAGTCTTCCACCACATTACGCTTGCGACGTTCAACAATCATCTGATCCGCCAGGTAGGCAGCTCCCGCCAGATAATCAATCGATGCCAGGCCCGAGTATTCCCGGTGCAAATAACGCAAAACAAATTCATCCCAGAAAGCGACTTCGTCTTTGTAAAGATCCATTTACTTACATCTCCATGATTTAAATTAGAACCTCGCTAACTGCGAAGTCGATTCAAAGGTATGATCGGCACTCAACACTTTCAAGCAATACATAAATCACATGTAATGCACGATATATCAAACACCACGCAGCAAGATTTAACGCAACAAGCAACGCAACCTGATTACAGGATGCGTTGCTTGTTGCGTTAGTATTCTTGAAAGAAAAACTACAAGCGTTTCAAAGTCGATATGTTCAATGACTTATCCGACTTCAACGACCACCGCCCAAATCAACAAAAGTCCCTGTGGCATACGAAGCCTTGTCCGACAACAACCAGACAATCGCCTCGGCCACTTCATCCGGCCGGCCACCACGGGCCATGGGAATCGCCGACTCCAGTTTGCTGACCCGGTCCGGATCACCGCTCAAGGCATGGAAATCGGTATAGATGTAGCCGGGGCGCACCGCATTGACGCGAATGCCTTCACCCGCCACTTCCTTGGACAGGCCGATGGTGAAAGTGTCGAGCGCGCCCTTGGAAGCGGCGTAGTCAACGTACTCGTTGGGCGCACCCAGGCGTGAGGCAACCGAGGACACGTTGACGATGCTGCCGCCCTGCCCGCCGTGTTTGGGCGACATGCGCAGGATCGCGTGTTTGGCGCACAGCACCGGCGCCAGCACGTTGGTCTTGAGGATTTTCAGGATGCGGAATTCGGACATTTCGTCGACCCGGGACTTGTGCCCCACGGTGCCGGCGTTGTTTACCAGTGCCGTGACCCGGCCGAGTTCGCTGTCGACCCGATTGAACAGCGCGATTACTTCGTCTTCGATGCTGACATCGGCGCGCACCGCAATGGCTTGCGCACCCAATGCGCGGAGTTGCTCCAGCACACTGAGCGCCGCCTGTTCATCGGCCTGATAGTTGATGCAGATCCGATAGCCTTGACTGGCGGCCAACAGGGCTGTGGCGGCTCCAATGCCGCGGCTGCCGCCGGTGATGACGATGACTTTTTCCATGCAAGCTTTCCCCGTTTAAAGCGTAAGCGGTCGGGGGCAAGAATAACCGTCCTTTACGGTTTTTGCATGGGCTGTAGCAGCTGCCGAGCCTGCGAGGCTGCGTTCGGCGGCGCAGCCGTCGTGAAATCAGGCACTGCGGTGTTTCAGATGAATCTCAGGTTCAGGGTTTACGACGGCTCTGCCGCCGAACGCAGCCTCGCAGGCTCGGCAGCTGCTACGGGCGCGAGTTCCAACTGCTCCGCACGATGGATTTCCACCATAAAGCGTTCAGCCGGCAACGGATGCCCAAGCAGGTAGCCTTGCAGCGAATCGCAACCCAGTTGAGTCAGGAAATCCTGCTGCACGCCGGTTTCCACGCCTTCGGCAACGATCCGCAGCCCCAATGCCTGACCGAGGGCGACGATGGCGGAAACGATGGCCGCATCATCGCTGTCACGCTCCAGATCACGCACGAAACCACGGTCGATCTTCAGCTCATTGGCCGGCAGGCGCTTGAGGTACATCAGGCTCGAATAACCGGTACCGAAGTCATCGATGGAAAGGTCGACCCCCATTTCCGACAGTTCCTGCAACACCGTCATGCTGGCATCGGCATCGCTCATGGCAGTGGTTTCGGTGATTTCCAGGGTCAGGCTGTTGGCCGGCAGATGGTGCGTGGCCAGCGCCTTGGCCACGCTTTGCACCAGCCCGGCGTGGCAGAACTGCAACGCAGACAGGTTCACGGCAATGCGCCAATCGGTGTAGCCGAGCACGTACCATTCGCGCATCTGGCGGCAGGCCTCGTTGAGCACCCATTCACCAATCGGAATGATCAGGCCGGTCTTTTCCGCCAGCTCGATGAATTTGTCCGGCAGCAGCATGCCCTGCGTCGGGTGTTCCCAGCGCAACAGCGCCTCGGCACCGACCGGCCGGCCGTTGTTGGCATCGAACTTGGGCTGGTAATACAGGCTGAACTCTTGATGCTCCAGGGCATGGCGCAGGTCTTGCAGCAATTGCAGTTGCTTGCGTGCATTGCTGTTCATCGAGGCGTCGAAGAAGCTGTAGCCGTTTTTGCCCGCCCCTTTGGCGTGATACATCGCCGCATCGGCGTTCATCAGCAACTCATGAGCGGTTTGGCCGTTGCCCGGATACAGCGCGATGCCGACGCTGGCCGAGATCTGCAAATCATGTTCGGCAACGCGGAATGAGCGGGCGATCAATCCGACCTGCCGCGCCGCGAGGCCCATCGCGTCGTTTTGTTCGCTGAGTTGCACCAGCAACACGAATTCGTCGCCACCGATGCGCGCCAAAGTGTCCTGACTGCGCAAATCCTCACGCAGGCGCAGGCTGACTTCTCGCAGCAACTGGTCGCCCATGTGATGGCCGAAGGCGTCGTTGACCGGTTTGAAGCCATCCAGATCGATGAACATCAGCGCAAAGCAACCGCCCTCGCCGTTCACCCGCGACATCGCCTGGTCGATGCGATCGGCGAGCAGTATCCGGTTCGGCAAACCGGTCAGGGTGTCGTGCAGCGCCAGTTGCGTCAGTTCGCGGTTGGCTTCGGTCAGCGATTGGGCCAGGTCTGCGGTGCGAGCTTCGAGCCGGGCGTCGAGAATAGAAGTCAGCAAGGCAATGCTCAGCACCGCCAGGGTGGTGATCAGCACCAGGTTATCCAGGCCCTTGCCGTTCAAACCGTCGACCGCAGCCCCGCAAAAACTGCCATCGGCGAAGCGTGCCGCGGCCATGCCGGTGTAATGCATGCCAACGATGGCTATGCCCATGATCATTGCCGCGCCGCCGCGAATCAGTCGCACATAAGGCGTGTGCTGGCGCAAGTGGAACGCGATCCACAGCGCCGCGCCGGAAGCGACGACCGCAATGAGCAGTGACGCGCCGAACAGCGTCGGGTCGTAATCGATGCCCGGCTGCATGCGCATGGCGGCCATGCCGGTGTAATGCATGGCGCTGATGCCGGCGCCCATGATCAGCGCACCGAACGCCAGTTGCCACAGCGGCAAACGCGGCTGGCTGACCAGCCACAAGGCGAAGCCGCTGGAGAGAATGCCGGTCAGCAGCGAAAGCAAGGTAATGCCGATGTCGTAGCCCAGATCGATGGGCAACTTGAAGGCGAGCATGCCGATGAAGTGCATCGACCAGATGCCCACCCCCATGGCGAAGGCGCCGCCGGCAGTCCATAGATGCACGGCGCGACCCTTGGCCGTGGCGATACGGCCTGTCAGGTCGAGGGCGGTGTATGAGGCAAGAATCGCCACACACAGCGAGATGATGACGAGCGTGGGGGAATAACTACCGATGAGCATGGGGATGTCTCGCAATCACCCTCGTACTGCTTCCGTTCTCGAGGGCGCAAATTTTGCGCGATTGTACTGATTCCAAATGAGAACGCACTCACAAAATGAGCAAAGGGCCATCAAGCCGATGAAACGCTTGTTTGATCGACCCTAAACCCTCTAGAGCAACCCACTCCGCCCATGTAGGAGCTGTCGAGAGAAACGAGGCTGCGATCTTTTTGTTGAGCAAAATCAAGATCAAAAGATCGCAGCCTCGTTTCACTCGACAGCTCCTACAGTCCTACAAGCCTAGCTGTCCGTCCCAACCACCGCCCAGCGCGGCAATCAACTGCACGCTGGCAATCAGGCGGCTTTGCATCAAGTCCAGGTTGCTGCGTTCATTGCTCAGCGCTGCCGCCTGAACCACGACCACGTCCAGGTACGCAATGACCCCGGCCTTGTACTGGTTCTGGGTCAGGCGCAGCGATTCGCGGGCCGCATCCAGTGCCTGTTGCCGCACCACGGCTTCGTCTTGCAGCACCTTGAGCTGGACCAGATAGTTTTCCACTTCGCGGAAGCCGTCGAGCACGGTCTGGCGGTATTTGGCCACGGTTTCGTCGTAGGCCGCTTCGCTGCGATCCACCTCTGCCGAGCGCTGTCCACCATCGAACAAGGTCATGGCCAGTTGCGGGCCAACCGACCAGAAACGGTTCGGTACGCTGAACAGGTCTTTCGACGTGCTGCTGCTGTAACCCCCGTTCAGACTCAGGGTCAGGTCCGGGTAGTAAGCGGCCTTGGCCACGCCAATGTTGGCGTTGGCAGCGATCACCGAACGCTCGGCGGAGGCGATGTCCGGGCGCCGTTCCAGCAGTTGCGACGGCAGGCTCAAAGGCACCTCCGGCAACGCCGGAATGTTCTCTGTCTCCGCCAGGCTGAATTCGGCCGGCGGCAAGCCGATCAGCACGGCGATGGCGTTTTCGAACTGGGCGCGTTGCCAGATCAGGTCGACCATATCGGCTTCGGTGCCCTTGAGCTGGGTTTGCGCCTGCGCCACTGCGTCCTTGCCGGACACACCGGCGCGATACTGGTTTTCGGTCATTTTCAGCGAGCGCTGATAGGCCTCGACGGTCGCTTCCAATAGACGTTTCTGTTCATCGATCACCCGCAGTTGCAGGTAGTTCTGCACCAGCTCCGACTGCTGGCTCAGGCGCATCGCCGCCAGATCGGCAAAACTCGCCTGGGCATTGGCGGTGTCGGCCTCAAGGCCACGACGCAGTTTGCCCCAGATATCCGCTTCCCAACTGACGCCAGCCTGGGCGGTGTAGGTATCACGAATACCGCTGGACGAACTGGTCAGGCTGGAACTGCTACTGCCGGTGCCCTGGCTGGAACGGTTTTTCCCCAAGGTCAGGTCGACCGTCGGGAAAAACGCGCCCCGAGCGCTGCGTACCAACGCCTGGGCCTGCCGGTACTGGGCTTCGGACTGGGCAACGGTCTGGTTGGAGGCGTTGAGTTTCTCGATCAGGCCATTGAGTTGCCGGTCGCCATACAGCTCCCACCACGCACCACGGGCCAGGGAATCACTCGGGCTGGCCTGACGCCAGCCGGCCGCTTCCTTGTACTGCGCAGGCTCGGCGGTTTGCGGACGCTGGTAATCCGGGCCGATGGCGCAGGCACTGAGCATCGCCACGCACAGCGACAGGCTCAGCAAACGCGAACCTCGGGCGGTGATCAGCGGTGTAGCCAGTTTGAACAGCGAACGGTCAGTCATAGCGGAGTTTCCAGAGCAGCATCGGTACGCACCCCACGCCAATGGTTGAAACGATGGCGCAGTTTGTCGAGATAGAGGTAAACCACCGGAGTGGTGTAAAGGGTCAGCACCTGACTGAAAATCAGCCCGCCGATGATGGTCAGGCCCAGCGGCTGGCGCATTTCCGCCCCTTCGGCACGGCTCAGCAGCAACGGCAAGGCGCCGAGGATCGCCGCGAGAGTGGTCATCAGGATCGGCCGCAACCGTTGCAAACAGGCGTTGCGAATCGACTCCAGTGGCGCCATGCCCTGATGTCGTTCCAGTTGCAGCGCCAGGTCGATCATCAGGATGGCGTTCTTTTTCACCACGCCGATCAGCAGGAACAGGCCCAGCAACGAAATCAGACTGAATTCGCCACCCAGCGCATAGATCGACAGCAAGGCGCCGACACCTGCCGAAGGCAAGGTCGAGAGAATGGTCAGCGGATGAATATAGCTTTCGTACAGCACGCCCAGCACCAGATACACCGCCACCAGCGCGCCCAGGATCATCCACGGCTGGCTCTTCTGGGTCGCGGCGAAGGCATCGGCAGTGCCGGCCATTTTCGCAATGACATCTTCCGGCAGGCCCACCGAAGCAATTGCCCGTTCGATGGCAGCACTGCCCTGCTCCACGGTCACGCCTTCCGCCATGTCGAAGGAAATGCTCTCCGAGGCGAACTGGCCTTCGTGGCTGACCCGGTCGTCTTCCAGGCTGTTTTCGTAATGGGCAATGGTCGACAAAGGAATCCGCGCGCCATCGGCGGTAATCACCTGCACCTGCTTGAGGGTGATCGGGTCCTGGGCGTATTTCGGATTGACCTCCATCACCACCTGATACTGGTTGAGGCTGTCATAGATGGTCGAAATCTGCCGCTGGCTATAGGCGTTGTTCAGCACCGCCGTGACCATGTCCATGTCGACACCCAGGCGTTTGGCCTGGTCGCGGTCGACAATCAACGTCACCTGCTGCGCGCCTCGGCCTTCGCGGGCGTCAATCGCCGTGAGCTCCGGCAAAGCCTTGAGCGCGGTGACGACTTTCGGATACCACTCGCGCAACGCTCCCAGGTCACCGCTTTGCAGGATGTAAGAATACTGCGACGTGGTTTGCTCGCGGCCACCGCCGAATTGCAGGTCCTGATCGGCCATCAGCATCAGTTGCGCACCGGCAACCTTGGGCATTTCCTTGCGCAGGCGTTCGATCACCTTTTGCGCGGAAATGCTGCGTTCCTTGATCGGTTTGAGGCGTACCAGCATGAACGCGTTGTTGGTGCCGTTGGTGCCGCCGATGAAACCGGCGACGCTTTCCACCGCTTCGTCCTTGAGCACGGCGCGGCGGAAGATTTCCATTTTCGGCTGCATCACGCTGAACGACAGACCGTCATCACCGCGTACGAAACCGATCAGCTGGCCGGTATCTTGCTGGGGCAAAAATGTTTTGGGAACAACCACATACAGCGCAACGTTAACGCCAATCGTCACGAATAAACTGAGCAACGTCAGGCGCCGATGGCGCAGCACCCAGTCGAGACTGGTGGCGTATTTGCCGACCATCCATTCGTTGGCCCGCTGACTCCAGCGTTGCAAACGGTTTTCCTGCCCCGGCGTATGCGGCTTGAGCCAGCGGGCGCAGAGCATTGGGGTCAACGTCAGCGACACCACCAGCGACACCACGATGGCCGCCGCCAGCGTAATGGAGAACTCGCGGAACAGGCTCTCGATGATCCCGCCCATGAACAGGATCGACAGGAACACCGCCACCAGCGACACGTTCATCGACAGCAAAGTGAAGCCGACTTCCTGGGCACCGAGATACGCCGCTTTCATCGGGCGAATGCCCGCATCGATGTGCCGGGAAATGTTCTCCAGCACCACGATGGCATCGTCCACCACCAGGCCGGTGGCCAGGATCAGCGCCATCAGCGACAGGTTGTTCAGGGAAAATCCGTAGAGGTACATCACCGCAAACGTACCGACCAGCGACACCGGAACCGCCAGCGTCGGGATCAGCGACGCACGGAAGTTACCCAGAAACAGGAACACCACCAGAATCACCAGCACCACGGCGATCAGCAGGGTCATTTCCGCTTCGTGCAACGTGGCCTTGATCACTGGCGAGCGGTCCATTGCCACGTTCAGCTTGACGCTGGCCGGCAACACCGCCTGCAACGCCGGCAGTTGAGCCTTGATCTCGTTGACCGTCTCGATGATGTTGGCGCCGGCCTGCCGGTTGATCACCAGCAATACCGCCGCGTCGTCGTTGAAGAAACCGCTGTTGTAGCGGTCTTCGACGCCGTCGCTGACCTTGGCCACATCCTTCAGGCGCAGGGCCGCGCCGCCGTTGTAATGGATGATCAGCGATTCGTAATCCTTGGCCTTTTCCAGCTGGTCGTTGGCCTGAACCTGCCACAAACGCTGATCGTCCTCCACCGAGCCCTTTGGTCGACGCACGTTGGCATTGGCGATGGTGTTGCGCACATCGTCCAGCGCCACGCCGTACTGGTTCAGCGCCTGCGGCTCAAGCTCGATGCGCACCGCCGGCAGGGAGCTGCCGCCGATCTGCACTTCGCCCACGCCCTGCACCTGCGACAGGCTTTGGGACAGGATGGTCGAGGCCAGGTCATACAGCTGGCCTTTTTCCAGCACGTCCGAGGTCAGCGACAGCACCATGATCGGCGCCTGGGACGGGTTGACCTTCTTGTAGGTCGGCATGCTGCGCATCCCGCTCGGCAGCAGGTTGCGCGAGGCGTTGATCGCCGCCTGTACTTCCCGCGCCGCACCGTTGATGTCGCGATCGAGGTCAAATTGCAGGATCACCCGGGTTGAGCCCTGGCTGGAGCGGCTGCTCATGGTGTTGACCCCGGCGATGGCGCCGAAGGAACGTTCCAGCGGCGTGGCCACAGTCGAGGCCATCACTTCCGGGCTGGCACCGGGCAGGCTGGCCTGCACCACGATCACCGGGAAATCCATTTGCGGCAGCGGCGATACCGGCAGCAGGCCGAAACTCACACCCCCCAGCAGCATGATCGCCAGGCTCAGCAGCATGGTCGCGACCGGGCGTTTGATGAAAGGTCCTGACAGGTTCATGGCTGCCCTACCGCTTCCACGGGCTCAGGCTTGCGACCCCAACGTCGACCGAGACGGTCGAAGTACAGGTAAATCACCGGCGTGGTGAACAGCGTCAGAATCTGGCTGAGCAACAAACCACCGACCATCACCAGACCCAACGGCTGGCGCAATTCCGCACCGGAGCCGGTGGCCAGCATTAATGGCACCGCACCGAACAGCGCGGCCAAAGTGGTCATCAGGATCGGCCGGAAACGCAGCAACGCCGCTTGATAGATCGCCGTCTCGGGATCCATGCCCTGATTGCGCTCGGCGTCGAGGGCGAAGTCGATCATCATGATCGCGTTCTTCTTGACTATACCGATCAGCAGAATGATGCCGATGATCGCGATCATCCCCAGATCGTTGCCGCTGAGGATCAACGCCAGCAAGGCGCCGACCGCCGCCGAAGGCAAGGTCGAGAGAATGGTGATCGGGTGAATGTAGCTCTCGTAGAGCACGCCCAGCACGATGTACATGGTCACCACCGCCGCCAGAATCAGCAGCAAGGTACTCGACAGCGACGCCTGGAACGCCTCGGCCGCACCCTGGAACTGGGTCTGCACGCCGATCGGCATGCCGATGTCTTTTTGCACCTGTTCGATGATCTCGACTGCATGCCCCAACGCCACGCCAGGCGCGAGGTTGAACGACATCATCACCGCCGGGAACTGGCCGATGTGGGTGATCGCCAGTTGCGCCTGACGTTCTTCGATATGCGCCAGGCTGGACAGCCGGACCTGGCCGCCATCGGTGGTCTTGACGTGGATCTGGTCCAGCGCCTGCGGGCCGATCTTCTCGCCGGACTGCGATTGCAGCACCACGCGGTACTGGCTGGCCTGGGTGTAGATGGTAGAAATCTGCCGCTGGCCGAAGGCGTCATACAGCGCATCGGTGATGTTCGACACCGACACCCCAACCCGCGAGGCGGCATCACGGTCGATCACCAGATAAACCTGCAAGCCTTTGTCTTGCAGGTCGCTGGCAACGTCGGTCAACTCCGGCCGTTGGGCCAGGGCTTCCACCAGACGGCCGCTCCACAGGCTCAACAGTTCCGAATCCGGCGACGACATACTGAACTGGTACTGCGTGCGACTGACCCGATCTTCGATGGTCAGGTCCTGCACCGGCTGCATGAACAGGCGGATACCCACCAGTTTGTCCAGTTCCGGTTGCAGGCGTGCGATGACTTCTGTCGCGCTCAGGTCGCGGTTGCTGTGGGACTTGAGGTTGATCAGCAGTCGGCCGCTGTTGAGCGTCGAGTTGTCACCGTCGACACCGATGTAGGACGACAGGCTCTCGACCGCCGGATCCGCCAGAATCACCTTGGCCAGTTCCTGTTGCCGATCACTCATTGCCGCAAAGGAAATCGACTGCGGCGCTTCGGAAATCCCCTGGATCACCCCGGTGTCCTGCACCGGAAAGAAACCCTTGGGCACGACCATGTACAGGAACACTGTCAGCGCCAGGGTGCCGATTGCGACCATCAGGGTCAGCGGCTGGTGCTTGAGCACCCACTGCAATTTGCGTCCGTAGGCGGCGATCATCCAGTCGATGAAGGCACCGCTGGCGCGGTAGAAACGGCCCTGCTCTTCTTCCTTCGGTTCACGCTTGAGCAACCGCGCGCACATCATCGGCGTCAGGGTCAGGGACACCACCAGCGAGATCAGGATCGCCACCGCCAGGGTGATGGCAAATTCTCGGAACAACCGCCCGACCACGTCAGCCATGAACAGCAGCGGGATCAACACGGCGATCAGCGACAAGGTCAGGGAAATCAGGGTGAAGCCGATCTGCTTCGCACCCTTCAACGCCGCGTTCAGCGGGCTATCACCCTCTTCGATATAGCGGGAAATGTTCTCCAGCATCACGATTGCATCGTCCACCACGAAACCGGTGGCGATGGTCAGGGCCATCAGGGTCAGGTTGTTGACCGAGAAGCCCGCGAGGTACATCACGCCGAAGGTGCCGATCAACGACAGCGGCACGGCTACCGACGGAATGACCGTAGCACTGGCCCGACGCAGGAACAGGAAAGTAACCATGACCACCAACGCGATGGCGATCAGCAGTTCGTGCTGCACGTCCTTGACCGAGGCGCGGATGGTCTGGGTGCGGTCGGTCAGTACCACCACGTCGAGGCCGGCCGGCAGGTTGTCGGTGATGCTCGGCAGCAACGCCTTGATGCGGTCGACCACTTCGATGACGTTGGCACCGGGTTGTCGCTGGATGTTCAGCAACACGGCCTGGTTTTCGTTGGCCCATGCGGCCAGACGTTCGTTTTCGGCGCCGTCGACAATCTCGGCCACATCCTTGAGCCGCAATGGCGCGCCGTTGGCGTAGGCCAGGATCAGATTGGCGTAGTCCTTGGGCGACGTCAGTTGATCGTTTGCATCGAGCATCGAAACCCGGGTCGGGCCGTCGAAGTTGCCCTTGGGCTGGTTGACGTTGGACGCGCCGATCAGCGTGCGCACGTCCGACAGGTTCAGGCCATTGGCCGCCAGGGCCTCAGGATTGACTTTGATCCGCACGGCCTGACGCTGACCGCCGGCAATGCTGACCATGCCGACGCCGCTGATCTGGGCGATTTTCTGCGCCATGCGCGTGTCGACCAGATCGTTGAGCTTGGGCAACAGCATGGTCTTGGAAGTGATGGCCAACGTCAGCACCGGCGTATCGGCCGGGTTGACCTTGTTGTACACCGGCGGCGCCGGCAGGTCCTTGGGCAACAGGTTGGTCGCGGCGTTGATCGCGGCCTGCACCTGCTGCTCGGCGACATCCATATTGATGTCGAGGCTGAAACGCAGGGTCAGCACCGAGGCGCCACCGGAACTGGTGGATGCCATTTGCGTCAGGCCCGGCATTTGCCCGAACTGCCGCTCAAGTGGCGCGGTCACGGCGCTGGTCATGACATCGGGACTGGCGCCGGGATAGAGCGTCATGACACGAATGGTCGGGTAATCGACCTGAGGCAATGCCGATACCGGCAGCAGCCGATAAGCGATCACGCCGGCCAGGATAATGGCCAGCATGCTCAGCGTGGTGGCTACCGGGCGAAGGATGAACAGCCGCGAGAGATTCATGCGCCGCCCTTTTTCGCCTTGTCAGTGGTCGCCGGCTCAGGCGTGTTGGCCGCCGATTTGCCCTGCAAGTGACCGGCCGGATTGGTCGGCACTTGCTGCGGGTCATTGACCACTTCGACGTCGCTGCCGTCCTTCAGGCGGTCGGTGCCCTCCAGCACCACGCGGTCGCCTGCGGAAAGGCCTTCGGTGACTACAGTGTTTTCACCGTCACTGGCACCGATCTTCAACTGCCGGATCTTGACCTTCTTGTCGCCGTCCAGGGCATAGACGAATGTGCCATTGGTGCCGAACTGGATCGCGGCGGATGGCGCAAGCACCACGTCTTTGAGGGTGTCGGCGAGCAGGCGCACGTTGACGAACTGGTTGGGAAATAGCGACTGGTCGCGGTTGTCGTAACGGGCCTTGAATTTCAGGGTGCCGGTAGTGACATCGATCTGGTTATCCAGGCTCTGCAATATGCCGGTGGCTTGCAACTTGGTGTCGCCACGATCCCAGGCCTCGGCCGGCAGTTTGGCGCCGCTGCGATAGCGGGCGAGCACGGTGTCGAGACTGTTTTCCGGCAGGGTGAAGGCGACGCTGATCGGTTGGGTCTGGGTGATGATCGCCAGCGCCGTGGTGTCGTTTGCGGCAACGAGGTTGCCGACATCGAGCTGACGCAGGCCGACGCGCCCGGCGATCGGCGCGCGGATCTTGGTGAATTCGAGATTAAGCTTGGCGTCGTTGACCGCCGCCTGATTGGTCTTGACCGTGCCCTGGAACTGACCGACCAGAGCGACGGCGGTGTCCAGGGTTTGCTTGGCGATGCTGTCCTCCCGGTACAAACCGGTATAACGCTCGACATCCACCTGGGCGTTTTTCAATTGCGCCTGATTCTGCAGCAAGGTGCCTTCGGCCTGGAGCAAGGCGTTCTGGTACGGACGCGGGTCAATCTCGGCGAGCAGGTCGCCGGCCTTGACCATCTGTCCTTCCTCGAAATTGATCTTCATCAGCTCACCGCCGACACGACTGCGCACATTGATGGTGTTCAGCGCAGTGACCGTACCCAACGCCTTGTAATACAGCGGGAAATCCCCCTTGACCGCCGGGGCTACGCGCACCGGAACCGGGCCGGTCGCACCGCCGAAGCCTGGACGCATCGCTCCCGACCTGCCGGTGTGCCCGGCCACGGCTTTTTGCCCCGCACCCTCTTTCGGTGCAGCACTGCCTGGCCAGAATTTCCAGCACAGGGCGGCGATGACCAGCAGGACAAGCAGGCCGAACAGCCAGCGACGGGGACTACGGGAAGCGGAGGATTGCATTGAGTGATCAACCATTGGGCGCGTGGGCTTTCTTTACATGAGGCTGAACGATAAGCACTGGCGGGTCTTAAGCAAAGCGCCTTTACCGGCAATTTACCTTCGGCTTACGTAACAGGAGATTTATCCAAGACACTGAAACACAAATGAAAACGGCCTGGACAGGGCCAGGCCGTTAAACTTTGTAAGCGATACTTACTTCAGTACAGCAAGTGCCGCTTCGTAGTTCGGTTCTTCAGCGATTTCCTTGACCAGTTCGCTGTGCAGCACGTTGTCGTTTTCGTCCAGTACCACAACGGCACGGGCGGTCAGGCCTTTCAACGGGCCGTCAGCGATGGCCACGCCGTAGTTCTCGATGAACTCGGCACCGCGCAGGGTCGACAGGTTCTGTACGTTTTCCAGACCTTCGGCGCCGCAGAAACGCGCCTGGGCGAACGGCAGGTCAGCGGAGATGCACAGCACAACGGTGTTGTCGACGCTGCTGGCCTTGGCATTGAACTGGCGCACGGAGGTGGCGCAGGTCGGGGTGTCGACGCTTGGGAAGATGTTCAGCACTTTGCGCTTGCCGGCGAAGTCTTTCAGGGTGACGTCGGACAGATTGCCGGCAACCAGGGAAAAGGCTGGCGCCTTGGAACCGGCTTGAGGCAGTTGGCCGTTGACTTGAACCGGGTTGCCTTTAAGAGTGACTTGAGCCATGAACGGAGTCCTTCTGAACGTTGTTGTAGAGAATTTTGAAGAGGCCGAAGTTAACCACGAAATTGCCCGGTGACCTACCCCGGATACAAATTGTGGAGAGTTGCTCTCACCGACAACCCGATACCCTGTGGGAGCGGGCTTGCCCGCGATGACGGCGGCACATACAACATAGATCTCCCACAACGAATGTGGTGCCCCAGCCCCGTCAGAGACTTTTTTTGAACCCGTGTCGAATTCGCATTCCATCAAACGACTATCACTGAAGCATTCAAATCCAGCGGGGACACCACCATGCGTTTCATGATCATTGTAAAGGCCAGCCAGGATTCCGAAGCCGGCATCATGCCCAGCGAAGAGCTGCTCACAGCCATGGGCAACTACAACGAAGAACTGGCCAAGGCCGGCATCCTCCTCGCCGGCGAAGGCCTGCAACCGAGCAGCAAAGGCGCCCGCGTGCGCTTTTCCGGCGATAAACGCACGGTAATAGACGGCCCGTTCGCCGAAACCAAGGAACTGATCGCCGGTTACTGGTTGTGGCAGGTGAAGTCGAAAGAAGAAGCCATCGAATGGGTCAAACGCTGCCCCAACCCGATGCCGGGCACTGAAGCCGAGATCGAGATTCGGCAGGTGTTTGAGCTGGATGATTTTGGCGCGGAGCTAACGCCGGAACTGCGTGAGCAGGAGGAACGGGTGTTTGGAAAGGGGAAGTGCTGAAAGCATTATCCATAGCCTAACAAAACGCAATGGCGAGGTGCTTGCGTCGTCGCCACTGCAATAACTTCACGGAAAACACCTATCAGATCTGATAGGTAGACATTGCACGTATCAACTATGAGACTAAAGGTCTGCCCGAAAGAATCTTCAGGACCGCATATGATGCGCAAAATCATGCTCTGTCGTTACTTATACGATCCATTGGATCGACTTATCGGCGCGTTGCCGCTGACGGATGCGCACACCCAACATTTCTACTGCAAAAACCGGCTTGCCACCGAATTGCAAGGTACGTTGAAGTACTCGATTTTACGCTACGACGATCAGCTTCTCGCTCAACTGCAAAGCAGCGGAGAAACACTGGACGCCACTCTACTGGCAATTAACCAGCAAAATTCGGTGCTGCGTGCTCTCCACCTACGAGATCCTCATTCATTTGCCTACTCACCTTATGGCCATCGTAACAATGCCAATGAGCAGCGGAGTCTGTTGGGGTTCAATGGCGAATTAGAGGATCGAGTGACCGGCTATTATTTATTGGGTAATGGTTATCGAACGTTTAATCCGACTCTAATGCGATTTAACAGCCCAGACATCATGAGCCCATTCGATAAAGGAGGGATTAACCCATACGCGTACTGTTTCGGAGATCCAAATAATTATCAAGATCCCACAGGAAACTTCCCAATCTTCAGAGCATTAAAATACAACATAAGCTGGGCAATCTCGAAATCGGGCACTGCATCAAAGTATGCAAAAGCTACCATCTCTAACTGGGATATAGCTTCCCGCAAACATTGGATTGGCAATTTAGAGTTACGCCATACCCGTAAAAAACTAGGAAAATTCAACAACTCAAAGGCAAAAAAACAATTCCTACTTGACTATGAAAAAACATTGGGGAGCCTAAACTACGAGCATGACGGAAAAATAGCTCTAAAAACACTTGACCCTAACACCCCTCCAGAACAACAACTAAAAAACGTTCTTAACCATATAGCGCAACACGATCATCGAACTCTCCTTGTTGATGACTACGACCACCAACGTCTAATGCTTGCCGCACGTTACCCGTACGATAGTCGCGTAAAAAACCTACCAGAAGCCGCAAACTACCTTGAAAAGATGAATGCCATTCGAGGTAAAAAAATAACAAACCTCGATAGAAAATATTTGAAACTATCGAAGCAATATCGCGACGGGAGCCGGGATTGGTAACTTTCGCTCCCCTGTGAGTACCAAGTCATGGCTTTTCGCCGCCAGGCCTAATTGCGACTACTCGAGTCTACCGGCATCTGGCTCGATGAGTGCGCTCCATCCGACTCACCATCGAATGCATGTCCAAACACGGCAATTTTTCATCACTTTCACCCTTACGGGCTACCCTAACTTTTTAGTACACAAAATCAGCGAGATTTTGCGCACAAAACCAAAGAATTAATTCTTTCGACTGGCTAAACCGCGGTTAGCTGCTAGCGTCAACCAGACGTGTCCTACAGGCTTGATACCAAAAGAGATTACGTCGTAACGGCCAGCAAGTGCCGAGTCATCTGATGAGCCACCAGGGAACCGGGGGAATCATGTTGAAAAAAATGGGGATGGGCGCCGTTGTTCTGGTGAGTTCGCTTGCGCCTTTCATTTTTGCTCAGGCGGACGACGCCGAGACAGCCAACAAAAGCAACAACCCGTTGAACATCGCGCCGGGGATGAGCCTGCAGGATTACTACACCCCGAAGTTCTACGATTCCAATATTCATACCAATGACGTGCTGGTGCGCGGCACGCTGCCGATTGCGCCCAACGACTTCATTGGCGTCCCGCAATTGATACGTGTCACGGCGCCGATCAGCACGCGCCCGGACCCGAACAGCGGCTACAGCACCGGCGAAGGTGATCTGAACCTGTTCGATATCTTCCTGCTCAAGACCGAAGGCGTGCAGTTGGGCGTTGGCCCGATGATTACTGCGCCCACTGCCGATCAGGACGAACTCGGCACCGGCAAATGGCAAGGTGGCCTGGCCGCTGTGGCCATCGACGCCTCGCCTCGCGGTCTGTTGGGCGCGCTGGTGCAATACCAGAGCTCCTTCGCCGGCGACGATGACCGGCCTCACGTCGAAAGCGCAACCATGCAGCCTTTCATCATCCATAACCTGGAAAAAGGCTGGTATCTGCGCTCCACCGGGATCTGGACCTTCGACCTGAAGAACGACACCCATTACATCCCCCTCGGTCTGGGTGGCGGCAAGGTGTGGAAATCCGGGTCCAATGTCCTCAACGTCTTTATCGAACCACAGTGGACCGTGGACCACAAAGGCGATGGTTTGCCGAAGTTCACGCTGTACACCGGACTCAACGTCACGTTTGGAAAGTGAGGACATTGCCATGCAGATTGCCATTCGCGCAGCCATCTTCAGCCTGATGACCACGTTCGTCAGTTGCGGTGTTGGCGCCCATGACCTGGTTACCCACCCGCAACACACCGAACAGCACTCGACGCTTGTCAGCATCACGGCCGGGCAATGACGCCAAAGGTTGAATAAGGAAGCTTTATGAGTAACCGCCTGCTGCTCACTACACTCGCTCTTTCCCTGAGTACCAGTGCTTGGGCCGATTTCACCGCTACCCCGGAGCAAGCCCGGGGCATCGCCAAGGAAGCCTATTTGTACGGTTTCCCGGTGGTGGAGATGTACAAGACCCTCTACACCCAGGCCGTGGACACGAAGAGCTCGAACTTCAAGGCGCCGTTCAACCAGATCGGCAATACCGCCAAAGCCTTCACCGCCAAGGACACCGCGTTCGTCACGCCGAATGCCGACACGCCCTACTCTTTCGTCTGGATGGACCTGCGCGCAGAACCGCTGGTATTGACCCTGCCACCCATCGAAGAGCACCGTTACTACTCGGTGCAGTTGATCGACGCCTACACACAGAACTTCGCTTACCTGGGCACCCGCAGCACCGGCAACAATGGCGGCCACTTCATGATTGCCGGCCCCGACTGGAAGGGTCGCCAACCACAAAACATCGACCGGCTGCTGCGCAGTGAAAGCAACATTGCCTATGCGCTGTACCGCACGCAGCTGTTCGATGAAAAGGACCTGGCCAAGGTCAAGCAGATCCAACAGGGTTATCAGGTCGAAACCCTCAGCCAGTACGACAAACACAAGGCACCGCCCGCTGCACCGAAGATCGACTGGCCGAAGCCCTCGCCAACCATGAGCGACACCCCGGATCTGTTTCGTTACCTGAATTTCATGCTGACATTCGCCCCAGCCCAGGACGTGGAAAAAGACCTGCTTGCACGCTTCAAGACCATCGGTATCGAGGCCGGCAAGCCATTCAACCTGACCAAACTGAGCGCCGATCAACGCAAGGCGTTGGAGGACGGTATCAGCGACGCCAAGGCAGAATTCGCCGACTTCAAGAAAACCAGGGTGGATACCCACCAAGTCACCAGCGGCGATTTTTTTGGCACCCGCGATCACCTCAAGGGCAATTACCTGTACCGCTACGCCGGTGCCAACATGGGGATCTTCGGCAACTCCGCCGAAGAGGCCAACTACATTGGCTACTTCGTCGACAAGGACGGCCAACCGGTCGATGCCTCGAAACACGACTACACCCTGCATTTCGACAAGGGCGCCCTGCCCCCGGCCGATGCCTTCTGGTCGCTGACCATGTACGACGGCAAGAACAAACTGCTGGTAGCCAACCCACTCAATCGCTACCTGATCAACTCACGCATGTTGCCCGACCTCAAGCTCGACGCTGACGGTGGTCTGACCCTCTACCTACAAAAGAAAGCGCCGGCCAAGGACTTGCAAAGCAACTGGCTGCCCGCGCCGAGCGGCCCGTTCTACGGCATCTTGCGCCTGTACCTGCCCAAACCGGAAGTCACCAATGGCCAATGGAAAATGCCGTTGCTGACGCCGGTCACCCAACAAAATCAGTAAGCGGAGTCAGTCATGATCAAGCCCTACGTAGTGCGCCCGTTGCTGGCGCTGTGCATGGTCGGCGGCAGCCCGCTGGTGCTGGCGGTTGAAGGCGGGGTCGGCCGGCCGATCACCGGCCAGCAGGTGTTTTCCAATGCCGGGATCGTGCCGCCGGAACCCGGTTGGGTGATGTCCCTGACCAGCATCTGGTATGACGGCGATCTGAAAGGCAATTCACAAGTACCGATCGTGGGAGCCTTGAGTACCGGGCTGGACATGAAGGTTTCCTACACCATGGCCAACTTCACCCACGTCTGGGACACCGGCAAAGGTCGCTGGAACTACGCCTCGGCGATCGGCGTGCCGGTGCAGTACACCGACGTTACCGCCAACATCACTGGCCCCCGTGGCAGAACCCTCGGTACCGAGGACAAGGCCACGCAGTTCGCCGACATGCTGGTGACGCCGATTGCTGCCGGCTATCACTTCGACGAAGTCAACCACATCTCGTTTTCCCTGCCGATTTACGTACCGACCGGCGCCTATAACGACAATCGCCTGGCCAACGCCGGGCAGAACACCTACACCTTCATGCCCACCGTGGCCTTTACCCATCTGGATGGCAAAGGCGGCGAAATCACGCTGTCCAGCGGCCTGGAGTTCTACACCGAAAACGACGCTACGGATTATCAGAACGGCGACCTCTTCACCCTCGACGCACTCTGGACCCACGGCTTCGGTAATGGCTGGGCCGCGGGTCTTGCGGCGGGCTACATCCAGCAGATCAATGATGACTCCGGGTCAGGCTCCACCAGCGGTTTTCGCGGGCGCTCGGTGGGCGCCGGCCCGGTGGTGGGCTGGACCGGCAAGTTCGCCGACGCTCAGGCCAACCTCAGTCTGCGCTGGGTGCCGGAGTTCGACACCAAGAACCGTCCGGAAGGCAACGGCATCGCGGTCAACATGACCCTGGCGTTTTTCTAGGAGCTGACATGAGCGCACTCAACGACCTCAACGCCTTGCAAGCGAGTATTGCCGAAGCAGTACTCGGCCAGGATCAGGTGATCCGCCAAATTCTTGTGGGCTTGTTGGCCAACGGCCATTTACTGCTGGAAAGCCTGCCGGGCCTGGCCAAGACCCGCACGGTCAAGGCGCTGGCCAAACACCTGGACGCAAAGATGAGCCGCATCCAGTTCACCCCGGATTTGCTGCCCTCGGACATTACCGGCGCCGAGGTGCTGCATCAGGTGGAAGGCAAAAACGAGATCCGTTTTCAGGCAGGGCCATTGTTCGGCAACCTGATCCTGGCCGACGAAATCAACCGCGCCCCGGCCAAGGTCCAGGCCGCACTGCTCGAAGCCATGGAAGAACGGCAGATCACCGTGGCCGGCAACAGCCATGCGTTGCCGGAGCTGTTCATCGTGGTTGCCACGCAAAACCCGATTGAGCAGGAAGGCACTTACCCCTTGCCGGAAGCGCAGATGGACCGCTTCCTGATGAAAGTGCTGCTCGACTACCCGAGTGCGGAAAACGAAAGCCAGGTGCTGCGCCTGTTGCGCGAAGAAGAACAGGCCCTCGGCGCGAAAACCGCAGCAATGCAAGGCTTTGCGCTGGCTCAAGACGTAATCTTCGCCGCTCGCCGGGAAGTCAGTGCGGTGCATGTTTCCCCGGCCATCGACCGCTACCTGATCGACCTGATCAACGCCACCCGTCATCCCGCCGATTACGACGCCGACCTCGGCCGCTGGATCAACATCGGCGCCAGCCCGCGCGGCGGCATCGGCCTGGACCGTTGCGCCCGCGCCGATGCATGGTTGCAGGGCCAGGATTTCGTTTCGCCGGACAATGTGCGTGCCGTGGTGCATCCGGTGCTGCGCCATCGCCTGCAACTGAGCTATGACGCGGTGGCCGATGGTGTGAGTGCCGATCAGGTGCTCGACCGCTTGCTCGACAAAGTGGCGATTCCTGCATGAATGCCGACGGGTTGGTCTATGTCTCTCTGGCGCAATTGATGGCCCTGGAGTTCAAGGCCCGTGACCTGAGTTTTGTTGCCCGTCAGCCGCAAGGCAGCATTCTTGCGGGCAACCACGCGTCGCGCTTGCGCGGCCGTGGTTTGAACTTCGATGAGTTACGCCGCTATCAACCCGGCGATGATTTGCGCCATCTCGACTGGCGCGCATCGCTGCGCACGGGTAAACCGGTGGTGCGCACCTTCACCGAAGAACGCGATCGCCCGGCGTTGATCCTCGTGGACCAGCGCATGAGCATGTTTTTCGGCTCGCAACGCAGCTTCAAATCCACCCTCGCCGCCGAACTCGGCGCCCTGGCGGCGTGGATGGTGTTCAACGCTGGTGACCGCGTCGGCGGGCTGGTGTTCAACGACCGGCGCATCGACAGCGTCGCGCCGTTGCGCAGCCGCAAGCGGATCGAAGCGCTGTGCAGCCGCATCGTCCAGCAGAACCAGGAACTGAACGCGGCCAATCCGGACGCCGAAGGCGAAGACCAGCTCGACAAGGTGTTGCAGCAATGCCTGGCCGTGGCCGGGCACGATCACCTGATCTGCATCGTCAGCGACTTTGCCGGCGCGGGCGAGCGTACGTTACAGCTGATGCGCCAGTTGGCGGCGCACAACGATGTGATCGCCATGCAGGTCTACGACCCGTTGGCGCTGAACTTGCCGAAAAATGGCCGACTGCTGATCACCCAAGGGCAGTTGCAGGTGGAACTGGCGGTGGAACGGCGTCAGGTGCACCAGCCTTTGGGCGACTTCCTCAGCGGACGGCTCAAAGATGTGGCCACGCTACTACGTCGCAGCCAAGTGCCGTTGATGATGTTCAGCACCGCCAGCGAAGCGCAGGAACAACTGCGTGCCGAACTGGGCAAACTTGTTGGGGGGCGGCGATGAACCCCAATATTCCGAGCATCGAGCAACTGAAGGAAATCGCCCTGCCGGCACCGGTCAGCTATGCACCGCAGACCTGGGGTTGGTGGGTGTTGCTGGCATTGCTTGTGGTGACGGCACTTCTGCTGGGTACGCGGCGTTACAGGCAATGGCGGCGTGACCGTTATCGGCGGGAGGCGTTGGTGCGGCTGGCGCAGTTGCAGCAGCGCAGTGGTGATCTGAATGCTTTGCGCGAGTTGCCGGAATTGCTCAAGCGCATCGCCCTTTCCATGCCCTCCACACACACCACAAAACCTGTGGGAGCGAGCTTGCTCGCGATGGCGTCCGGTCAGTCGAAATCTGCTTTGAATGTGCCGTCCTCATCGCGAGCAAGCTCGCTCCCACGGGGTCCTGCTGCGTTAGGGAAAGATGATTGGCAAGCCTTTCTGCAGCAACACATCAAACAGCCGCTCCCCGCGGATTTCGGCCAGCAACTGGCCGTGCTGGCCTACGCCCCGGACGCCACCCTGCGCGCCCTGCCCGCTGAACAACGTCAACAACTGTTCGACACCTGCAAAACCTGGGTGGAGCGTCATCATGTGGCAGCTTGATTACCCCTGGTTGTTACTGCTGCTGCCCTTGCCGTGGCTGGGTTATCGCTACCTGCCCGATTACCGTGAAGCGCGCAGTGCCGTGCGCGTGCCTTTTTTCAACGCCATGAGCCGGGCGGTGGGTGAGGCACCGAGCCAGGCCGGCACCCGCAGCAATCGCTGGCAGTTGCTGTTGAACCTGTTGGTGTGGGGGCTCTTGCTGTTGGCCGCGGCCCGGCCAGTGCTCGTGGAAAAGCCCATCGAACGCCAGCAACCGGTACGCGACCTGATGCTTGCCATCGACCTTTCCCAGTCCATGGAAACCACCGACTTCACCGACGCCAATGGCCAGAAGATCAATCGTCTGGCCGCCGTAAAAGAAGTGGTCCACGGCTTTATCGACAAGCGCAAAGAGGATCGCCTCGGGCTGATCGTGTTCGGCAGCGGCGCGTACCCGCAGGCGCCGCTGACCCTTGACCACGCCAGCCTGTCGTTGCTGCTGGACGACACGGGGATCGGCATGGCCGGCCCCAACACGGCCATCGGCGATGCAATCGGTCTGAGCCTGAAACTGCTGGACCAGGCCCATGAACAGGAGAAAGTCCTGATTCTGCTCACCGATGGCAACGACACCAGCAGCGCCATCACGCCGGACCATGCAGCGGTTATGGCGGCGGCCAAAGGCGTGGTGATTCACACCATCGGCATTGGCGACCCGAATGCCGAAGGCGAAGCCAAAGTGAATCTGCAGGGCTTGCAGGACATTGCCAAAACCACCGGTGGGCGCTTCTTCCGCGCCGAAGACCGCAATGCGCTGAATCAGGTCTACAGCACCCTCGACCAGCTCACCCCGCATCAAGTGAAAACCCTCAGCCATCAACCCAAACGGGATCTGTTCTGGTGGCCGCTTGGCGTTGCAATCGCCGTGCTCGCGTTCTATCACCTGTGCGCGCTGCTGCGTCCGCGCCTGACCATTGCCCGTCAACGGCAGGAGGCCTGAGATGGATATCAACCTCAGCGACTTCCACTTCCTGCGCCCTCTCTGGCTGTTGCTGCTGCCCTTCGCCGCCCTGCTGCCGCTGCTGTGGCGACGCAGCCAGGATCTGCAACGGCGTTTGCGCAGCAACATCGCCGAACACCTGCTGCCGCACCTGCTGATCACGCCGAAGGATCAGCACTGGCTGCGTCCGGTGCATCTGGTCTGCGCTCTGCTGGTGTTGGGTGCGATTGCCGCTGCCGGCCCCACCTGGGAACAGGATCGACCGGAATTTCTGGAAAACCGCGCGCCGCTGATCTTCGCCATAGACCTGTCGCCTTCCATGGATGCCAGCGATGTACAGCCGTCGCGGCTGGAGGCGGTAAAACACAAGTTGCACGACTTGATTCAGCGTCGCGCCGGCGCACGCAACGCGCTGATCGCGTACGCGGGCAGTGCTCATCTGGTGCTACCGCCGACCGATGATCCGGCCTTGCTCGACACGTTCATCCAGGCGCTGAGCACCGATCTGATCGGCAAACCGGGGAAAGATGTCGGCGCCGCTATCGACCAGGCCAAACGTCTGCTGGCCGCTGAAAAATCACCCGGCACCCTGCTGCTGATCACCGACGGCGCAGACACTTCAGCGCTGACAGACCTGGACAAGAAGCTCGACGGCAGCGCCCTGCAAGTGCTGATTCTGGCCGTCGGCAGCGAGGACGGCGGCATCATCCGCGATGCCAGCGGCCAGGCACGCACCGACAGCAATGGCCGTCCTGAACTGGGCAGTTTCGATCAGGATGCACTCAAGCAATTAGCCTCTGCGGTAGATGCGCCGCTGGGCAGCCTGACCCTCGACAACGACGATCTCGACTGGGTCGAACTGCACGCCCAGCAACACTTTCAGGCTACCAGTGACGAACAGCGCGAACTGCACTGGAAAGACGCCGGCTACTGGTTGTGCTGGCCGCTGTTGCTGATTGCGTTCTTCAGTGTGCGCAAGGGCTGGAGCCTGAACTGGATGGCGGGCTTTGTGCTGGTTGTCGGGCTCGGGTGGCCACCGGCCCCCGCGCAGGCCAATGCACTCGCCGATGTTTTTTTCACTCGGGACCAGCAAGGTCGTTGGGCCTTTGAGCACGAACACCTTCCGCAGGCCGCCGCGCTTTTTGTCGACCCTTACTGGAAAGGCATCGCCGCCTACAACGCCGCCGACTTCGATCTGGCGCTGGCCAGTTTCGCGCGCCTGCAAACGCCGCAGGCGTATTTCTATCTGGGCAACATTTACGTGCGTCGCTTCAAATTCGACCAAGCCATTGCGGCCTACACCCAGGCGCTGAAATTGCAGCCGCAATTCCCCGAGGCCACCGCCAACCTGGCCTTGGCCATCGCCTTGCAGAAAGACACCGAAAGCGCCGAGCAGAATGCGCCGGAGGTCAAACCCGACGAAATCAAAATGGACAAGGCACCGGGCAAAGGCCAGAGCAAAGCCTTGGAGACCGAACAGGCGGCATCGGATGAACAGTGGTTGCGGAACCTCAGCACATCGCCGGCCAAATTCCTGAAACAGAAGTTCAGCTTGCAGGATCAGGCGGGGGCGAAGCCATGAGCAGTCTGTTGAACCGGGTTGCGGCCATCGCGGGCAAGCCCGCTCCCACAGGTTGCTGTGTCATGTTCAAAGGGTATGAACGACGCGGAACCTGTGGGAGCGGGCTTGCCCGCGATAGCGGTGGATCATTCACAGCACTACTCGCCACGGTTCTCATTTGCCTGTTCAGCACAACCGTCATAGCCGCCGAACCCGAACTGCGCGTCCACGCCACCCTGCAATCCAACAAACCGGCCATGGTCGGCAGCCTGATCGAGCTGCAACTCGAAGTCCTCACCGACACCTGGTTCACCAGCGCCCCCACCTTGCCCGACCTTAAGTTGACCGGCGCACTGGTCATGCCGCCCGACGGCCACGCCGAACACATCAATAAAACGCTCGATGGCAAATCCTTCAGTGGCATGCGCTACAGCTACCTGATCACCCCCAATCTGGCACAGGGTTTCGACATCCCGGCGCTGACGGTGCGCGCCACTCCCGGTCAGGCCACCACCGAGCTGAGCGCCCAGAGCCAGCCCTTGCATTTCACCGCGACACAACCACCAGGATTTCGGGCCGGTGAGCCGGTGCTGGTGGCTCAAGGGCTGCGATTCACGCAAAAAACCATCCATTCGGCCACGCCATTGAAGGTCGGCGACAGTATTACCCGTAAGCTGACGCTCCAGGCAGATGGCGCCCTGGCCATGTCATTGCCGACGCCACCGCTGGGTGATGTCCGAGGCCTGAGTCGTTACGCGAAATCCCCGCAGATCAGCAATCTGGATGACGGCCGCGGCCACTTCAACGGCGGGCAGCGCATCGACTCCGCGACCTACCGGGTCGACACCGAAGGTCATTACAAACTCCCGCCGATCGAGGTGAAATGGTGGGATGCCAGCACCGGGCAAACCCGCACCGCGCAAGTGCCTGAGATCGATTTCGACGCAGCGGCCAACAGTGCTTACAAACCGGTGTTCTCGATCACCGAAGACCTGAAAAAACTCGGCCGGCAAAACAGCCTGCATCTTTCCGGCTATGGCTTGGGGCTGTTCGTGCTGCTGTTGGTCGTCGCCGGGTTGTACGGGTTTGCCCGCCCGCTGTGGCAGCGCACCCGTTCTCGCTGGCAGGCCCGACGTCGTGCACGGCACGCGGCATGGCTGGAGTCCAGCGACTTCGCCTGGCGCCAGATCCCGGCACAACTCGACGGCAATCCGCCGCAGTTGAGCGCTTTGTACCTGTGGACCCGCCGCAGCCGCAAAGGCCTGAAGCTCACCGGTCTAGGCCCTCGTCTACAGGCGTTGTTACGGGCCTGTTACGGCCGAGAGCCGACCAAAGATCAGGCAATGCACCAACTCAAGGAATCCTTGACTACGCTGCATAGTCAGGCCGAACACAACAAAGAATCAGTCGCTCCCGCACTGCGACCACTCAACCCCGTTCACGAGAAGGAATTTCGATGATGAACCCGATATCGCTACGCCAACTTCACGGGTTTAAGTTTCTACTGACACTCGCCCTGAGCCTGCCCTTGCTGGTTCAGGCCGCCGAGCCACTGCCGTCCTGGAACGACGGCCCGTCAAAAAAGAACATCATCGAGTTCGTCCAGGCCGTGACCGATCAAAGCAGCAAGGACTTCGTCAAACCCGAGGACCGCATCGCCGTGTTCGACAACGACGGCACCTTGTGGAGCGAGCAACCGATGTACTTCGAGTTTCTGTTCGCCCTCGAAGAGGTCAAGCGCACCGCGGCGCAACACCCGGAATGGAAAACCACCCAGCCCTTCCAGGCCGTGCTGGAAAACGACCACAAAGCCCTGGCCGCCACTGGCACTGACGGGCTGATGAAAATCTTCGGCGCGACTCACACCGGCATGACCACCGAAGCCTTCGACGACTACGCCAAGACCTGGCTTTCCCAGGCCCGCCACCCGAAAACCGGCAAGCCTTACACCGAAATGATCTTCCAGCCGATGCTGGAAATGCTCGACTACCTGCGCAGCCAGGACTTCAAGACATACATCGTCTCGGGCGGCGACACCGGGTTCATGCGCGCCTTCGCCGAAAAGGTCTACGGCATTCCGCCCGAGCAAGTCATTGGCACGACTTTCGTCACGACGTTTGAATACAAGGATGGCAAGGCGTCGATCATGCGCACGCCGAAACTGGCACATAACGACGACGGCCCGGGCAAACCGGTCAGCATCGACGCCGTCATCGGGCGTCGACCAATCCTCGCCTTCGGCAACTCCGACGGCGACCTGCAAATGCTGCAGTGGACCGCTGCCGGAACGGGCAAGCGCTTCATGGGCCTGGTGCATCACACCGACGCCAAGCGCGAATGGGCCTATGACCGTGAATCGAAAATCGGCCGTTTGGACAAGGCTCTGGACGAAGCGAAATCCCGCGGCTGGACCGTCGTCGACATGGCTGCCGAATGGCGCCGGATCTACCCGTTCGACGCGCCCGCAACCGAGCAAGTGCAATAAAAAAGCGTAATGCAGGACTGCAATAAACGTTTGTCGCATCAGGCGACACAAGTGAGCATAAGGAGCCAGTCAGATGACTCGCATACGTAAGTGGCTACCGAAACTCGCCCTCGTGGCGACTTCGGTCATGGCGATTTCGGCGACAGCCGGGGCCGCCGAAAAACCTAACATTCTGGTGATCTTCGGCGACGACATTGGCCAGACCAACATCAGCGCCTATTCCATGGGTGTGGTCGGCTACAAGACGCCGAACATCGACCGCATCGCCAAGGAAGGCATGATGTTCACCGACTATTACGCGGAGAACAGCTGCACCGCTGGGCGGTCGTCGTTCATTACCGGGCAGACGCCACTGCGTACCGGGCTGTCCAAAGTGGGTATGCCAGGCGCGCCGGTCGGACTGCAAGCAAGGGACGTCACCATTGCCCAGGCGCTGAAGGCCCAAGGCTATGCGACGGGTCAATTTGGCAAGAACCACCTGGGCGACAAAGACGAGTATCTGCCCACCAACCACGGTTTCGACGAGTTCTTCGGTAACCTCTACCACCTCAATGCCGAAGAGGAGCCAGAGCGTCCCTACTGGCCCAAGGATGACGCTGATTTCGTCAAGGCAGCCTCTCCGCGTGGCGTGATCCACAGTTTTGCCGACGGCAAGATCGAGGACACCGGCGCATTGACCAAAAAACGCATGGAAACAATCGACGACGAAACCACCGCAGCCGCTCAGGCGTTTATCGAGAAACAGGCCAAGGCGGACAAACCGTTCTTCGTCTGGATGAACACCACCCGTATGCATGCATTCACTCACGTGCGTGAATCCATGCAAGGCCAAAGCGGCATGGTCGGCAACGAATACGCCGATGGCATGATCGAGCATGACGGTGACGTCGGCAAGTTGCTGAAAACCCTGGATGACCTGAAGCTCACCGACAACACGATCGTGGTCTACACCACCGACAACGGCCCTAACCAATGGTCGTGGCCGGACGCTGCGACTACGCCGTTCCGCAACGAGAAAAACTCCAACTGGGAAGGCGCTTACCGGGTTCCGGCGATGATTCGCTGGCCGGGCAAGGTCAAGCCAGGTGAAGTGTCTACCCAGATGGTCTCCGGGCTGGACTGGTTCCCAACATTGCTGGCCGCAGTAGGCGATACCGACATCAAGGACCGCCTGCTCAAAGGGACTGACCTGGCAGGCAAGAACTTCAAAGTGCACCTGGACGGTTTCAACCAACTGGATTACCTGACCGGTAAAACCGACAAGAGTGCGCGTAACGAGTTCTACTATTTCAACGATGACGGTGTCCTGGTGGGCATGCGCTTCAACGATTGGAAAATCGTCTTCTGTGAGCAGCGTGCGCCTGGTGGCCTGCAGGTGTGGAGCGAACCGTTTGTCTGCCTGCGTGTACCAAAAATGTTCAACCTGCGCATGGACCCGTACGAGCGTGCCGACGTCGTGTCTGACCAATATTATGATTGGCTGACCAAAAACGACTATCTGATCTTCGACGGTACCCGCAGATCTGCAAAATTCCTGCAAACCTTTGTCGACTATCCACCGAGCCAGCGTCCGGCGAGCTTCAGCATCGACCAGATCCGCGAGGCGGTAGATGCCAAGATTGCGGAAAAAATGAAAGCGGCACAGTAATACCGTTGGACCGCCGCTCGCCTTAACCGGCGAGCGGCCTTTTTCGGGGGAATGCAAATACATTCCCTGTAGGAGCTGCCGCAGGCTGCGATCTTTTGATCTTCAGCCATCAGGATCAAAAGATCGCAGCCTGCGGCAGCTCCTACATTGATTGATGTTTACTTTGCTCATTGCACAAGGCAACAAATCCATGTCCTCACGTGTCGCCAGCAAGTCGTCGGCCATACCTGCCCCTCACGTCGCCTCCCCGGCGCTGTTGATCCCCGCCCTTTTACTGTTCGTATCCGGTGCCGCGGCGCTGGTGTATCAGGTGCTGTGGATCAAGCAACTGTCATTGGTGGTCGGCGTGGAGGTGTACGCCATCACCACCGGGATCAGCGCGTTTTTTGCCGGGTTGGCGTTGGGTGGCTTGCTGTTTGGACGCTGGGCGGACAAGTTGCAGCAACCGGTTCTGTTGTACGCCGGGCTGGAAGTGCTCGTGGCGATACTCGGTGTTGGCGCGACGTTCGCCATGAGTCTGGCGGCCAGCCCGTTTGCCTGGCTGGAACAACATATCGGCCTCATGGCGTGGGTGTTGCCGTTTTTGCTGGTGGGCATCCCGGCGCTGCTGATGGGCGGCACCCTGCCCGTGCTGGTTCGCTCTCTTGCGACTGACCCGCAACAACTGGGCAAGGCCGGTGGGCACCTGTATGCAGCGAATACCGCCGGGGCCATTGCCGGCACCCTGCTCGCCGCGTTTGTGTTGATTGCCACCCTCGGCGTGCGCGGCAGTGCTCTGGCCGCCGCAATGCTCAACCTGCTGGCCGCCGCTGGCGCGTTGTGGTTTCAACGTCACCGCTCCATACCTGACGAGGCACCAGTGAAGCACCACGCCGACAAGGCACCGGATCGCCTCGCCCTGTGGCTGTATTCGATTGCCGGCGGTGTGGCGCTGGGCTACGAAGTGGTTTGGTCGCAATCGATCGTGCAGTTCATGAGCACGCGCACTTATGCGTTTGCCGTGGTCCTGGCGACTTATCTCGCCGGACTGTTCCTCGGCAGCGCCCTGCTTGCCCGTCGGGTCGATCGCCTGCGCGATCCCTGGGGCGTGTTCGGTTTGCTGATTGCCGGTGCCGGGCTGGTTGCGTTGCTGGAAATCGCCCTGCTGGGACGCTGGCTGATAGTTGCCCAAAGCGTTGTCGAAGCCTGGGTGCTGTCGTTTGGCGCCAGTGAATTGTTGGGCATGAGCGCACGCTTTGCGGTGGCGGCACTGAGCATTGTTTTTGTACCGACCTTGCTGCTCGGCGCGGCCTTTCCCGTGGCCCTGCGCTTGAGCGTCGGCCGTGACCATGTGGGGCGCAATGTCGGTGAGGTTGTCGCATTCAACACCCTCGGTGGGATTGTCGGCGTGATGCTTTGCGGCTTCGTGCTGATCCCTTTGTTGGGACTGGTTCGTACCTTGGGTCTGTTGGCGATCATCGCGGCCGGGATAGGATACTTCGCGGTGCGCAAGGGGCATGGGGTCAAGAAAGGCCGGCGTCAGGGCGTGATCGCCATCGGTTTGTTGGCCGTCGCATTGGCCGTCTTTACGCCGGTCAACAAACTGGCCAGCCTGCTGCCCGGCGCACGCAACGGCACGTTGACGTTCTATGAAGAAGGACGCGGCGGAACCGTCGCCGTGGTCACCCAAGGCAAGGGGCAAAAAACATTCGAGCGCCTGTATATCCAGGGCGTATCCAACACCGGCGACGCCATGCCGTCCCTGCGCTACATGCGCATTCAGGCGCTGTTGCCGCTGCTGATCCACAACGCTGAACCGCGTTCGGCACTGGTGATCGGCTTCGGTACAGGCATCACCGCCGGCGCGCTGACGCAGTACCCAGGCCTTGAACATCGCGTCGTCGCCGAACTGCTGCCCTCGGTGGTCAAGGCCGCGCCGCTGTTCAAGGGCAACTTCAATGCCGCCGCCAATCCCGGTGTCGATGTGCGATTGCGTGACGGTCGCCAGGAACTGCTGCGCAATCCACAACGCTATGACCTGATCACTCTCGAACCACCACCGCCCTCCGCTGCCGGAGTGGTGAACCTGTACAGCCGCGATTTCTATCAACTGGCCGCGAGCCGTTTGCAGAAACAAGGCCTCGTGGCTCAGTGGCTGCCGCTACCGACGCAGAACATCGACGACTCGCGCGCGCTGGTGCGCAGTTTCCTCGACGTGTTCCCCTACGCCAACCTGTGGACCAGCGAGTTCCACGAGATGTTGCTGGTAGGTTCAATGGAGCCGATTGAGCTGGATGCCGCGAAAATCAACCAACGCTTCCAGCAAGACAGCGTGCGCAGCACCTTGCAGGATGTCGGCATCGGTTCGGCCGCCGCATTGCTCGCGACCTGGGTGACGGATCGCGCCGGCCTGGAACGCTTCGCCGCTGACGCGCAACCGGTGACCGACGATCAACCGCGTATCGAGTACGCGCCGTGGGTCCGGGCCAAGGAAATCACCCGGGTGCTGCCGGCGCTGCTGGACTTGCACATCGAGCCGCCACTGGTGAATGCCGATGCTGGCTTCAACGAGCGCATGAACGCGCACCGGCAACGCCTGATGCAGTTTTATCGGGCGAGCCTGCATGCCTATGACGGCGATCGTGATGCCTGGGCGCGGGATATCCGCGAAGTGATGCGCGGCGATGGCGGGAATCCGTATTACCGGTGGTTTGTCGGCGAATGAGAGATCGCCATCATTTGACACACGCCGGCCATCCGGCAAAGCTGCATCGAGCAAGAACGCGCGCCTGACGGCAAACGCACCTGGACTACGGAAGTCGCAATGCCGAAACATAAAAATAAAGCAGCAAACCCAAACCCTGATTCGCGTCCCAACCTGATTAGTCGCTACCTGTTCCCTGTCACCATCGGCGCCCTGCTTTTGGCTGTCGCCGGTATCGGCTGGTTTCTGCTCAGCAGCACACCGGCTCCCGTGACCTATGCGCCGCCCATTGCGCCCGCCGCTCAACCGGCCAAACCGCAACCCCAACCGGTTGCCCAGGCGTCGGCAAAAATGGTCGACGAGCAGCAATGCCAGGGCTGTCACAGCGTCCAGGTCAAGGACTGGCAAGGTTCTCACCACCAATTGGCGATGCAGGAAGCCAACGCTGAAACCATGCTCGGCGATTTCAACAACGTCACCTTCAAGGCGGAAAACGAAACCACCCGTTTCTCGCGCAAGGACGACGGTTTCTGGGTCAATACGCCCGGCATCGATGGCAAGAACGCGGACTTCAAAGTCGCCTATACCTTTGGCATCGCACCGTTGCAGCAGTATCTGATCGAGGTTGGCGAAGGCCGCTTGCAAGCCCTCGGTGTGGCCTGGGATACAGAAAAGAATCGCTGGTTTCATCTCTATCCGGGCCAGGGCGTGACCTTCAAGGACCCATTGCACTGGAGCAAACCGAGCCAGAACGCCAACTTCATGTGCGTCGAGTGCCACACCACCGGATACAAGCGTAATTTCGATGCGGCCAAAAACACCTTCGACAGTCAGTGGAACAGCCTCGGCGTCGGCTGTCAGGCCTGCCATGGTCCGGCTTCCAAACATCTGGAATGGACGGCGAAGAAAACCGACCTGATCCATGCCGGTTTTGCCGTCGACCTCAAGGACAAGAACGCCACCGTCGAGATCGAAACCTGTGCGCGCTGCCATTCCCGTCGCGCGCCGCTGGGCGATGGTTTCACCGTCGGCAACCGGCTGATGGATGATTACCTGCCGAGCACCCTTACCCGCGAACTGTATGCGCTGGACGGCAAGATCAAGGATGAAGTGTTCGAACACGGCTCCTTCGCCCAAAGCAAAATGTTCGACAAGGGTGTGCGCTGCAGCAATTGCCACAACCCCCACAGCACTCAACTCAAGGCGCCGGGCAACGGCGTTTGCCTGCAATGCCACAACACGGCAGGCAAGACTTCGGTGGAAGGTGTCGACGGCAAAGGCCTGCAAGCGAAAAACTACGACTCCATCGAACACACTCGCCACACCATGGGCCAGCCGGGTTCGCAGTGCATCGATTGCCACATGCCCGGCAAGTTCTACATGGGCAATGACTTCCGTCACGACCACAGCTTCAGCATTCCCAACCCCGAACGGGCGAAGAAACTCGGTACGCCGGACGCCTGCCTGACTTGCCACCAAGGCAAGGCCGGCGACAAGGTCACCGAGCAGTTCAAGCTGTGGAACAGCGCCAGTACGGCGCAAGCCCCGCGTTACGACGAAAGCCTGTGGCTGATTCGCAACGGCCAGCCCGGCGCGGCGCAAGCCTTGTACGAGCAACTGCAACGCAGCAACCTGCCGGCGATTCAACGGGCCACCCTGCTGACCGAGTTGCCGATGTACCCCAGTGAACAAGCGCTGAAACTGGCGACCAAGGACTTGAGCAACCCTGCGCCGCAAGTGCGTGAAAGCGCCATTCGCGCAATCAGCGCCTTCCTGCCGCCACCGGAACGTGCGCCGCTGTTGACGCCTTTGCTGAGCGACCCGGTGAAAGCCGTACGCATTGCGGCGGCCCGGGACTTGCTCAGCGTGGCGCGCAACGGCTTGGGCACTGCGCAAGACAGCTGGAATGCCGCCATTGGCGAATACGAGGCGGTGCAAAAAAACCTGGCCGAACGCGCCGAAGCCAATCTCAACCTGGCCATGCTGTATCAGGCCAGCGGCCGCACCGGTGACGTCGAAAGTCTGCTGCGCACCTCGCTCAAGCGTGACCCGGATTTCTACCCGGCGCTGGTGACGCTGGTGCAGTGGCTGGAAGCCAATGGCCGCGGCGCGGAGGCTCAGGCGCTACTCGCACAAAGCCTGAAGGAACACCCGGATGCTGCGCTGCTGCAGCACACCCAGGGCTTGTCGCTGGTGCGTGCCGGCAAAGCGGATCAGGCCATGCCATACCTGCGCAAAGCCGCACAACTGGAACCGCAAAGTCCGCAGTACGGTTACGTTCTGGCCGTAGCGCTGCATGACAGCGGCAAGATTGATCAGGCCTGTGAAGAACTGGAAAGGTTGTTGAAGGTGCAACCAGCCAACCGCAACGCGCGTTTGTCGTTGATCCAGTACTACCTGGATAACGGACAGGAGCCCAAGGCTCAGGTGCTGTTGCAGGGCTGGAAGAAAATGAACATGGGGGATCCGGCGTTGAAATGATCGAGGAAACATCAAAAGATCGCAGCCTGCGGCAGCTCCTACAGAGAAACGCGTATTCCGGTAGGAGCTGCCGCAGGCTGCGATCTTTTGATCTTGTTGCTATGAGCGCCGCCGAAACAACGGCCGCGGCTCAATCACCGAACGTCCGTACAGCACGCTCATCCCCGCCAGTCCCTTCAACGCATCTTCCGCGGATTTGTCTTCGCGCACCGCGAAACTGTCAAAGCCGCATTGGCGCATGTGGCTGAGCTGATCGCGCAGCACATCGCCGATGGCGCGCAATTCTCCGGTCCAGCCCAATCGAGTGCGCAGCAGATACGCCTGGCTATACCCGCGACCATCGCGAAAACTCGGAAAGTCCAGGGCGATCAGGGGCAGTTGGCCAAACCACGGCTTCAGGCTTTCCACTTCATCGTCCGGCCCCAGCCACACAGCCTGTTGCTGCGGATTTTCCAGCCAACGGCTCAGCGGCAGTATCACTGCACCTTCGGGCAACGGTCCTTGCGGGTCACGCACAAGCGTCCACGGCCACGCCCTCTTCCAGCCGCAACAGATTGTTCATGCCGACACCTCAAGCACTTTCGGGTAGACCGCTTCCTTGAACGGCTCCAGCCCGATCCGCTGGAAGGCATCGACGAACAGCTCTTCGTTCTCGCGATAGCGCACGAAGGTGTCGACGATCTGCTCGATCACATCCGGCACTTCGGCGGCGCTGAAGGACGGGCCGATCACCTTGCCCAATGCGCTGTTCTTGCCCTGGGCGCCACCGAGGGTGATCTGGTACCACTCGCTGCCGTTCTTATCGACCCCTAGAATGCCGATGTTGCCGATGTGATGGTGACCGCAGGCATTCATGCAGCCGGAGATGTTCAGGCTGATGTCGCCCAGGTCATGCAGGTAGTCGAGGTCTTCGAAGCGTGCGGCAATGGCTTGGGCGATGGGGATCGACTTGGCGTTGGCCAGTGCGCAGAAGTCGCCACCGGGGCAGGCGATGATGTCGGTGAGCAAGCCGACGTTGGCGCTGCCCAGGTTGTGTTCGCAGGCCAGGCGCCACAGCGCGAACAGGTCGGCCTTGGGCACGTCCGGCAGGACGATATTCTGTTCATGGGCAATGCGGATTTCACCGAAACCAAAGCGCTCGGACCACTGCGCCACCGCGTCCATTTGCGCGTCGGTGACATCGCCCGGCGGCGCAGATTCGCCCGGTTTGGTCGACAACACCACGCTGACATAACCCGGCACTTTGTGCTGCTGCACATTACGTCGCACCCAGCGAGCGAACGCCGGGCTCTCGGACAGGTGCGTGCCGAAATCAAGGTTGGTGTCGGCCAGCTCGCGATATGGCGGCGCGACGAACGCACTGGCCACTCGCTGGTATTCGTCCTCAGTCAGTTGCGCCGGGCCGTCCCTGAGGTACTGCCACTCCTCCTCCACTTCCCGGGCGAAGGCCTCGATGCCCAGGGCCTTGACCAGAATCTTGATCCGCGCCTTGTATTTGTTGTCCCGCCGGCCATGGCGGTTGTACACCCGCAGCACCGCCTCGACGTACGACAGCAGATGCTGCCACGGCAAACCTTCGCGGATTTGCAAACCGAGGATCGGCGTGCGCCCCAGACCACCGCCGACGATCACCCGCAGCAGCATTTGCCCGTCGTCGCCGGGATAAAGATAGAGGCCGATGTCATGCATCATGATCGCCGCGCGATCCTGCTCGGCCGAGCAGATGGCGATTTTGAACTTGCGCGGCAGGTACAGGAATTCCGGGTTGATGGTCGACCACTGCCGCAAAATTTCCGCCAGCGGTCGCGGGTCGATCATTTCATCGGCCGCCACCCCGGCAAAGGCTTCGGTGGTGATGTTGCGCACGCAGTTGCCGGAAGTCTGGATCGCGTGCATTTCCACCTGGGCCAGGCGTTCGAGAATGTCCGGCACCTGAGCCAGTTCGATCCAGTTGAACTGCATGTTCTGCCGGGTGGTGAAGTGGCCGTAACCGCGATCGTAGTCCCGGGCGATGCTCGCCAGCGTGCGCATCTGCCGGGCACTCAAGGTGCCGTAGGGGATCGCCACCCGCAGCATGTAGGCGTGCTTTTGCATGTACAGGCCATTTTGCAGGCGCAGCGGCAGGAACTCTTCTTCGCTCAGCTCGCCAGCCATGAAGCGCTCGACCTGATCGCGAAACTGCGCAACACGCTCGAACACCAGCGCCCGGTCGTAATCATCGTATTGATACATCGGCTACCTCATCAGGATTGGTCGCAATACCTGGGGGAGCGAGCTTGCTCGCGGTGGCGTCAGTCCCGTCAACATCTGCATTGACTGCAAGTCCGTCATCGCGAGCAAGCTCGCTCCCACAAGGATTTTTCAGCGACTATGCGCCAGCGGTGCAGCGCGTTACAGATTCACCTGAATCGATAAAAACCGTATCAGATCGCGTCAGATTGCCGCAGTGATGCTGCAAAATCTGATCCGCATAAATGAAATATTCCTGAGTCTGTTTTGTTTCCGGTCAGGTTTTTACAGTGCAGCACGACTATGCAACCGTGGAAGCATTGACCATGAACACAACAACTATCGGACAGGCCTACAACTACAAGGTCGTCCGCCAATTCATCGTGGCGACCGTGTTCTGGGGCGTCGTGGGGATGGCGATGGGCGTGTGGATCGCCTCGCAACTGGTGTGGCCCGAAATGAACCTGGACCTGCCGTGGACCACCTTCGGCCGCTTGCGGCCATTGCACACCAGCCTGGTGATTTTCGGATTCGCCGGCAGCGCCCAGTTCGCCGCCAGTTACTACGCGGTGCAACGTACCTGCCAAGTGCGGCTGTTCTCGGACACGCTGGCCGCGTTCACGTTTTGGGGCTGGCAGTCGGTGATCGTGATCATGCTGATCAGCCTGCCGCTGGGTTACACCACCACCAAGGAATACGCCGAGATCGAGTTCACCGGCGCGGTGTGGATGACTGTGGTCTGGGTCGCCTACGCCATCGTGTTCTTCACCACCGTGGTACAGCGCAAGACCAAACACATCTACGTCGGCAACTGGTTCTTCGGTGCGTTCATCGTGGTGATCGCCATGCTGCACGTGGTCAATCACCTGTCGATCCCGGTGGACTGGTTCAAGTCCTACCCCGTGTATTCCGGGGCTACCGATGCCATGGTGCAGTGGTGGTACGGGCACAACGCCGTAGGCTTTTTCCTCACCACCGGATTCCTCGGGATGATGTATTACTTCGTGCCGAAACAGGTGGGTCGGCCGGTGTATTCCTATCGTCTGTCGATCGTGCATTTCTGGGCGTTGATCACCCTGTACATCTGGGCCGGCCCGCACCATTTGCACTACACCGCGCTGCCGGACTGGGCGCAATCGCTGGGCATGGCCATGTCGCTGATCCTGCTGGCGCCGAGCTGGGGCGGGATGATCAACGGCATGATGACCCTCTCGGGTGCCTGGCATAAGTTGCGCACCGATCCGATCCTGCGTTTTCTGGTGCTGTCGCTGGCGTTCTACGGTATGTCGACTTTTGAAGGACCGATGATGGCGATCAAGACCGTCAACGCCCTCTCCCACTACACCGACTGGACAATCGGCCACGTGCACGCCGGTGCTTTGGGTTGGGTGGCAATGATCACCTTCGGCGCGACGTACCACATGGTGCCGAAAGTCTTTGGCCGCGAGCAGATGCACAGCACGCCGCTGATCAACGCGCATTTCTGGCTGGCGACCATCGGCACGGTGCTGTACATAGCCTCGATGTGGGTCAACGGCATCACCCAGGGCCTGATGTGGCGCGCGATCAACGACGACGGCACGCTGACCTACTCCTTCGTCGAAGCCTTGCAGGCCAGCCATCCGGGGTTCGTGGTGCGTTTTACCGGTGGCGTGTTTTTCCTCAGCGGCATGTTGCTGATGGCGTACAACGTGTGGCGAACGGTGCGGGTTGCGGATGTGTCGATGGCCGAACGTGAGGCGCAGATAGCCTGATGACTGAAGTCATATTGAACATTCTGGGCGTGGCATTTTTATGGTTCGCCATCGAGTACTGCCTGCGCCACCAGACCGTCGAAAGCCTGGACGACGCCAGCCTGATCCCGTTTGCCGATGACCCGGAAGTAGCAAAGCGCGTGGAGTTGGCGACGGGCAAGACGGTGAAGGCGGTTGCGCCTGAAGTAGCGAAACCGGGTTGGGGTAACCTAGAAATCTGATAATCACTTAAGACTGTGGGAGCGAGCTCGCTCCCACAGTGGGCCTAGTCTTAGCTGCGCTCGCGGGGAATCAGGCTCTGCAGTTGCTGCGCCAGGAAATTCGCGTCAAACGCAAAGGTATCCGGGTCTTTCAAGCCATTGGTCTTGCGCCACTGCCAGCTCGTGGCCGGCGGCAGGCACACCAGCGACACGCTGCCAACGCGCGCGCCGGTGAACCCCGTCACCGCCACGGAAATCTGCCCGCCGACACCCATCACATCCGGCACGAAATCCACCGGTTTGCCGGCGATCAGGATGCTCAGCTTTTCGGTTTTGAAGGTCGAAGTCTCGACCGGAACACTTGGCCCCGACGCGACATACGCCTCGCGGCTGACCTCCAGCAGATGCGGTGCCAGTACCGGCTCCAGCCACTGCTGGATCTGATCGAACAATTCGCCAATGCGCGTCGCCCATTCGGCCGATTGCGACTCGAACAGCTGTTTCTTGTGCGCTTCGCTTTCTGCGTAGTGACGAAGCATCTCGCCCAGTTGCTGTACATCGTCCATTGCGGTGTTCCTTTGCCTGAAACCAGTGCTGCGGACATCGAGCATGGCAGATGTCCGCAGGTCGCGTACGACTAAACGCCCGGAGGTCGCCCGTATCCAACCGGGTCAGGCCCTGTGGCGCAGGCGCGCCATGCTCAAGGTGATGTGGGATTCGTTGAAACGTTCGAGGGTGATGACGCAATCAGTGGTCGTCATGGGTGATTCATCCTTGAGGCAGACATGGCCAGTCACTGTATATCGCAAACCTCCCGGATGGCGAGAACCCTTGTAGGAGTGAGCCTGCTCGGGATGAAGCCCTGTCAGACATATAAATGGCGGCTGATACAACGCTATCGCGAGCAAGCTCGCTCCCACATTTGGAGCGACGATCAGCCTTCAAACCACTCGCGGCGTTCGCTGAAGGTGTTCTGGATCAACTCGACAATCATCTGCACCTGCGGCTCATCCCGGGACTCGGCATTCACCGCCAACCACACCTGGCGCTGCATCGGCTGGTTGAACAGCCCCGGCAGTTCAATCAAGCCGCGATCGAAGCGGCCCATGTATTGCGGCAACAGGCCAATGCAGGCGCTGCAGCGGATCATCTCCAGCATCAACTCATAAGAGTGCAACTGCACCACGCCAGCCAGGCGCTGATCCACCAGTGCATTCCACGGCCGGAAGCTCTCGATCTGCCGGTCATGCTGCCATTGCACCAGCAGGAAATCGGCGAGGTCATCGAGGGTTTCGGGGCGCGAGGTAACCCGTGAGTAGCGTTTGGCGATATGCGGCTTGTAGTCCAGCCGCGCCAACGGTTGGGGCTTGCTGGTGGAAAAGCTCGGGCCGGGCACCGGAGATTCGGTCCCGGCCAGCCACACAGCCACATCGGCGCTGATGGCTTGCAGAGTCAAATCGCTGTCGATCGAGATGATGTCCAGGCGCACGCTGGCGTTGCGGCGCAACAGCGAAACCAGATCACGCCCGAGGATGTCGTGCAGGATGGTTTCCGCCACGGCCAGTCGAATCAGGGGTTGCTCGACCGCCGGCAGCGTGCGTTCGTGGGCCAGGGCAATCAACCGGGCGTGCAACTGCTGCCCATCACGAGTGAGCGTCAGTGAACTGTCCTTGAACTTGAACAACGTGCGTTGCAGTTGTTCCTCCAGTTGAGCGAGGAACTTGCGCAGGATGGTCGGCCGGACATTGAGGCTGCGGGCAGCCTGCATGAAACAGCCACAGCGGGCGCTGACCAGAAAATACTGCACCACCTCGACATCGATCCCGGCTGCCAGCGCCAGCCAGGATTCGGACTTGGCATCCTGGGGTCGGTAATCGGCGACACTCTGAGGTCCTGTTGATTCGGTCAATGACATCGATGACTCCCTGTCGATCTTTGTTGATTTAACTGCTCGCTCCCACAGGTAAAGTGCAACAGCTATTGGGGTTTTGCCTCCAGTATTTTGTTGAGTTCGGCGCCGTCGATGCTCAGCGTAGCCGTGTTGAGCATGCCTTCCAGGTAGGCTTTGGCGATCTGTTCCTGACGTTGGGCACGCAAGGCCTGGGTCAGGCGCTCACGCAGTTCGTCAAGAGTGGCCACCCGCGCCGGTTGCAGCTCGGTCAGCTTGATCACATGGAAACCCGCCGAACTCTGCACAGGCTCAGATACCGCTCCGACCTTCAGCCGCGAAACCGCACCGCGTACTTCCGGCACCAGTTGCGCCAACGGTTGCAACCCGGTGTCACCACCGCGCTCGGCGCTGGCGCGATCCTGGGAATACTGGCCGGCCAACGCAGCGAATTCTGCCGGGGTGGCCTGAGCTTTTCGACTCAGTTCCTGCGCTTGTTTGCGCACGCTTTCAAGGGTCTGCGGATCGCTCGCCCCGAGGAAGATCTGACTGACACGGTACAGTGCCGGGGTCACCCACTCTGATTTGCCTGAATCATAGGCTTGCTGCAATTCAGCGGCGCTCGGGTAATCCGTCGGCACTTGGCTGACGGACTGCAAGTAGTTTCGAAAGACGATCTGCTCGGTGGCGGCGCGGGTTTGCTGCTCGACATCAGGGCGCTGACGCCAGCCTTGGGCGTCGGCCTGTTCGAGAACCGCTTTCTCGGCCAGCCGCGAGCGAATCCAGCTTTCCAGTGTCGCGCGATTGCCACGCAGTTGATCCCGAGTCTCCGCAGGCAGGGACGCCAGCAATGCCTTGAGTTCTTCGCTGGCGACCTGCTGATTACCGAGTCGCGCCACTGCCGGTTCATTCGTTACCGCCAGCGATTTTACCGGTTGCGGTGCCGCCACCGGATCGTTACCCGGTCGCAAACCCGAAACCACCGCAACCACCAATACGGCCAGCGCTCCGGCGCTGGCCACTACCGTGCGCTTTTTCACAGGGCTGCGACCTCTTGCTCTGTGGTTTCAGCCTGGGTCTGCAACTGCGCGGCATTCTGGCTGTAGTCGCGCAGGTAAACGATGAACTCTTGCAGCAGGCGATCCCACAGTTCCAGATTGCCGCGAAGGTATTCGGCGCTGACACCGGCGGCCACCACCACGTCCATTTCCATCACCAGGAATTCACCCTGCACCGACAACCGGGCAAAACGTCGCGACGCGTTCCACAGTTCCGCCAGCCCGGCCGGCAATTCGCCCTGCACGCGCAAGGCGCAACTGAAAGTGAAGTCCACGTATGTGCCCTGCTCCGCCGCCAGGTTGCCGAAGCGTACGGCGTAGCCGATGCCCTGGCTGGCGCTGAGCAATTGCACGATGCCGTTCTGGTCAGTCTGGTTGACGCGATAACCGGCGGCTTGCAGCACTTCGGTCAGCGATAGAGGCGATACGTGAGCGATCAATTGAGTCATGTGAAGTTCTTCCCTGTTTTCAGTGAGTGACAGCAGCCTGAGGCGCGTCGAATTGAGTCTTGTAGAGTTCGTCGCCAAAGCCCTGGGCCAGTTCTTCGAACTTGACCCGCGCGGTGCCGGCGAACGGTTGGCGAATCTTCATCACTTCAGCGACGTCGATTTTTTCGTAGGCCGCGAGGATCTCCTTGGCCACGCCATACATCTGTTGATTCTTGACCGAACATTGCTGCATTTGTGTGTCACGTTCAGCCAATTGCGTTTCGAGCCGGGCGCGTTCGGCTTCTTTGCCGCGCGCCATGACCAACAGATCGTCGTAGGCCTTCTTGAACTTGCCGATCTGCTCGTTGCTGGCCGCGACTTGCGCCTGGACCTGGCTGTGCAGGCTGTCTTGCTGGCTCGCCAGCTGCTCGGCCGCGCCCTTGTATTTGGCCAGCTCGACGGTCAGTTGCTTGATCTGCGCCTGCGCAGCCTTGGCTTCGGCTTGCGCTGCAACCTGGGCGGCACTGGCCTGGGCCTGCTGGCTTTGCAGGGCCTGCAACTGTTGGGTGGTGCTGCGCAATTGCGTGCGCAGGCGTTCCTCCATGCCCTCGGCGCTCGCCCCTTGGGCCACCAACGCGCCCAGGGCAAACAACAGGATTTTTCTGTTCATCACGTTCTCCCTGCGCCTTAGAAGCGCGTGTTGATCTCAAGCTGCAAGACGTCGATATCAAACGGCGCGCCGTACACGGCTTCGGAACTCAACCAACGACCGGTGGCATAGACGTTCTTGGCCAGACCGTAGTTGCCGCCCAGGAAGTAACCCTTGGCGTTGGTACCGCCCAGGTGGAACGAGGAATCGTTGAAACCGTCCGGCAAGGCATCCGGCTGGATGTACTTGTAGCCGGCGAACAGGTTCCAGTCGCCCTGCTTGCGCATATCCAGAGCGCTGCCGAGGGTGAACTGCACCATCCACGCATTGGCACCGCTTTCGATGTCGCCATCGCTGTCGAGGTTGTTGACGATCTGCCCTGCCGCACGTTTGCGCATGTCGCCTTCGTCGTAGCCCAGGTTATGAACATAATTGGCCTGGCTGCGCAGTTTGAAGTCTTCCGGCAGGTCGCTGTCCCAGACAAAGTTCAGGTCCAGCAGGTTGAACTCCGAGGCCAGGCCGACGAATTGCGGTTGCGGCGTGGTTGCCGGGTTGAGCGGGTTCGGCGTGATGTCACGCAGCAGGAACACAGTGTTGCCCTTCTGCATGAAGGCCGAGCGACTGCCGTCAGAGTCACAACCCGGCGCGCCGGCCCAGGGTTCGCAAGGGCTGGAACGCTGGCCTTCGATGTCATCGAAGCGGTAGTAGGCCAACGCACCTTTGAGCCGGTTGCTGGAGTTGATCGCCCAGTTGGCGCCGATCTGTGCGCCGAACAGCCATTTGTTGTCGCTCTCTTCCTTGTCGAAGCCGTTGCTGGAACTGGTGTCGTTGGTGTACTCGATCGGGAACGCACCGACGGTGCCGAACATGCCCCAATCGCGGTTGAGCTTGTGATCGAACATCGCCGCAATACCGTCGAAGTTCAACTCGTTGGAATAGAGCATGTCGGTGGAGAAGAACGGGTTGGTGAAGCGGCCACCGGTGAGGGTCAATTCATTCGTGGCTTTCCAGGTCAGGTAGCCCTGATCGAGCCAGATGTCTTTCTTGCCAAAACCGCCACCGAGGGTCTGGGTGGTCGACACCGGGCTGTTGTCGGAACCGGTGCCGATGCGGATGCCGGCGGTCCAGTCCGGCGCGATCACCGCTTTCATGCCCAGGCGCGCCCGCAGACGCAGCAGGTTTTCGCGGTCTTCACGAGTGTTGAGCAACGGCGGCAGGCTGGTGCTGCTGTTAGGGTTTACGTCGTAGGGGCCATTGTTGTTGAGCTTGGCGAAGTCGACGATTTCGTTGCTGTTAGTCCCCGAGTAGTAGCGCGATTCGTCCCGCAGGCGAATATCGCCGTCGAAGCTGACCCGCGACACCCAGTCCGGAAACGTGTTGGGCTGTGCCCAGTTTTCCTGCTTGGCGGTGGCCATGACTTCGGCCTTGACCTGATCGCGGATCTGGTCGCGCACGGCGGCCGGCACGTACTGCACACGCACATCGCCCGGTGCGGCGGCCGGGCCGCTGGCGGCGACGGCGGTCGGTGCGGAAGCCGCTTTACGGGCCTGATCCGCCTCGCTCTGGGCCTGGGCGATCAGCTTGTCGGCCTTGTCCTGTTTCAACACGCCTTGCTCCACCAGCAAGCGGATCAGATTGATCGTGGCGTTCTCCGAGGGCGCAGGCGCTGCCACGGCCTGACCGACCAGGGTCGCAATGACCATGCCGACCGCCAGGGACAATCGATTCACATTGGAAATCATCTGCACACAACTCCTTATGGCAAAGCTTTGATAATTGGGTTAACCCGGACGCCGCCCTTGCAGGGACACGCGCATGGGCACAGTGAAAGAAGCCGGTGGCCGCTGGCTCATGCGCGGCGCACCACGAAGGGCGGCGAGTATTTGCGCGTCGACTTCGGCGTTGCCGCTGGACTGGGCCAGCTCGACCCGAGAGATGTCGCCCGAACTGCTCATCCACACGTCGACCTGCGCCTTGTAGGCCTGGTTGCGCAGGTCCGGGTTGTCGCGTAACAAGCGCTGGAAGCTGACGGCCATGAACTGGCTATACGTGCCGTTGCCCAGGCGTCCACCGCCGGAACCGGCCATGCCGCCGCCCTTGCCAACCGGAATGCCGCCCACGGCGGTCTGCGCGTTGGCGTCCATGTCCATCGGTTTCGCCAAGTCGTCGGCCGGCGATGGCGGCGCCTCTTCCTCCGGCTGAATCTCTTCTGGTTCGGGGGTCGGTTCCGGCTCGACGACTTTCTCTTCCACAGGAGGCTCCGGCTCCGGCGGTTTTTCCGGTGGTGGAGGCGGTGGTGGCGGTAACGGAATGATGGTCGGCACCTTCGGCGCTTCGCGGCGGATGCCGCTCATGTCGTTGGCCCATTGCCACAGAAACCAGGCGGCCAGGCCGGCCACAAGCAACCCGGCGCCCCACTTCACGAAGCGCACGGGTGACTTCTTGACGGGTGACGGGCTGATGGGAAGTTGAGCAGTCATGGTCAGCCCTGTGTCGGTTTGCCGGTCACCAGACCGACTTGTGACAGTTCCAGACGGCGCAGCAGGTCCAGCACCTCGATGACTTTCTGGTACTGCACCGTAGCGTCGCCGCGCACGATCACCGGGAAGTCCGGGTTCCGGGCTTTCTCGATACGCAGTCGGTCTTCGAGTTCGGCCAATGTCACCGGATAGGCATCGAGGAACACCTGGCCGCCGTCGTTCACCGAGATCGCCTTGGTCTTGGCTTCGGACAACGACACCGAGGCGCTGGCCTTGGGCAGGTTGATCTGGATACCCGAGACCTGCGCGGTGGCGGTGAGGATGAACATCACCAGCACCACCATCAGCACGTCCACCAGGGGGGTGATGTTGATGCTGTCCACCGCTGCGTCATCGTCATCGTCGTGAGAGGCATTTACGGAAGCCATGTCTGTGCTCCTCAGGCCGGTGCTTGGGCGTTGGTGTGATGGGCGCTGCTGTTTTGGGCGCCGGAGTGATTGCCACGGCGATGTGCCGATTCACTGAACTGGCTCTCGCCGTGCATCTCCGCCAGGCGAGTGATGAACTCGTCGACGAATACGCGCATGTCGGCACTGACTTCCTTGTTGCGGGTGATCAGGCGGTTGTAGCCAAACAGTGCCGGGATCGCGACGAACAGGCCCATGGCCGTGGCCAGCAACGCGGCGGCCATACCCGGAGCGATGGCGTTGATGTTGACGTCGCCGGCCATGGCCGTGCCGAGGAACACCACCATGATCCCCAGCACCGTGCCGAGCAGGCCGATGTAAGGGCCGCCGGCGATGGCGTTGGACAGGGTCGAGAGTTTCGAGCTGAGTGCCTGGTTTTCCCGAGTGCGCACGCCGTCCATGGAGCAGCGGATCGCTTCGATGGTGGCCGCCGAGACGGAAGAGGTATCAGCGCCTTGCTCACGGCGGGTACGGATTTCCTTGACCGCCACCTGATACAGGCGCCACAGCGAAGAGTCCCGCAAACGCTGGGCGAGGTCCTGGTCGTCGGCGAACATTTCCAGGCGCGTGCCGACCTTGGCGAATTGCTCGCGGAACGCTTCGTTGGCCGCCGTGACACGGCTGACCATGCGGTTCTTGCGAACCATGATGATCCACGACTGGAACATCATCAGCACCAGTACCGCGATGATCACCCAGGCGTCCATCGGCACCGCGTTGAGCAGGAAACCGAGACTGCCGAAACCGTAACCCGATTGCTCTTCATCGACACCGTAAGCCACCAGTTTCGATTCAGCGCCCTGGGAATTGGCATCGGCCAGCAACTGCGCGGCGGGACGGGCGACCTTCGACAGACGCAACTCATCGATCGCGCCGGCAAACGGCAGGTAAACGCTGGCGGACAAATCAGCGCCAATCGCCATGACCGAATTGAACGCCGGCATTGCCAGCGCCAGACTCGCGGTTTCACGGCCATTGATGTACAGCGAGACTTTGCTGCCTTCAGCAGTCAGCGCCAGGTGCTGCCATTGACCGGGGTTCAATGGCAGGGTCGACATCGCACGCTGACCGTCGATTTCCACGAACGGCATGCCCTGGTTCAAACCAACCAGCAGGCTTTGTTCGCCCTCACGACGGGCCAGAATCAGCTGCTCGCCATTGGCCTGTTCCAGTTTCAACCAGGCGCTGAAGGTGAACGCACTGCCTGCGTTGTGCTGCAATGATGGACTGGCCGGCAACAACAGCGGCTGGCCGCTGAACTGCAAGGCACGACCGATCACGCCGTCGATGCTTGCGCCGGTGGCGCTTTGCGCGGTGTTGCCATAGGCGGTGGTGTCTTTGGCCGGGGTGCCGGTGGCGCCGTCGAAATGGTAGAGCGCGGTGTAGTTCGGATCGAACGTCAGTTGGCCGTTGCCGGTGGCTGGAGCTTTCGGGTTGCCGTAGTACATCCAGATGTCTTGACGCTGACCGCCCTCGACTTTCGGTACGTCTACCCACACCAGCGCCATGCCCATCAGCGCATCGAAGCTTTCGATCTGATGGTTGAGCACGGTCTTGTCATCGGCGGCGACGAAGCGCAGGTCGGAGCCGTCCTCCTTGACGCCGTCGAAGGTGAAGTTGCCGGTGTGCAGACGCACCAACAACGCAGTGCGGCCCAGCGCTTCGTTGATCGCCGCGCCTTGGGGCGTGGTGTCCACCGAAACCTGTTTGCGGTAATGCCAATCGTCCTGCCACCACGCTTGGGCGGTGGCCGGGAGCACGAAGCTCAGGCACATCAGGAAAGCCAGAAATATGCGCTGCATGAAAATGTCTCCGTAGGTTCAGAACGTCGCTTGCAGGTTGAAATGCAGGCGCGATTCCTGTTTCGAGGTATTCGGCCCTTCGAGCAGCGGGTAGCCCCAATCGAGGCTGCCGGACAGCCATTTGCTCAAGCTCGCGCGGGTGCCCAGGCCAACACTGGCCAAGGCGTAATCGGCGTCTTGATCGGGAAGTTCGTCGCGCAGGTACAACTGGGCGCCTTCGGCAAAGGCATAGAAGCGCCACTCCTGCACGTAAGTGCCCAGGTACTTGGCGAGCGATGGCGTGCGCAGTTCCTGGCTCAACAGATAGCCGTCGTCACCAGTGCGCTCGGCTGCGAGATAACCGCGTACCGACGTGGCGCCACCGGCGGAAAATTGCTCGTTGGATACCAGCGGCCCAGAGGCGAGTTGGAACGCAGCCTTGCTCGCGGTCTGCCAGTCGTTGCCGAAGGTGTAGGTGTAATTGGTATCGCCCTTGAGCACGGCGAAACTGGGACTGGCGCGATAGCGTTTGTAGTCGAAGTCTTCGTCGGAACTGCCGTAACCCAGGAAGCTGCGAGTACCGGCCACCAGACTCAGGCCAAGGCACAGCTGCGAGCTTTCGGTGTAGCGAAAGCCGTTGTAGGCGAAGGTGAACGGCGCGTACTTGAGCGGCACCTTGTCGCTGTCACCGGCGAAGTCCAGTTGCTCGTCGAAGTCTTTGAAATCGATGCCGGCCGACAGCGAATTGGACCAGTTGCCACTGGACGGCAGCGTGTAGATCGCCGACACGCCGTAGGAATGGCCCTTGCCCAACACGTTGCTGCCGCCGATGGTCGCGACGTTGCTGTCGGACTGGTAACCGGCAAACTGCACGCTCCAGCGCTCGCTGAGCGGCGCGGTGTAGGAGCCCGACCAGACCTTGGCGTTGGAGGTATCTTCAGGGGCCGTAAAGAACGTCAGCGACACACTGTGGCCCAACTGCCACAGGTTGTTGTAGCCAAGGCTCGCAACGCTGCGCAATTTTTCGGTGTCGGCGCTGTAGTCGTTGTTCAAACCGAGACTGGCCTGCCATGGGTCCTGGTCCTCAACTTCCAGATCGACATCCATGGTTCCGGGGCGCTGGCCTTCGCGTACCAGCGGCATCACCTGGCGCCCAGGGTTCTTGTTGAGCTGCGCAAGTTCTGTCTGCACCTGGGCGAAGTCCGGCACCTGGCCTTCTTTCAGCGCCGGTACGTCGTCGCGAATTTCCACTGGCGAATAGTGCTTGGCGCCGACCACACGCACCCGGCCGATCCTGGTTTCGCTAACTTGCAGATAGACGATGCCGTCCTCGACTTTCTGCTCCGGCAACTCGACGAATACCGATTGATAACCTTTGGCCTGATAAGCCTTCTGCAACGCATCGCGGGCGCCTTCGATGTCGGCCAGATTCTTCTGCGGACCGAGGAACGGATACACCGCTTCCTCGATCGTGCGGGCATCTAGCACTGTGTTGCCACGCACGAAGTATTCGTTGACGTCCACCGGTTTGGGTTCCAACAGCTCAGCGCTCTGCTCCGCCCACGCCGGCTGCGCGCCTGCCGTCACCAGCAGCCAGCCCCACAGCGCCAGCCGTGACTTGAAAAAATGATCCACATCACCCCCTGAATTCGAAATACCGGTAACCGTCTGCACTGCGGCAGGCTGGCTTGATTGCCCTGCTCCCGGCGTCCCGCCATCGGCTGGAAAAGTGGCCTCTCGGCCGCCTCAAGCACGTCACATAGGCATGACCGGACGGGCGATGTGCTACCGAACTTTTGTCATGAAAGCTTCATTCAAAGATTCAGCGGCATACCTAAAACCCTGTGGGACGGGGTGAAACTCAGGGCATAAAAAAGGCGACCCGAAGGTCGCCTCTGGTGCTCCTGGATGGCGCGCTACAACGTCAGATTGCCCCGCTCTTCTTCCGTCAACTGCTCCCGCGCGCGCTCGTCCAGCACACCGGCGCCCAGCACCTGCACCGGGCTGTTGGGGTTGTACCCCGGCGTCGGCGCTCGACTGGCACCATCACTGCTCGGAGTCAGCGGTTCGGTGCCCAGGCTCAGCACCTGCACGGTCACAATCGACGGCAGGTTTTTGCGTGCCGCCGCCTGCTGTTGACGCGACATGTCCTCGGCCGCTTGCGTGGCGGATGTTGCCGCGGAGCTGGCCGACGTGATTGCGCCGGTGTTCACCGACGCCGTCACCGGGATGCCTGACGACTCGCCCTGGACCTGAATGTTCGCCGCGTTGACCACCCGCAAGGCGATGATGTTGATATTGCCCGACACCCGGATCCCCGCCTCGCCCGCATCGATCGTGCCCAGCGGAGCGATCAGGTCGATGTCGCCCGGTGGCACTTCGGCAATCGGGTTGAGCGTGGCGATACCGGCACCGGTGCTCGGCACGGTCGGCGACAGCGTCACGTTGCCCCAGGTGTCGTAGATCCGTTTGGGCGGCGTGAACACCACGGTGGTTTTCGAACCCCGGCCGGCGTTGATGTCGCCTTCGGCCGACCAGCCGAGAATGCCGCCGCCGAACGTGGTCATGACCCGGCTCTGCCCAAGCAGGATGCTACCTTGGGAATACAGCTGAATGTTGCCCTCGCCCTGGGTGACGATCCCCGCCGTGGACGGCGGCGCCGCACCTTCGACACCGAACACCTGGCCACCGCCGGGGGTGAGCATCTGAATGTCACCGCCGAACAGCGTCTTCACGCCTGCGCCGCCGTACAACGTGATGTCGCCGTCGTAGCGAATGGTATTGCCCGCCACATCGGTAGTCGGGAACAACGCCGCAATCGCGTTGCGACCGCGCAGATAACTGCCCTGGCGCGGACCGTTTGCATCGGCGTATTCCAGGCCACCGGCACGCAACTCGGCGAAGTACACCTGACGTGCGAACACGGCTTGCTCGGTGCTCGGCAGTGCGGCGTAGAACGCCCGTGCCTGATCTGCGTTGCCGTTGAATCCGTAGCCCAGGGTCAGCCAGGACAGCAGTTCTTCATCGTAAGTCTTGACCACTTTGCCAGGCTGACCGTTGAGCGGCGTGCCGCTAACGGCCTGGTTTTTCGGGTCCAGGTAACGGGCGATGAAGCGACCGTAATCCGGGCCGTCGGCCCCTGCACCCGCCTGCAACACCAGGCTGGCACCCGGACGGTTATCACCCGCCATTACTGGCCCCATACTGGTGATGCTGGCGCGTTCTTCCATCAGGATATTGCGCCCGGCATTGATCTCCAGCGTGCCGGGGCCGGCAATGTCGAAGCTGCTGTAGATGATGTCGCGCCCGGCGGAGACGCGGGAGACGTCGTTTGCGTTGTTGTGGATGAACAGGTTGCCCGTGGCGGTGATGGTGTCACTGCTGTTGCCCATACCATCGCGGTTCACGGCCTGTGGCTGTCCGACGGTTGTACCCGACGCGACGATATCGCGTCCGGCCAACATCCAGACCGGCCCGGCCGCTTCGTACCAGGTGCGTTTGGAGTTGCTGAAACTCAAGGTTTCGCCACTGCGAACGCCAACCAGATCGCCGGTTAGCGCGTAGAACCGCGCAGGGGCCTGAACCCCATTCAAGCCTGAATAGCTCTCGGCACCGAAGGCGAACAATGGATAACGGCTGTTGAGTCCGGGCGAGACGCCATCAGCGCCGCTATTGGACATCAGCGTTATCACTCGCTGACCATCCTTGGCATAACCATTGAACGCAGGCGTAAATGGCGTCGCGATGGACAGCGGGCTGGCACCCGATTGATTGATTGCGTAGCCACCGGCATAGATGGAATCCCCTGCCAGCAATTCAAGCTGCCCGGATTGTGAGGGTGCCAACAACAAGGAGTACGAAATGCCCGGATAGTTACTCCCCCCACCATAGAAACCAGCAGACGGACCGGCATAGATTGAACCTTGCCCGGCGACTGCACGCAGGATCGAGGGGATAACGAATCGATTATCGGTGGGTGAAGTATTGCTACCGCCGGGGATCGTTGAATTGTTGATCGCTTCAGCCATCAATGTACTTGGCGTGAGATTGCCTCCCGCCGAGAAAAGATCGATGGCTGTGTGATCGGTCCACAACGAGAAGCCTGTCAAACCACCGCCCGCATGCACCACCCCATCAGGCGTAGTGAACGATGTGGAGTTCTGCAGTACTACCCGACCAGGGTCCGCCGCGCCTCCCAACACCAGATCACCTCGGGTATTGAGCTGCATGCCCGAGTCCCCCGGAATCAACACCAGGCCGCCGGTCGCGCTGCTGGTGGTGGCCGTAAACGGATCGTAGCCGCGAGCCTCGCGCTGGTCCTGGTTGCCGGAAAATGAACCGTACTGCATTTGGATTCCACCCACCGCCGAAGCGCTCAATTGTGCAGCTCCCCGCAGGTTAATCAGCGCACCCTGCAGATCATGTATAGGTGTGCCGACACCGGTCGCTCCCGCCCTGGCTTGCAGTGACGGGTTGAGCGTGCCGCCGATGCGGATATCCATGTCACCGCCACCGGTCAGTTGCAGGTTGCCGTCGCTGCCCACACGCCCGGTGCTACCTACAGCCACAATCAGTCCTTGGCTGCGTGCGGCCTGATTCGTACCCGTAGATGCCCCCAGCGGTCTAAGCATCCCACTGTCAGTACCCGCCCGCAGGCTGATGTTGCCACCACCGAGCGTGCCGAAACCGGTGAAACCCACGAGATAGGGTGCAGGGTCTGCATCTGATGTAAGAAGCGGCTGGGTCGCATAGCTACCGAAATTGATCCACCAGGCAGTAGGCACATCGCTGGTGCCGGAGCCTTGGCGCCACAGCCAGTTACCTACGGCAACGCTTGGGTTTTGAACCCGCGTAGGAGCCGCCAGCCTGCGTCCAACCACATCACCGGACACAGAACCGCCCGCATTGATTGTCAGGTTCCCGCCCATCTGTGGAAACCAGGCCTGATACAGGCTATCGCTGCCGCCATTGACCCATTTTTCATAGTCACTGCCAGCGCTGCCCAATACCGAACCATCGTCAGACAGCCGACCGCGAGGCAGGTTGTAACGTGGGTCGACATTGTCGGATTGGGTGCCGGCGGTGTACACGCCGAACGGTGAGTCCATGCTCAGATTGCCGCTGGCGATCAAGTCAAGATCACCGGTGCCTGTGCGCAACACGCTGAACATTTGCGTATGTGCCTTGGCTGTTTGCCCCACGACGGTCTCGACACAAACCTCCGGATAGCTCTGGCAAAGCGAAAGCTCATCGTCTTTTACCGGTGCGTAATCAGGCATACCTACCCAGTTGCCAGGAGCCCAGGTCCATCGCGCCATCGGTACACAGGCGCCAGGGTCCCACTCGGCACAAATCAACATGTACTCATCAGAAACAGGTTCGAACGCAGGCATGCCCCAACCATTACCTTCAGCCCACACCAGTCTTGCTGCGCCACTTGTCACGTTCAAACCATAGTGAGTATCTGCCAGCCTCAAGTTGCCTTCGACAGTCAGGGGGTTCACCGTTCGACTGTCGGCCGCCTCCAGATCCGCCCCCGCCACCGTGCGTATCGACCAGGACGCGCTACCTGATGGCAGCATGCTCGCCACCGCCCAATTACGGCCTTGTTGAGTACCAATCAGCGGGCGCAACTCGATAAAAGCGGTGCCATCAGCGAGTTTCACATCCGTCATCGACGGAATCAGCGAACCGCGCAACAACGCCAGCGAACCACTGAGTTTTACGCCAACCGTCGCGTTGTCGAAAATAGTACCCGGCAGCGGCACGCCCTTTGGCCAGAGCATGGCTTGCATCGCGGTGGTTTTGTTCAGCCGTGTACCCGCGCCGAGACGACTGCCCGCCGGTAGGGTGACGTCGGCCCCCAGCAAGGTGCCGGCGGCATACAACAGATTGCCCGCCGCGTTATGCACCGCCCCCGCCAACACCGTGCCGGCGCTGAACGTGTATGTGTCGGCCAGCACGCCCTGAGTTGGCAACAGCGTTCCACTGACCATCGCCGCCGCCTGGATCGGCAGGTCGTAGTTCAAGGTTGCACCGACCGTATATTGAGTGCCGTCAGCAAGAGTCACACCCGCACCCGGCACAATCAGATCGCCACCGAATGGCTGCACACCGGACAGCAGTTTCCAGCCGGCGTCGTCCACGGTTTCCGCAGGTGGGGCGAAGCCATCGTTGATGCTGCCGTAGATGTCCAGGTTGCCACCGGCACGCATCACCAGGCTGCCGGACTCGCCGGAACCGTAGACCGAGGTTTTCTGCGTGTGCGGGTTGAGGCTGGCGTAACGGTAGCCGGACAGGTCCAGATCGCCTTGCACCACCAGATCGCCGTCAGCGGTTTTGCTGGCGATTTCTACGCCGGGACGCAGGTGGAATGCATCGGCGTAGGCAGCGTTATTCAGGCCGGCCAGTTTGCGTTGCAGCAAATCCGTATTGGCCAGGGCTGCGTTGATGAACGCGGTGCTGTCGACGTGAATGCCGTCCAGATAAGCCTGGTCGATGACCTGGTACGGACGACCGCTGGCGGCCGGGTCGGTGCCGTCGGCGGAATCGATGTAGCGGCGCGTGGCGTTGAGCCCGATGGAGCGTGCGCCCTGAATGTTCAGCGCACCGCTGGCATCGATGGCGATATCACCCGCACCCACACGCGGTGCGTTGAGCTCTAGTGTGCCGCGCAAACGACCGTCATGCTGCCCCGGCAAATTACCGATGGCGACGTCGGTGCCGTGACGCAAATCGATCCGCGCCCCGGAGGCCAGCGTCAACAGGCCATCGCCGGAATTGAGTTCGATCATGGCACGGTTCGGCGCGTCGATGATTTTGCCGTAGCTGTCGACCCGCAACATCTGGCCATGGGCATCGAGCACTGCGCTGCCAGTCACGATCAGGCCATTTTTGCCCGACAGGCGAATGCTGCCGACGCGTTCGCCACTGGCGTCGATCAGGCCCACGACGGTAAGGCTGCCGTTGTCCACCGAGACATTGACCTCGCCAGCCTTGAGCCCGTCACCAATCACCAGGTTGCCCTGCTTGAGCTGGAAGCTGCGACTGCCGAACACCTGTCCGACATTCAAACGCTGGTTGAGCGCGGCGAATTCGCCGTTGAGGTCACCGCTGCTGCCCAGCTGCTGCGCGCGAATATCCACACCGCCCGCCTTGTACGGCACCCAGGTGCCGCCCGCGTCGTAATAGCCGCTGCTGCTGCCGAGGATTTCCCCCTGTAGATCCACCACCCCGGCGCCCGCCGCCAATGCCACGGCGCTCAGGTTGCCGCCCTGATTGTTGACCGCTGACAGGTCGATGCGTGAACCAGCGGCCTGGCGAATATTGCCGTTGCTGCTGTACAGCGCCACGTCGCCGCCCCAGCTGTATTTCTTCACGTCGTTGAACGGCAGCGTGCGTCCGGCCACGTCCAGATAAGCGCCACTGCCCAGGGTCAGATCATCTTCAGCCTTGACCACCAGTTTGCCGCTGGCCAACACGATGCGGCCGTCCAGCAACACGTTGCGTGCTTCGAGATTCAGCTCCGCGCCCAAGGCATCGGCAACGGCAGTGTGGTCGCCGGTTGGCGACGTCAGGGTCAGGCTGTTGCCCGCCTTGAGCAGGTTGACCGAGCCGGCTTCACCGGTGAGCAGCGGCGTGCGCAGGTTGAGGTTGCCGCCGCTGTAGGCATAACCCTTGACCGGGTCGTAAGCGCCCTGCTGTTCGTAAACGGCCAGGCTGCCCTTGTGATTGGCGGTGATGCGTTCGCTGGCATTGAGGTTGACGTTGGCAAAACCCAGCGCCAGGCGATTGTTCTGGTCCAGGCCATTGGGCTGCGGATTCGGACCATAGCCGAACTCGATGCGTTGCGCCTCGATATTCAGCGTGCCATGGCCGGTGCCTGCGCCGCCGTTGACCACGGTGCCGGGGGCCTGGGTCGCGCCGTTCCAGATCAGGTTGGCGGTGCGAATGGTCGCCACATCACTGGCATCGCCCAGGCCGTAAACAGCCGGCGTCACCAGTATCAGGTTTTCCAGCCTGCTCTTGCCCGTTTGTGGGTCCAGGGTGTCGAGGGTCACGTTGCCGATGAAGTTGAATGAATCGCGGGTGGTCAGGCTCAGGGTTTCCAGAGCCGGCGCACCGAACTGCGTGTCGCCGCGCAGCAGTCGATCGAGGACGTTCTGGTTCAGGGTCAGGCCGGCCGGCAAGCGACCGCTCGCCGCCGCAAGCGCTTCAGCGCTGCCGGCGTTCACCGCGCCAACGGCCAACGCCAGGTGACGAGTACCGAAACGCACCGCTTCGCCCAACTCAAATTGATTGTCGGTAGCTGCGGTAATGCTGCCGTTGGAATAGAGCAACGAAGGATTGATGCAACCCTGCGCCGGGCAGGTGCCGATCCGGATACTGCCGGCGCCTCCTCCGTTTGTGCCAGCGTCCGGCGCCAGCACATTGGTCCAGCCGTTGGACACCATCAACAGGCTGGCTTGCCCTGGTTGATAGATGAAGCCCGCCGTGGAGTCATAGGGTACGTTCCCACGCCCCAGCGTATTGATGCCCGCCCCCGCTTCAAGGGTGATGCCGCCATTGAGGCCCGTCGTCCACAGGACGACTTCAGGTGCCGAGAGCATCGCGCCCTCGCGCAGGGCAATGCTCCTGGTATCACCTCTGAATTGAATGAAATTGCCCGCGGTGTCGTATTGCACAAACGGCGTTGCACCGATGGCCAAACGCCCGGCACCGAGATTGTTAAGGGCGTCGGCATACAACGAAACACCGTCGAAGCCCTGAGTGCTGACGGCCCCAGTGCCAAGAATTTCAAAAGCCCATGATCCCCTTACCGCTGCGGTGCCGAGCACACCGCCCTCGGCGGCAGCGAACAATGCCTTGCCGTTGAAATCCAGGGCTGTGTCACGATCACTTGATTTGAACAAAAACGTCAGTGATTTGCCGTCCAGGGTCGTCTGCCCGCGCGGCACCCCGCGACGTGCAGCATCGCTGTTAACGAATTGGTTGTAGCTGGTTTCGTTGTATTGGGAATAGCGGCGCAGCACATCCGCCGAGGTCAGGATGACCTGGCTGGAAAGACTGTCACGCAGCCCGGTGTTGGCAATCGACATCTGCCCGGAACTTGCCCAGGAACCATTGCGCATTTTCAGCGCGCCGTTGATTGCTCCCGGCGCTGCCTGACCGCTGACTTCGACCCGGAAGGCGCCGGGCAGCAAGGCAAAGGTCGATGGCAACAGGGTGTAAGTACCCGCTGCCAGGCCTGGAACACCGGCACCGATGCTGATCTGCTGGCCAATGCGTGGATCACTGGCGCCCGCCTCGCCAAGCATCGGTGCATAGGCGTTCTGATTGCCTGGCACGATGGCATACACCGGGTTACTGCTCAGGCCCGGCAGGCTGAAGGTGCCATCAGCGGCGTTGCGAACCAGTGGGTTGAAACGCGCATCGGTAGAGCCGCCACGTCCGGAGACAAACCCGGCTCCACGCAAATCTCCGCCGCCGGACAAGTCGATCAGCGAACCCGTTTGCGCGTCGACGTACTGGGCACTCAGGACCACACCGGTATTCTCGTTGGCAATCCCTTGCAGCACCACTGACTGGCCGTTGTATCGGTAGTCGGTGCCATCGGTTGTGCCGCCATACGGCATGACCAGTCCGGCGCCACTGACCGAGGTCACGCTGCCCGGCAGCAAGTGAATGGCCCGGGTATCGCCAAACGCATCGTTGCCCAACGTGATCAAACCCAAGGGGGCGCGAATGACCCCGCCTTGCTCGATATTCCCCCCGTACAGTTTCAGCCTGCCGAACACGGAATAAGGCGGCACGGCCGGTGCCGCACCATTGCCGCTGATACTCAGCGTACGGTCGGGATCTATCCTGCTCTCGCTCTGATACCCGGCGCGTATATCGGACCAGACTCGGGTGCCCGGATAGATCTGTGCCGCGCGCAAGTGCATATCGCCCGCTGTCCACACCCTGGAACCCGTCTGGAAATCCGGTTTTGCGAGCAATCGTATGTCGCCACTGCTGTCGAGGGTGACCAGGTCAAAACTGCGGCGACTGACCGCCGTGGTCGCCCCGTTGAGCAACTTGATCAGCCCGTCGCTACCGAACGAGAAGGCGTTGCCCAGATCAAGCAAATTCGCGGTGGCGCTGAACTGCGCCGCCGATACCCGGTTGGTGGGGGTGTTCAGCACTCGAGGGCGGGTTAACGCGCTGGGAGGGCTGTAATACTCACCCAACCCCGACAGACGCACATAAGGCGCTGCCAGATTAATGCGCGCGGTATCTTTGGAGCTTTCGGCGAGGGACAGTGATCCGGCGTACAGGCTCAGGCTCTGGTTCATGTGCAGATCGACATCACCGTCGAACGTCAGCAGGCCGTTGCTCAGCAAACTCAGGCTATCGAAACCGCCGGTCATCAATTGATCGGCGCTCAGTCGGGTGTAGCCATAACGCAACGGTGCAGCGGCCTCTCCAGGCCGCAAATCGGCGGGTAGCCGCACGTCGTCCGGCCCCTGGCCAATGATCAGCTCCCTGGCGACCCGAACAGCGTTGTTTCCCTGAGTATCGCGATACAACGGCGAATCGAGGGCGATCTCTAGACGTCCCCCGGCTGCACCAGCCCCGCCAGCGCCGGCTCGCAGGGTGCCGTCGATGAACAACCCGTTGTAGGAACTCAAGGCAATTCGCCCGCCGTCCGTGGCGACCCGGGTCGGGCCAGCGCCGGCAATATCCAGCAAGGCCTCGGCACCGGACGCCTCCAGACGAGCGCCCGGCCGCACGATCACATAGGCATCCGCCGACGTCGCGGTGGCCTTTTTGGCGTCGATCTCGCCACCAATGATGATGCTGCCGCCCTTGCCCACCTGACCGTAGACCCGGCCGAGCGCATCGACCGCCGTGGTCGCGCGTCCCGCCACGTCCAGCACCGCATGGTCACCGATCCAGATCGAACGAGTATGGGCCGTCGGATCCGCCTCCTGCTGCGAGGTTTCAACATCGATCGAACCGAACTGCTGCTGACGAATGTCGAGGGTGCCGCCCCAGGCGTTGAGTTCACCGTCAACAGTGAGCTGCCCGGCACTGCGCAAGTTGATGCGCTGGCCGGGATCGACGCTGATGCGCGCGCCTTGGCCGATGGTCAACAAACTGTTCAGCGGGTCTATCTGGTTGATCTGGCTGCCGCCCGCTTGCAGTGACAGACTCGCGCCGCCGCGTTGGGTCAGCACGCCTTTGGCCGGGTTCTCCTGGAACAGGCTTGGTGTCCACAGCTCCAATGCCGTCAGCGGATCGGCACCACCGGCTTGGTTCGCTGCCGAATCGGAAAAACGGTAGACCGGCATGGACACGTCGACCACCGCATCGTCCGCCACTTGCAGGGTCGTCAGGCCGATGATGTTGTAGGCCGAGAACCCCTTGTTGAACGTATCCGCCGCCAGTCGCAAGGTGTGATCGGCCAGTGGGTCGTCAGACTCGCCGATCAACACCTTGTTGGCCTGGATCTTCAGTGTGCCACCGCCCGTGACGCCGTAACCGCGCACTTCGCCGTCCATGATCAATTTCGATTGGCCCGGCAGGGTGTCTGCACTGGATTCAAGGGTGACGTCGCCGCCCTTGCCGCCCCGGGTCTTGCCATTGCTCAACACCGCGCCGCCGGACGAAACGTCGATAACGCTGCCGCTGGCCACGGTGATATCGCCGGTGCTGCGGATCGACACCAGGCCACCATTCAAATAGGCCAGGTTGTTGGCATCGGTCGGATCGACACGCGAGTTCACCCACAGACCACGGGTGTCCAGGTGCACACCTTCGGCCACGGTCGTATCCGTGGGTTTGCTCGTTTGCGCCAATTGGTTACCCAGATGCAGGCTGCCAGCGCGGGCGGTCAGGTCGGCATTGATCTGCACGTCCTGCCCGTACAGGGTGATGTCACCGCCGGTGTCCACGGTCACGGCTTCATTGACTTCAACCTTGTCTTTGGCCGCGACTTTCAACGCGCCCAGACGGAAACCATTGAGCATGTCGGTATCAAGGAACAGCTTGCCTTTGCGGTCATCGGACACCGCGCCAGTCAACCCCAGGTCGCTGCCATCGGCGGGACGCTCACCGCCGATCTGCACCTGATCGAGCATGGCGAGATGCTGATACACCAGGCCGTTGGTGGTGGCCGACCAACTTGGATCATAAGTACCGACGATCAACTGTGCCCGGCGCGCCATGGCAGTCTGCGCCTGGTCATAGCCGTCGAGCCCGGCACGAGGCGCCTGGTTCTGACGTTCGCCCTGGAACACTTCGCCCACCAACTGGCCATCGAGCACCGCGTTGTTGGTGGCGATCACCAGTTGCCCGGCGTCGCGTCCAACCGAGTAACCGGACTCGAAACGTTGTCTCGGCGCGATCAGCGGGTTGAAGAAATAACTGGTCTGGCCCCAGCGTTCGCTATGGTCTTCATAACCTTTGTAGAGGCCGGTGTAGAGGATGTCGCCCGGTGCCCGCGAGACTTCGTACAAACGGCCATCGGCGCCACGCAACCAGCTCTGGCGAATGAAACCGCTCTGCACATCGAGCGTGCCACCGGACAGGTTGATCACCGAACCCTTCTCGGTCACCACGTCATTGCCGGTGAAACTTACCGTGCCACCCTGGGCCATCCACTCACCGATGCTGTGCCCCTGCGTGCCGAGGTAACCACCGACTTCCAGCAGACCACCGGCCGTGTACCAACGGTCAGTGGCATAGCCGTTGGTGCCGGCCGGCACGAAGATCAGCTCGCGCACATCGACCCACACGTCATTGCTGTTGAGTGCGCCGCTTTCCCGGTTGATCGATGAATCGCGCTGCTCGTTGCCTTGCACGTTGATCTTGATGTTGTTGGCTTCCATCGCCACTTTGACGCCGAGGGCACCCGAGACATCGATCAGCGCGCCGTTGCGCACCAGGCTGCGTTGCCCCGCCGCCACCGCGACCTGGCCACCGGTGGCAAGCGTCACCGAACCGTTCTGAAACTCGACGGTGCCGCCGCTGCCGATGTCGATGCGCGACTGGTCGCTGCGGATACGGTTGTTGAGCGTCACCCCGGTCAATGCGGCATCGTGCTGACTATCGAAGGCAGTGAGATCACTGCTGTCGAGCATGATCGCGCTGACGCTGCCCTGGCCGAGGGTCACGCTGCCGCTGGCGTCGGTAGCGGGGTTGAGCAAATGAATCGTGCCACGGGTATTCACCGCGGTACTCGCCAGCAACACGCCGTTTTGCGCTACTTCATGACCGGTCATGGTGATGTCGCCGGTCGATGCCTGGATCAGCCCGGTGTTGCTGACCCTACCCGAACCACCGGCCTTGAAACCCGGAGTGATTTCGCTGCCGAACGTGGTAGAGAAACCATTGCCTTCGGTGCCCGAGCCTTTGCGAATGTAAAAGCGGTCACCCGCGCCGAGCACGGTCTGGCCCTTGGCGGTGCTGATGGAACCGGCGTTCTCGACTTCGTTGCCCAGCAGCAAGACGTAACCACCGGAGTCAGTGGACAGCGTCGGCTTGTGGGTTTCAATCCGCGCCCCGCGCTCCACCAGCACTTTGCCGGCGGCATCGGTAAAGGTCGGCTGGCTGCCGGTGCTGTCGTAATACAGGCCGCGATCGCGGAACTGGGCATCGCTGATGTTCGTAGCCGCCGCCACCAGGTTGCGCACGTTGACCTGGCTGGTGCCGCTGAACACGATGCCGTTGCGGTTGATCAGCATCACCGTGCCGTCGCCCTTGATCTGGCCCTGGATCTGGCTCGGCCGTGCGCTTGGGTCGTTAACGCGGTTGAGCACCGCCCAGTTCGACTGCTGAGCGAATTCCACAGTGGTGTCGCGCCCGACGTTGAAGGTTTCCCAGTTGAGAATGGCCTTGTCGGCGGTCTGCTCGATCTTCACCGTGGTCTTGCCATTGGCCTGGGTCTGCTGCGGCCCCTTGGCGTTCTGCCAACCCTGGGCCAGGCCGGTATCGACTTTCAAGCCACCCTCGCCCAGGCCGTCTGGCACGAACTGTACGGTGGCGAACGCCGCTGCCCGCCCGGCGGCCTGCGCAGCCTGTTGCGCGGCGATGGCGGCCACGGTGTTGTTGAGCGTCTGCACTGAACGTTGTAACTGTTGCCTGGCTCGTTGCTGTTGCGCCAACGGTGGTGTCATGCCCGGCAAGCCGCCACCCGGTCGCGATGCCGCGGCCTGTTGCGCTGCGCCCTTGGCGGCGAACCAGCTGGAACTGAACGCCGTTGCCGCCTCGGCACTGCCGGCCACCAGGCACAGCGCAATCGCCTGCGCCAGCGGCTTGAGCAACCACTGCGCCGGGTCCACCGAACGCGCAGTGTCACGGCGGACAGATAGAGAACGGGTATTGCGACGGGCTTGGCGAACGAGCATCACTACTAGGTCCTTTTCAATTGGCGCAAGAGGCCGCAGGCCGAGTAGAACCTGCTGTTACGTCATAGGCGGTTGGCGAGGCGCAGGACCGAACGGATGTCACACAAACTTCATGATTGGGGAGTAGCCAAAAAAAATGGCAGCCTCAAAGGGCTGCCATCCAAAGTCACCGCGTCATCGTTCATCGCTAGCAGGCTCGCTCCCCCGAGGGAACGCATTTCAACTGTAGGAGCGAGCCTGCTCGCGATAGCGTCAGAACATTCAACTCACTTCCAAAGCCAGGCATTAGCTGAGCACCACCACCCCACCCGGCAACTCAGTGCACTTGACCCCATACGCATCGCGAATCAACAACGCCACCCCAGCCAATTGATCCAGGTTGAACCGCGCCTGTACCTTGCGCTTGCCCAGCTCACTATTGAGTAGCAGCAGCATGCCCGGACGGTAACGATTGATCTCATCGATCACCGACGCCAGCGTGGCGTCGTTGAACACCAATACTTGCTGACGCCAGGCAATGACCGTCGACGTATCGGTTGTTTGCGGCGTGCCGACCTGACGGACGTCATAGGTCAGTTGCTGGCCGGATTCCAGGCGAATGCTGTGGCCCAGCGCGTCCACTTGCAGCGCCCCTTCCAGGCAAGTGACACATACACTCTGATTGAGATTGCGCAGATTGAACCGGGCTTGACTGGCGCTCAGCCAACCGCCTCCAGCCTGTACTTTGAGGGGCGTATCGGCGTGTGCCAGGACTTCGACTTCACCGCTGAGCAATTCGAGGGCCTGACTGCCATCGGCGCTTTGCTGGCGATTGATACGCGTCTGTGTATTGAGTTCCAGGCTCACACCATCGGCCAGATCAAACCGACGCTGCTCCCCGACTTCGGTGATGTAGTCCGCGCCCAATCCCGAAAATCCACCCGGCACCGTCCCGCGAATGAGGAAGAACGCCGCGGACGCCGCGATGGCTCCACCAAGAAACGCCCGCCGCCCCAGATGCCGCGGTGCCTGCATTTGTTCGACCGCCGGGCGCAAGTGCTGCCACAACACCTTGGCCTGCTCAAACGCCTGGGCATGTTCAGGGCTTTGCGCACACCACTCGCGCAAGGCACGGGCATCGGCAACGGTCGCCCGGCCGGAGGTCAACAGGACCAACCAACCCTGGGCTTCGCGAGTGAGCCGGTCCTGAGGCTCGGCGTCAGGTGGCGAAATTCGAAAGATGTTCAAAGCGCGGGGGTACTCACGGATTATTCGGGACTCTACTATCAAGACGGTTTTCCCGCGCCGGGACCGAACCGCTGAATGACTTTTCTTTCCAGCCGTCCTGCGCAATGGCCCAAAGCGGCTTTGATTTCCTTCTCGACCATCCGTGTCGAAATGCCGAACCGTTGTGAGATTTCCAGGTGCGGCGCCTCTTCCAGGCGTGCGGCGATAAAGATTTTGCGGCGACGCGCGGGCAATTCGTACAGAGCTTTTAGCAACAACTGGATTTCTTTCTGCCCGCCTACTACACGGGCTGGATCGAGCGCCTCATCGGATACCTGCAACAGCTCTTCCACTTCACTCCCTGTCAACAAGCGGGCGTCCGACTGACGACGGTCGGCGGCGATGTTCAGCGCCATGCGATACAGATAGGCATTGGGCTGGGCGATGTCCGGCACGTCTTCCATGCGGTCGACCCGCAGGTAGGTTTCATGCAATACATCATTGGCCAGATCCTCAGACCCAAGACGTCGACGCAGACGCACCTTGAAGTCGTCATAGGATGTCAGGAACAGCCTGACCATCGATTTTTCCCCGGTGTCTTTCATCCCCCGGAAACTCCTTTCCACTGTGGGCATTCCATGCGTTTTCCTGACGACTCCGGTAGCAAAAGCAGCGTGACTGGCTGGCTCAGAGAGCTTGGCGCCGGCCGTTCGATGTCCAGGTTTCGTAAACTTTCCACCAGCGCGGCATCGCGCTGCACATCTCCCGTGGAACTGACCAGCCGGCTGTGCTGAACCACACCGTCGCGGCCGATCCACAACTGGAGCAAGGCGCGAAAACTGCCAGGCCGGACCAATGGCGAGCGGCACAGGCTGTGTTCGATCGCCGCTTGAATCGATGTTGCATAACTACTGCCGGCAAGCGTTGAACCCTGTGCCGTCGGCCCCGAAACGGCTGGCACCGGCGCAACCGTTGCTTTCTGCAAGGTAAAGGCATCCGCCCTGGCATATCGGGCCATCAGCCCGCTGCCGCTGAGCATCAGGCTCAGGGCATCGCTGGCGCTCATGCTGCCCTTGACGGCGAGTGAGCGTCTGCCACGGGTCAGTTGGCGATCCACCAATACGGCCATGCCGGTTGAACGACTGAACTGCTCAAGTGCGCCGGCCAGTTCCTGTGCGGGAATATCCAGTATTTGAGGCGCAGCCGTATCGAGCGGCCCGGCGTTGACCACCGATGTGATCAGCCAAAGCAGCAACGCCAGGTAACCCTGACGAACAGGAGTCAACAAAATCTGGCGCGCGTCCCTGACTCTGCCTCGCTGCACGGCTGACCTGTCCCTGAAAACCGTCATCGTGATGGCTGTATATGAACCTGATGTGACGGGCCGTGCAAAAAAACCATCACGAGATATCAAATCGCTATGGATTAGACTCAAGCCCATCCATGGCCCGTTCGGGCTGGACAGGAGGTCTTGAATGAACACAGCATCGAGGATCGCATCGGGCGTATTGCTGATGAGCGCTTTATCACTGGCGCACGCAGTGGAGCCGTCGGGTTGCGTAGAGGTGTCGGTTGCCGGGTACAAGGCGCCGGACTACGACTGCCTGAGCCAGCTGATGGGCAATAACCCCGAGGGGGCCGCTGCCGCGCAAAAGAATCTGGAAGCGATGAATGTGCCGGTCAACAAACGCCCGCCAAACCAGGTGGGTTTGGCGACTCCGGCAGCCACCAGCACGCGCATGGGCAATGCCTTCGGCAACTCGGTGAAACCGCAGCGCCCCGCTCCGGCGCCCTGAAGGTTCCTGTAGGAGCTGGCGAGTGAAACGAGGCTGCGATCTTTTGATTTGATAAAAGCCAGATCAAAAGATCGCAGCCTTCGGCAGCTCCTACAGAGGCTTCAGGTGCTCGGCGTTTGCCGAAAACTCACCGCCAAGCGGTTCCAGCTATTGATGGTAGTGACCGCAATGGTCAGGTCCACCAGTTCGGCTTCGTTGAACTGCACCCGCGCCTGCTCATAGACATCGTCCGGCACACTATTTTGCGACAGCAGCGTCACCGCTTCAGTCCAGGCCAGGGCCGCGCGCTCGCGGGGATTGAAGAAGTTGCTGTCGCGCCAGACCACGATGGAGTACAGGCGTCGGTCAGTCTCGCCGAGGCGGCGGGCGTCCACTGAGTGCATGTCGGTGCAGAACGCACAGCCGTTGAGCTGCGAGGCGCGGATCTTGATCAAATGCAGCAGCGGTGCCTCGATGCTTAAGCTGCTGGTCAGCGCTTCCATGGCAATCATCGCTTTCATCGCTTTGGGCGAAGCGCTGTAGTAATCCAGTCGGGGGTTCATGGAATGACCTCATGCAGCGGTGATGTGTCGTTCAAGGTAACCATTGATACGCCCGTGATACAGATCCAATTCTGCGAAAAAACCCTGTACCACCCGAGAGCAGACCAATTGACGGTTTTTCTGCTACTCAACTTCTGACAACGACTGGTTGCGGGTAATCTGGCGCGACGCACACGCGCCCCAATTGCATCGGAGCTACGCCGGTATGGAACTACATGTTGTCATTAACGGCCGCAAGGATCTGGCGGGCCAGGTGTACAACCAACTGCGCAGCGCCATCGAATCAGGTCGTCTGGCAGCAGGGACGCAGCTTCCACCGAGCCGCTTGCTCGCCGAGCAACTGGGCATTTCGCGCAAGACCATTTCCGATACCTACGCGCAGCTGACTTACGAAAATTACCTTACCGGGGTGATCGGCAAGGGCACTTACGTCAATGCCCGCGCGTCGAAAGTCGAACGCAAACAAAGCCATTCGGAGTTGGCCGGTTTCGAGGTGATCGAGTCCTGGCGCAACCTGCCGGTGTTTTTGCGCCATCCGACGCTGGAAGGCTCGCTGCGTTATGACTTCATTGGCGGCGCCACCAGCAAGGGCCAGTTTCCCCAGGATGACTGGCGTCGCTGTACGTCCCATGCCTTGCGCCAGATCGCTGCATCCAAAGGCTTCTACAGCTTGCCCGAAGGCCTGCCGGCGCTGCGCAATGCCATTGCACGGCATATCGCGTTTTCCCGTGGGGTCAATTGCCAGGATGAAGACGTGGTGGTGTGCAACGGCGCCCAGCAGGCGCTGGACCTGATCTCCCGCGTGCTGACCCGACCCGGCAGCATCGTCGCCATGGAAGATCCCGGTTATCCGCCAGCGCGCCTATTGTTTGGCACCCACGGCGCCACGGTGATTGGCGTACCGGTGGATGCCGAAGGTATCCAGGTGGACAAGATTCCCCTCGGCACACGGCTGATCTACGTCACGCCTTCGCACCAGTTCCCGCTTGGCATGCCGATGAGCCGGGCACGCCGGGTGGCTCTGCTGGCCAAGGCCCATGAACTGGGCGCGATCATCATCGAAGACGACTACGACAGCGAATTCCGCTACGAAGGCCGCCCGACAGACTCGCTGCAAAGCATGGATGAGCGCGGCATCGTTGCCTACGTCGGGACTTTCTCGAAAACCCTGCTGCCGGAGTTGCGCCTGGGTTACGCGATCCTGCCGCCGGCGATCCTTGAAGCGGTGATGCGTGCCAAGCAGCTCACCGACCTGCACACCTCTACCCTGCCCCAGTGGGCGCTGGCCAAATTCATCGCTGAAGGTTGCCTGCTCAAGCACATTCGCCGCTGCCATACGATCTATGCGGGCCGGCGTGACCGGATCCTGGCACGCATGGCCGGCGATCTCTCGCCATGGCTTGAGGCGGTGCCGACCACCGCCGGTTTCCACATGGTGGTGTTGTGCAAAGTACCGATTGACGTTGCGCTGGTGATCGAACTGGCTAAAAAGGTCGAAGTCGGGCTCTACGCGATCGACAGCTTTTTCTACCAGCAACCGCCGCAAGCCGGGTTTTTCCTGGGGTTTGGTGCCATCGAAACCCTGGACATCGACACCGCGCTAGACCGTTTGAGAGATATTTTGCAACAGCTTGCGTAATTGGACTGCGTCTTTATCCGGCGATTGGCTATTGGTGGTCCGGGGGTGCAGGCCTATCCTGCAAAGGCGTTATCTCTCAATGAGCAGGATTCGTCCGGCCTGATTCAGGAGTGTTAGCAATGTCCTACAAAGTGATCAATACCGTAAAGGTGCAGGCCGTCGCCGGCCGCTCGGAAGAACTGGGTAAGCAACTGCAAAAGATTGTCGACACCCTGCGCGAACTACCGGGCTGTGACTCCTATATGGTCGACCGCTGCCCTGAGGACAGTAATCGCTGGACCGTCAGCGCCCACTGGCAATCGGAATCGGCGATGCAGTCGCATTTCAACAGTCCTCAGGTGCAAGGCTTCATCGACCTGATCGACTGCCAACTGGCGAATGCCGTCGACTTCAACAGCTTTCCGATCCGTTAAAAGACAAGATCAAAAGATCGCAGCCTGCGGCAGCTCCTACACGGGATTATGCATTTCTCTGTAGGAGCTGCCGCAGGCTGCGATCTTTTGTTTTACACAGTGGACATTGGTCACCTGACCTTCCCGAATATTGGCTGTTTGATTGCCACTCGCCGCGCACTAGATTGGTTCTACACCACTAACCCACCGCAGGTGATGAACCATGAACGTTTTGCGCTTCTGTGCCACTTCCTTTGTTGCTCTGTCCTTGACCCTTTCCGCCTCGGCATTCGCCCATGAAGCCGGTGACCCTTCGGAAAAAGTCACGGTATTGCAAGACCAGATGCTGAAAAACGTACCGGGGAAAAAGGCGCTGATGATCGAGGTCGACTACAAGCCCGGCCAATCATCCATTGCCCACAAACACGACGGCACGGCCATGGCATACGTCCTCTCGGGATCCATTACTTCCCAGGTCAAAGGCGAAAAAGAAGTGACCTACAAGACGGGCGAATACTGGTACGAAGCGGCCGGTTCCGAACATCTGGTGTCAAAAAACGCCAGCGCCACCGAGCCGGCCAAGTTGCTGGTATTCATGGTGTTGTCGCCGGATGAGAAAGTGTTGATCCCCTTGAAAAACTGATCGCTGAATCGACAGCCATAAATAAAAACGCCCGAATCGATGTTTCGGGCGTTTTTATTTCTCCGGGCAATTAACCAGACTTCTTTAAGCCAAACAAAACTATTGGCCACCTGATAACGAAGGATATTGGCTATTTCATTTCGTTCTTCACGGTTTAGTCTGAAACTCACTGCCGGCCACTTCCGGCAACTTCAACTTCCCTACTGATGTTGTTTCACTGGAGAAACACAATGAAACTTGCACTTGTCAGTACGTTATCGTTGGCTGCTCTCATGGCTGGCTGCTCGGTGCCCACGGCGCCTTCGGCGGTTTCCTCGCTGGACGGAATCTTCACCGAACCGGTAGGCCGCAGCAACGCGACCCGCATTTCCAACGGCAGCAATGTTTCCCTGGGCGTGGTGTACAGCCAAAACACCCAGGCCAACCGCGCTTATCTGCAGGATTACCAGGCCAATGCCGGCACCGGTTTCGGCCAGAGCCTGCTGGTGCAGGACATCCACGACGCCTACGTCGCCACCTCGAAACCCGACCTCGCGGTGGACTGGGTCAAGGCTTCGCTGCAACGGCAGTTCGGTACGGTCACGGTGTACCCGGACATGCAAAGCCTGAAAGCGGCGAAACCGGATGTCGTCGCCATTATCGACAGCCGCAGCCAGTTGATCACCTCACGCAGTTCGGACGTTGAATCCAGAGTCAGCGCGGAATTTTATGACAGCAACTTGAACTACATCGCCACTGCCCAAGGTTATGACGCCAAAGCGCTCAGCCCGGTATGGGCAGACTTCAAACGTAGCGAAGAGATTGTTGCCGACATTAACGAACAACAGAATGTGCAAGTAAGGGCCCTGCAGAAGTTTGACCAATCGCTCAGCAATTTACTGACTAGTCCGACAAGTAATGTATCGATGATTGATACTACAACGGGTCAGAAGTTGTATTGAGATCAATGGCCCCATCGCGGGCAAGCCTTGCTCCTACAGATCCAATCATTCTTCTGTAGGAGCAAGGCTTGCCCGCGATGGGGCCAGCACAAACACCACAAATCCCACAGACAAAAAAACCCCGCATCTCTCAATGCGGGGCTTTTTCATTCAACGCCTGATCAGGCAGCCGGTTCCAGCTCGACGGCGACAGCGGCAGGCACTATCGCTTGACCGCTCAACGCCAGGTCCAGCAGCTCACGGTTGGCCACTGCATACATAGCGTAGTCAGTGCCGCTGGCGGCACGGATTTCCACCAGCATGGCACGCCAGCGTTCAATCATGCTGCCGTGCTGCGCGATCCACAGCGCCAAACGTGTTTCCACGTCCTGGGTGCCGTCGCCCTGTTGCAGGACCGAGATGGTGATCGCACGTTGCTGCCAGTCCACATCATCACGGAACGCTTCACGGGCCAGGGCCTGCCAGTTGTTTTCAACCGGCAGAGCGCTGATCTGTTGCATGTACCAAGTGATGTCCAGGGCACTGCCCACGGCGAAGTAAGCCTTGGCTACCTCGGCCGGATCCTGGCCAGTCACGTCGGAAGCCTCGATGATCGGCAGCAGCGTGTACAGGTGCGAAGTACCAGCCACCATGCGCGCCAGCAACTCCGGCACACCGGCTTCGACGTACGCCTGATAACGGGTCTGCCAGGTTTCGCGGATCTCGCCACTGAGCAACTCGTCGAGCTTCAGGCCCAACTCTTTCAGGTGCGGACCGAAGTGCGCGACGTCACGGGCAGCGTTCTGCTCGTTGCGACGGGCACGCAGGAACCAGCGCGTGGCGCGACGGCCCAGACGCATCAGCTCGTCCATCAGCTCCAGTTGCACGTCGGCGGAAACCTGGTAGTCCAGGGCTTCAATCTGACGGAACCAGTGCGGGAGATGGAAAATGTCGCGCACGATCACATAAGCACCGGCCACGTTCGCCGGGCTCATGCCGGTCGACTCTTTGAGTCGTTGAACGAAGGTGATGCCCATGTGGTTGACCAGGTCGTTGGCGATCTGGGTGCTGACGATTTCGCGCTTCAGACGGTGACGGCGCATGGCTTCGGAGAACTTGCTCACCAGGGTCGGCGGGAAAGCGGTTTCCATGTCGCGGGTCAGGTAGTCGTCATCCGGAACCAGGGAGCCCAGCAGCTGCTCCTTGAGGTCGATCTTGCTGTAGGAGATCAGCACCGACAGCTCGGCACGGGTCAGGCCATGGCCTTCAGCGATGCGCTCGTTGAGCGCATCTTCGGCAGGCAGGAACTCAATGGCGCGATCCAGCTTGCCGCGACCTTCCAGATCGTTCATCAGGCGCTTGTATTCGGCAATCCGCGGCAAGGCGCGACGGGCTGCCAGGGACAGGGCCTGAGTCTGCTTGTAGTTGTTGCCCAGCACCAGGTTGCCGACTTCGTCGGTCATGCTCGCCAGCAACTGGTTGCGTTGCTTGTCGGTCATGTCACCGGCCTGAACCACTTCGTTCAGCAGGATCTTGATGTTCACTTCGTGGTCGGAGCAGTCCACACCACCGGCGTTGTCGATGAAGTCGGTGTTGGACCCGCCGCCATTGAGGCCGAACTCCACACGACCCAGTTGGGTCATGCCGAGGTTACCGCCCTCGCCCACGACTTTGCAGCGCAGTTCGTTGCCGTTCACGCGCAGTGCATCATTGGCCTTGTCGCCGACATCGGCGTGGCTTTCGCTGCTGGCCTTGACGTAAGTACCGATACCGCCGTTCCACAACAGATCCACCGGCGCCTTGAGCAAGGCGTTGAGCAGTTCGGTCGGGGTCAGCTTGTCGGCCTTGATGTCGAAGCGTTCCTGCATCTGCGGGGAAATCGCGATGCTCTTCGCGCTGCGCGAGAAGATACCGCCGCCTTCGGACATGATGCTGGTGTCGTAATCCGACCACGCCGAACGTGGCAGGTCGAACATGCGCTGACGCTCGACGAAGCTGGTCGCCGGGTTCGGATTCGGGTCGATGAAGATGTGCAGGTGGTTGAACGCAGCAACCAGTTGCAGCTTGTCGGACATCAGCAAGCCGTTACCAAACACGTCACCGGCCATATCGCCGACGCCCACTACGGTGATGCTGTCTTCCTGGACATTGATGCCGCGCTCGCGGAAGTGGCGTTGTACGCCGACCCACGCGCCCTTGGCGGTGATGCCCATTTTCTTGTGGTCGTAACCGGCCGAACCACCGGATGCAAACGCGTCACCCAGCCAGAACCCGTAGTCGATGGCGATGCCGTTGGCGATGTCGGAGAAGGTCGCAGTGCCCTTGTCCGCCGCCACCACCAGGTACGGGTCATCGTCGTCATGACGCACGACGTTGGTCGGTGGCACCAGGGCGCCGTCCTTCAGGTTGTCGGTGATGTCCAACAGGCCCGAAATGAAGATGCGGTAGCAGGCGATGCCCTCGGCCGCGATCTCGTCACGGCTGCCGCCCAGTGGCAGGCGACGCGGCAGGAAGCCGCCCTTCGCGCCCACCGGCACGATGACCGAGTTCTTCACTTGCTGGGCTTTTACCAGGCCCAGGACTTCAGTACGGAAGTCTTCTTCACGGTCGGACCAGCGCAGGCCGCCACGAGCAACGTTGCCGAAGCGCAGATGCACGCCTTCAACGCGTGGCGAGTACACGAAGATTTCGAACTTCGGCACAGGTTTCGGCAGTTCTGGGATCAAGTGCGGGTTGAACTTGAAGCTGAAGTACGACTTGTTCTGGCCGTTGGCGTCGGTCTGGTAGAAGTTGGTCCGCAGGGTCGCTTTGATCAGATCAAGGTAGCGACGCAGGATGCGGTCTTCGTTGAGCACCTGAACGTCGTCCAGAGCGGTCAGGATCGCGTGTTCCAGACGCTGCTCAAGGTCGTCGCTGCTCAGCTTGCGCGCCAGGTAGAAACGGGTCTTGAACAACCGGGTCAGCTCGCGAGCGATGTCGGTGTGGTTGTTCAGGGTGCTGGCGATGTAACCCAGGTCGAAGCCCAGACGGATCTGCTTCAGGTAGCGGGCGTAGGCACGCAGCAGCGCAACGTCACGCCAAGGCAGGCCGGCGGTCAATACGAGACGGTTGAACGCATCGTTCTCGGCATCGCCACGAACGATATGGACGAACGCGTCCTGCAGGGTGTCGTTGAGTTGCTGGATGTCCAGGTCCAGGCCTTCAGCAGCCGTGAACGCGAAATCGTGAATCCAGAACTCGCGGCCATTGGTGTGACGCAGGCGATACGGGAATTCACCCAGCACGCGCAGGCCGAGGTTTTCCAGGATCGGCAGCACGTCGGACAGTGCCAGCGGAGTATCGGCGTGGTACAGCTTGCAATGCAGCTCGCGCTGACCGGACACCTGGCCCAGCGGCTGGTAGAAGCTCATCACCAGCGGATTTTTTTCGTTGAGGCTCAGCAGGTGCTGCATGTCGACCACGGCCGAATGCGCTGCGAAACGCTCGCGGTAACCGGCCGGGAAGCCTTTCGGGAAGTCGGCCAGCACGTTGGTGCCGTTGGCTTCGCCGAAGCTTTCGACGGTCAGGGCCGAGTAGTCGTCCTGCCAGCTGCGGCAAGCCTGCACCACTTCTTTTTCCAGCTGCTGCGGGTCGATGTCGAGGCGGTTTTTCGGGTCTACACGCAGGATCAACTGCACGCGAGCCAGGACGGACTCGGAGAAGAAGGTCCAGAACTCGCAGTCCGAGGCCTTCAGGCGATCCATCAGCACTTGCTGGATCTTCTGGCGCACTTCAGTGGAGTAGATGTCACGCGGCACGTAGGCCAGGCAGTAGCAGAAACGGCCGTACGGGTCTTTGCGCAGGAACACGCGGATCTTGTTGCGTTCCTGGATCTGCACGATCGACATCACGGTGCTGAACAGCTCATCCACCGGAGTCTGGAACAGATCGTCGCGCGGCAGCACTTCGAGTACCTGCGCCAGTTCCTTGCCCAGGTGAGCCTTGGCCTGGAAGCCGGAACGGCGCTCGATTTCCGCGACCTTGCGGCGGATGTACGGGATAACCCGCACGCTCTCGCCATACACCGACGAGGTGTACAGGCCCATGAAACGGCATTCCTTGATGACCTTGCCGTCGGCATCGATTTCACGGATCGACACGTAATCCGGGTAAGCCGGACGGTGTACACGGCTTGGGTGTGCGGCCTTGGCGAACGACAGCAGGGTCGGTTCGCGCAGGTAGTTCACGGCGTAGTCTTCGATGCGCAGGTCATCGTAAGTCAGGCCGGCGCGCAGCAGTTTGGTCAGGCCAAGGAAGGAATCCTTGTCATAGGCGATGTGGCCGCCATCGGCTTCATCGCTGACCACGAACTCTTCGTAGCCGAGGAAGGTGAAGTGGTTGCCCACCAGCCATTCCAGGAAGCTCTTGATTTCGTTCTTCTCGTCGGCATCGACGGCGAAGCGGCTGTTGTCCAGGTTGGTCAGGATCTCCTGGACCTTGGCTTTCATCGGTTCGAAATCGCCAACCGCGACGCGTACTTCGGCGAGCACTTGCTCCAGCTCTTTGGTCAGTACGTTCAGTTCAGCGGTGTTGGCGCAACGGTCGATTTCCAGGTACATCAACGACTCTTGCAGCACGTCGTCGCCCTGGGTGCCTTTCGGCAGGATTTCCAGCAACTCGCCCTTGCTGCCGCGACGCACGCTCAGCACGGTGGTTTGCAGGGTGTGGATGCTGTAGCCGCGACGGTTCAGCTCGGTGCGCACCGAGTCCACCAGAAATGGCAGATCGTGGTGCAGGACTTCGACCGCGGTGTGGGTCGACTGCCAGCCGTGGCGTTCGTAATCGGGGTTGTAGACGCGCACTTGCGGTTGCGCGTGATCGAAGCGCTCAAGCAGGCGCCACGCAGAAAGGGTACAGCCAGCGAGGTCGGACAACCGACGTTGGGTCAGTTCATCCAGGGAAATGATGCCGAAGAATTGTTCAGCGAACAGCGCCACTTGTGGCAGTGCCTGTTCACTGATGTGCTGCGCCAGTGCCGCTTGCAGTTGGTGCTGGAAGTCGGCTTTGCTGGCTGCGGTGAAGAACGCCATCTGTGGTACTCCGCTTGGGCTTGTTATTGATGGTAGTGTCGCGCGAAACACCCCTTTCGGGGCTATGTTTCAAAGCTGCCCGTCACCCGGTTCCTGATTCTCGGGCAGAGGAAACAGGGTGACAGGTGGGTGAAGCTGGACGAGACACTCGGGTCACATTCACCTTCCGTGAATGGGCATCTGCAAAAACGACTGGGCTGCGTGCAGCGCAATGTCTTTACGGGTGCTCATCCGTTGCGCAGCTTAACGAGTGCGGCAAGGCCCGTGCTTGCGGTGCTGCGACATATTCGGTCAACGGTACGCAGCGTGGCGGCGGCGCATCGGATAACACTAGCAGCCGCATGGGAAATTTGGGCGCTTTATGCCCGACTTGCGGTACCGACGTACCAGAAATGACCGTGCAAGGTATTATGTTCAGGGGATCGCTCAGGCCCGGAAAGCGCGCTTTGAGGGCTAGAGCCTTCTGAAATTTGTGCCCACATTGCGCACCTCAGGCGAGCCAAAAGTGACCGGGCGATAATTGAAGTTGTTCTTAGATTGGTTATTGAATGAATTAGGTTTCTTTGTAATTCCGAGACTATACCCACCTTCAAATCTTTCACCCACCTTCAAACTATCAAAATCCTGAAATATGTCCTTTCCAAAAACTTCGCCCTCATAGGCTTTTACCGGACGACTTAAAATTGCCGACAATCGCGCCCCTATCGACTGCCCATCTAACCCCCTATCAGCTGAACTACATATCAATAGCCGAACTGAATCAAATCTCCGAGCATCAACGCCGCTTTCTTTTGCAACCTCAATCAACCTCTCCGGGCCTATAACCTGATTATCAGCTGCGCCTATCCCACTTGAATAGCCATGCGCATGAAAGGTTATTCTAGAGCCCTTTCTCGTAAAATCTTCAGACGTAAAAATCCCCTTGGATATCCTTGTTACATTCCTTTGAGGCTTATAACTAACGCCATCCTTGACAACAGACTTCATTCTAAGGAGCAGAAAACTTGGAACAGCAGAAAAACCCGGAGCATGCCCCGTCGAATCCTCTCTGTTAACTGGGTCGCCCAAACAATATGCATACGCATTCAAACCACCCTTCGCAAACGGACTCAAACTATCCGGACTATTAAATCGCATCAGCCCCGGATTAAACGCCCGATAGCCATTGCCCAACAAATAGTGCCCCGTCACCGGGTCCGATCGTTGACCATTAAAACCCAGCAAGCTATACAACCCATCTTTGCCGGGGCGATGACCATACGGAGAATAAGCGCTGGCACGTGGGTTATTCGCACTCAGCGCGGTTAGCACCGAACGTTGCAGATCCGTGGCCAGCAACGTGCTCTCGATACTTCCGCTATCTTGCTTTTGTTGCGCCAAGAGCTGATCGCCATGCTGGACAATCGAGTGCCACTCCCCTCCTTGTACCTCGGTCATCAAACGGTTTTCACAGTAAAAGCGTTGAGACGCAAGCCTGTCCGGCTGCCCGTGAACGGCTAGTCGATCCAGTGCATCGTATTGATAACGCGCGAGCATTGTTTTCGGTTTAGCGAGCATGAGCTACTCCAATCAGGCAAGAACCAGAAGTCTTGATTATCGAAGTACATCCAAAAGGCAGCTACTGGCAGAACTGCTAGGTATCCCCTCCGGCAGTGAATTACCCAACACAATCCAGTATAAAATCGCCCGCAGTGGCAAAATTGCGCTTTACCTGCCTCCAACCCGCCTAGAATCAGGACCATTCCCATGCAAATGACCACCGCCCTCTTGATCGTCAACCCGTGCGACGACGAGGAAGACAACATGGCCATGCTCTGCTGCCATAGCGAAAAGGGCGAAATGTTCCTGATGAGCCGCTATCCGGACGAAGACGAGCTGGAGATCACGCTGGATGGCGAGCCTTCGACGCTGGATGGCGTGAAGGTCACGTTGAGCCCTACCCTGTTGAAGATTGAAATTGCTGCAGCGGATGCCGATGCGCTGAATGGGGATGATGTGCTGGAGATCACTTTCAACCCGGACATGGTGGATATGGATGAAGTTGCAGAGACCCTGAAAAACATTCTCGATGGGACTGGCACCTTCATCAGCCAGATTTGAGGTGTTTGATGTGTCCTCATCGCGAGCAGGCTCACTCCTACAATTGATCGTCGTACACCGTCAATGTAGGAGTGAGCCTGCTCGCGATGAGGCCGGCACAGCTGCCCAATCACTCCCCCGCTACAAAAAACCAGCAATTACCCCAACCCTTTCCCGCACTTTGCACAAAATGCCGTTAGTCGCCGCCCCCCGCGATGGATTAAAGTAACGCCCCCAGCCCTGGCGTATTACGCACGCCCTTGGCCACCCTTTTGCAGGAACAGTCATCGATGGAACATCGTGAAGCGCTACTAGCGCTGCGAACCTTTCTTTCAACGCAGATTCTCGGCCAGGAAAAACTCATCGAGCGCTTGCTCATCGCCCTGCTTGCCGACGGCCACATGCTGGTCGAGGGCGCTCCTGGCCTGGCCAAGACCAAGGCCATCAAAGAACTCGCCGAAGGCATCGAAGCCCAGTTCCATCGCATCCAGTTCACCCCCGACCTGCTGCCTGCCGACATCACCGGCACGGAAATCTATCGTCCGGAAACCGGCAGTTTCGTGTTCCAGCAAGGTCCGATCTTCCACAATCTGGTGCTGGCAGACGAAATCAACCGCGCCCCGGCGAAGGTTCAGTCAGCGCTGCTCGAAGCCATGGCCGAGCGCCAGGTCAGTGTCGGGCGCAGCACTTATGAGTTGTCGCCGCTGTTTCTGGTGATGGCCACGCAAAACCCCATCGAGCAGGAAGGCACCTATCCGCTGCCCGAAGCCCAGCTCGACCGCTTTTTGATGCACGTAAAAATCGGCTTCCCTGACGCTGCCGTCGAACGCCGCATCCTGCAACAGGCCCGTGGTGAAGCGCTGAATGGCGAAACCAAGCCCGAGCGCCGGGTCAGCCAACAAGCCATTTTCGCCGCACGCAAGGAAATCCTCGGCTTGTACATGGCCGACGCCGTGGAGGAATACCTGGTGCAACTGGTCATGGCCACGCGCACCCCGGCCAAATTCGACCCGGAAATGGCCGAGTGGATCGCCTACGGCGCCAGTCCTCGCGGCTCCATCGCCCTCGACCGTTGCGCCCGTGCCCACGCCTGGCTGGCCGGGCGCGACTTTGTCAGCCCGGAAGACATTCAAGCCGTGCTGTTCGACGTGTTGCGCCATCGCATCATTCTTTCCTTTGAAGCCGAAGCCGCTGGCATCGATCAGGACCGGGTGGTCCAGCGGATTCTCGACGTCGTAGCCGTCGCTTGAGTCCGATGAACGCCAATCTCCCGCCCGAACCGGGCATCCGCATCACGCTCGCCGAGCTGATCGAGATGCGCCACCGCGTGCGTGAAGTGCAGCTGTTTTCCACGCCGAGCCAGCGCAGCCCGCTGATCGGCCTGCACCACTCCAAGCTGCGTGGCCGTGGTGTGGATTTCGATCAGGTGCGGGTTTATCAGGCCGGCGACGACGTGCGCACCATCGACTGGCGTGTCACCGCGCGGACCCAGGAGCCGCACACCAAGCTGTTCCATGAAGAACGCGAACGGCCGATTTTCATCATGGTCGAGCAAAGCCGTCGGCTGTTTTTCGGTTCGGGACTGATGTTCAAATCGGTACTGGCCGCCCAGGCCGCGAGCCTGATCGGTTGGGCTGCGCTTGGGCACAACGATCGGGTCGGCGGGCTGGTATTCGGCGACAACGAGCACTACGAAATCAAACCGCGGCGCAGCAAACAGAGCCTGCTGCAATTGCTCAACCGTCTGGTACGGGTCAATCAGTCGCTGCACAGCGAAAGCGAGCCGGACCGCGACGCCTTCGGTATCGCCCTGCGTCGCGCCCGCGAGGTGTCGCGTCCGGGCAGTCTGGTGTTTGTGATCTGCGACGAACGCGCCCTCACGGAAAGTGCCGAGCAGCAGTTGAGCCTGTTGTCACGGCATTGCGATCTGTTGCTGTTGCCGGTGTCCGACCCGCTCGATCATGCGCTGCCCGCCGCCGGCCTGCTGCGTTTCGCCGAGCGCGGTGCGCAACTGGAACTCGACACGCTCAATTACGACCTGCGCCAGACTTATCGCGCCCAGGCTGAAGCTCGGGTAGCCCGTTGGGAATTGCTCGCACAGAAGCTGCGAGTGCTGCTGATTCCCTTGAGCACCCAGAGCGAGATGGTCGAGCAATTGCGCGATTACCTGAACCCGCAGAAACCGGGGAAAACTCGATGAGCGGCCTCGAGCAATTGCAACCGCTGATCTCTCCGCCTCCGATCGCCTTCTGGCCGCCGGCGCCGGGCTGGTGGTTGCTGCTGTTGCTGCTGCCTGTCATCGGCTTTGGCCTGTGGAAATTGCGGCGTTTCATCCCGCAGAAACGCCGTATCGTGCGCGCCGAACAACCGCTGGACCCGGCGCGCGTCGCTGCGCTGGCGGAGCTGGCATTGATGCCCAAGCCCTACGACGGTGCCCCCGCCGGCGCGTGGCTGCAACAGCTCAATGGTCTGCTCAAGCGCCTGTGCCGCAACCATTACCCGTACAGCCAGAGCCACACCCTCAACGGACGCAAATGGCTGGCTTTCCTCGACAACCGCTGCCCGGCAGCCGGCCTGACGCGCTGGATGGTGCTGGTCGAAGGCGCCTACAAACCCGAATGCAAACTCGACGACAAGGCGATTGCCGGCCTGACCCAGGCGGTCGATACCTGGATTCGCAAACATGTTTGAGTTCGCCTGGCCGTGGATCTTCGTCCTGTTGCCGTTGCCGTGGCTGATGCGCCTCGTGCTGCCGGTGGCCGACAGTGGCGAACCGGCGCTCAAGGTCAGTTTTCTCAGCGACCTCGAAGGCCTGGCCCGGCGTCGCGCCCGGGCCAACCTGCCAGCCTGGCGCCAACAGGCACCGTTCCTGCTGCTGTGGCTGATGCTGCTGACTGCCGCCGCACGCCCGCAATGGCTCGGCGAACCCTTGCCGATTGCCGCCAGTGGCCGCGATCTGCTGGTGGCGGTGGACGTGTCCGGCTCAATGGATTTCCCCGACATGCAGTGGCAAGGCGAAGACGTCAGCCGCCTGGCGCTGGTGCAGAATCTGCTCGGTGATTTCCTCGAAAGCCGCGAGGGTGATCGGGTCGGTCTGATCCTGTTCGGCAGCCAGGCCTACCTGCAAGCGCCGCTGACCTTCGACCGGCACACCGTGCGCGTCTGGCTTGACGAAGCGCGCATCGGCATCGCCGGCAAGAACACCGCCATTGGCGATGCGATTGGCCTGGGCCTCAAGCGCTTGCGACAGCGCCCGGCGCAGAGTCGCGTGCTGATTCTGGTGACTGACGGTGCCAACAACGGTGGCGAAATCGACCCGCTGACCGCCGCGCGCCTGGCGGCCAAGGAAGGCGTGAAAATCTACCCGATCGGCATTGGTGCCGATCCGGAGCAAACCGGTTCTCTGGGTTTTCTTGGCATCAATCCAAGCCTGGACCTCGACGAACCGGCCTTGCAGGCAATCGCCGACGCCACTGGCGGCCAGTATTTCCGCGCGCGCGACGGCAAGGAACTGCAAGCGATCAAGGACACCCTCGACCAGCTGGAACCGGTGACTCAGCAACCGACCCAGGCCCGTCCGGCCCGGGCGTTGTATCACTGGCCATTGGCAATGGCGCTATTGCTGAGCATGTTGCTGGTTGCCCGTGTACTTTGGCCGGACAACCCGTTGCAGCGTCTGTTTACCAAGGATCTGTTTTTGCAATCGCAAATGCCTGACTGGCGCCAGCGTCTCAAGCGCCTGCGTCTGCGGAGACGCCGATGAGCGAACTCTGGCCCTTCTGGTTCCGCCCTTTTTGGCTGCTGTTATTGCCTCTGCTGGGCTGGTTGCTGTGGCAACTCTGGCATCGGCAGAAACGCGCCGGGCGCTGGCAGATGATTCTGCCGCCCGCCTTTCATGCGACGCTGCTGCGCGGCGGCAGCGGTCGTGACAGCAAACTGCCTTGGGTGGCGCTGGGTGTGGCGTGGCTGCTGACCATTCTCGCGTTGCTGGGGCCGAGCTGGGAGCGTGTCGAGCAAATCAGCCAGAAGCCTGCCGACCCCTTGGTGGTCATTCTGGAGCTGACCCCGGAAATGCTCGCCACCGACGTTCAGCCCAATCGCCTGGAACAGGCCCGGCGCAAACTCTTCGATTTGCTGCAAATTCGCAGCGATGCGCAGACCGCAATCGTGGTCTATGCCGGCAGCGCCCACACGTTGGTACCACTGTCGGACGACCTGGCCACCAGCCGCAATCTGCTCGATGCGCTCAAGCCGTCGCTGATGCCCGAAGCCGGCCATCGCGCGGATCTGGCGGTGATCAAGGCCTTGGCCCTGCTGGAGCAAGCGGCACTGGGCGACGGCCGGATCCTGCTGATCGGTTCGTCGCTGACGGATCAGGAACGCCAAGGCATTCGTCGCGCACTGAGCGACAAATCGACCCAGTTCCTGATGCTCGGCATCGGCACCGCCGAAGGCTCGCCGATCACTCAGGAGGACGGCAGTTTCCTCAAGGATGAACAGGGCGCGATTCTGGTGCCGCATCTGGACGAGCCCGGCCTCAAAGCCTTCGCCAATGATCTGGATGGACGCTATCGCCACGCACGCCTGACCGACAGCGATCTGCGCGGCCTCGGCCTGCTCGACGGCCCGCGCCATCTGCGCAACGACGATCAGACCCTGCGCCTCGACACTTGGGCCGACCAGGGTTACTGGCTTCTGTTGCCGCTGTTGTTGCTGGCAGCCTGCGCCGGTCGTCGCGGCTGGTTGTTGTGCCTGCCGCTGCTGCTGGCGCTGCCACAACCGAGCTATGCCTTCGAGTTCCAGGACCTGTGGTTGCGCCCCGACCAACAAGGCCTGCACCTGCTCAAGCAGGACCGCCCGGCCGAGGCCGCGCAGCACTTCGAAGATCACCAGTGGCAAGGCGTGGCCCTGTACGAAGCCGGCGATTACAGCGCTGCCGCCCAGCGGTTCGCCGAAGGCAACGATGCCCACGCCCACTACAATCGTGGCAATGCCCTGGCCAAAAGTGGTGAGCTGGAGGCCGCGCTGGATGCGTACGAACAGGCACTGGAACGCCAACCGGACTTGCGCCCGGCGTTGACCAACAAGGCGCTGGTGGAAAATCTGCTCAAGCAGAAAGCCGCGCCACCCGCTACCGAAGCGGACAAGACCGCCGACGAAACCACCAAGCCGTCGGAACAGGAACCACCGCCGGGCGATGCGGCGCAACCGTCGACTGCCGGCGAACCGAAAGCCGCCGACCAACAGGCCAGCCACGAAGCTGGCGAACCGTCGACAACCCCGCCGCGCCCCGGCGCCAATGAAGTCCCGGGCAGCGAACTGGGCGACGAACAACACACCACGCCCCCCATGCGCCCGGTCGGCGACAGCATCGAGGGCGAACAGCAGCAGGCACTGGAGCAATGGCTGCGGCAGATTCCGGATGATCCGGGGGAATTGCTCCGACGCAAATTCTGGTACGAACAGCAACAACATCAGGATCAGGGAAAAACTCGATGACCCGCTTCACCGCCTTCATGTTCGCCACATTGCTGTGCACCTTCCAGGTCCACGCTGCGGAGCTGGTCGCCAGTGTCGACCGCACACGCCTGAACTCCGGCGAAACGATCGAACTGACCCTGGAATCCAACGACGTGACGCAGTTCGGCAAGCCTGACCTGGCGCCGCTGGAGCCACTGTTCGAAGTCCGTGGCACCCGCCAGGTCAACCAGTTGAACACGCTGAACGGCGACAACCGCGCCACCACCCGCTGGATCGTCACCCTGCTGCCGCTGCACAACGGCAGCGTGGTGATCCCGTCGCTGAAACTGGGCGATATCCAGAGCCAGCCGATCACCGTGCAAGTGGTCGAGAGCGAAACCCAGGAAAACCCCAACAAACAGGCCGCGGTATTCATCGACGCCAGCCTCGATCAAACCAGCGTGTACGTGCAGGCCCAGGCGATCCTGACCCTGCGCATCTACCATTCGGTGTCGCTGTACGACGACAGCAGCCTGCCACCGCTGCAAATCCCCGACGCCCGCATCGAACAACTGGGCGACTCGCGCACCTACGAGAAAGACATCAATGGCGTGCGTCACGGCGTGATCGAAATGCGTTACGCCATCTACCCTCAGCACAGCGGTGAACTGATCATTCCCGGGCAGATTTTCAACGCCGCGCTGGTGGACGCACAACCCGCGCAGGACAACGCATCGCAGGCGCCAAAGTCCGGCAAGCTGATGCGTGTCAGCTCCGGCGAACTGCTGCTGACGGTCAAGCCCAAACCCATCACTTACCCCGCTGACCTGCCTTGGCTACCGGCGCGCAGCCTGACGCTCAGCGAGACCTGGAACCCGGAGCCGGAGCACGTTCAGGTCGGTGATTCACTGACCCGCAGCCTGACGGTGCAGGTCGAAGGTCTCGCCAGTTCGCAACTGCCGCCGCTGCCCGGCACCGAAGCCAGTGGCTTGCGCCGCTATCCGGACCAACCGGTGCTGGGCAATCAGAACAGCGAGCGTGGCCTGGTCGGCAGCCGCGAAGATCGCGAAGCGTTGGTGCCTTCCCGAAGCGGCTCGATCGAATTGCCGTCGGTCGAAGTGGTCTGGTGGAACACTTTCGAAGACCATCTGGAACACAGCAGCCTGCCCGCCAGAACCCTGCAAGTGGCGGCCAACCCGAGTCTGATGGTCGATACCCCGGCCGGCACTTCACAACTCAACGCCGCCGCCGACAGCGAATCGCTTTGGCGCTGGAAGCTCAGCACGCTGATCCTGGCGTGCACCACCCTGCTGGGCTTCGGCCTGTGGTGGCGAGCACGCTGGCAGCCGGCAATCCTGCGCGCCGCGCAAACCGGCCCGAGCCCGCGCACCGTGCTCGACGAACTCAAGCGCGCCTGCCAGGCCAACGACTCCCACGCCACGCGCCAGGCCCTCGACGCCTGGGCCCGGCAGCAACCGGAAACCCTGGCCGACATGGCCGCACGCTTCGTCCCCCTGTCCGACGCCCTCGATGGCTTGAACGGCGCGCTGTACAGCGAAACCGGCCAGCACTGGCAAGGTGAAGAGCTGTGGCGGGCGATCCGCACGATCCCGATCGCCGAACGCGTCCAGGACCCGGTCGGCGACAGTGGCTTACCGCCGCTTTATCCCAAATAAGTCAAAAGATCGCAGCCTTCGGCAGCTCCTACAATGGATCGGCTTACACCTTGTAGGAGCTGCCGAAGGCTGCGATCTTTTAGGGTCGTTCAGCAACCACAGTCGTTTGCCAGTAAACTCTCTCCCCTTTCGCCGCCGTCATTTGTTCTCGCGGCCATCACCTTTATGTAGCGGAGTTCGCCTTGCGTCTGTTTCACACCTCCGACTGGCACCTCGGGCAGAACCTGCACGGCCAGGATCGCGATTTCGAGCACGGTTGTTTTCTCGACTGGCTGCTGCGCCAGCTCAAACTGGACCAGCCGGATGTGCTGTTGATCGCCGGCGATATCTTCGACACGGTCAACCCGCCGGTCAAAGCCCAGGAACGCCTGTACGACTTCATCGTCAGCGCCCACGAGCAGCAACCGTTGCTGACCATCGTGATGATTGCCGGCAACCACGATTCCGGCTCGCGCATTGAACTGCCCGCGCCATTGATGCGCCGTTTGCGCACCCATGCATTGGGCCGGGTGTTGTGGCTGGACGACGGGCAACTCGACGCCGAACGCTTGCTGTTACCGCTGCCGAACGCAAAAGGTAAAACCGTCGCCTGGTGCCTGGCGTTGCCGTTCCTGCGCCCGGCCGAAGTCACGGGTGCGCATTTGGGCGACAACTACCTGCGCGGCATTGGCCAGGTTCATGAGTGGCTGATCGAGGCGGCCAACGCCAAGCGCAAGAAGGGCCAGGCGCTGATCGCCATCAGCCATGCGCACATGGCCGGCGGTTCGGTGTCGGAAGACTCGGAACGCAGCCTGATCATCGGTAACGCCGAAGCCCTGCCCGCCAGCCTGTTCGGGCCGAGCATCAGTTACGTCGCCCTCGGTCATTTGCACAAACCGCAGAAGGTCAACGGCGAAGAACGCATCCGCTACAGCGGCTCGCCCATTCCTTTGTCGTTCTCCGAAATCGGCTATCAGCACCAGATTCTCGACATCAAGCTCGATGGCGAAACCCTGATCAGCGTCGAGTCAAAACTGATCCCGCGTGCAGTCAATCTGCAACGCATCGGCCCGGCACCTTTGGCTGAGACCCTGCTGCAACTGGCCGATTTGCCGAACATCGACCTGTTGGCCGACTACCAGCGCCAGCCCTGGCTGGAAGTGCGGGTACGTCTCGACGAGCCGCAACCCGACCTGCGCAATCAAGTGGAAACCGCCCTGCAAGGCAAAGCCGTGCGTCTGGTGCGTATCGCCGCCGAATACGCCGGCAACGGCAGTCGCGAAGGCGCCGAGGACGGTGTCGCGTTGATCGAACTGGACCAGCTCACGCCTCAGGAACTGTTCAGCCGCGCCTGGCAGGACAACTACGGCAGCGAGGTCGACGAGCAAACCCTCAAGGACTTTGCCGAGCTGCTGCAAGACGTACAGCTGGAGAGCGAACAGCCATGAAGATTCTCGCGATCCGCCTGAAAAACCTCGCCTCGCTGGCCGGGCCTTTTGAAATCGACTTCACCGCCGAACCGCTGGCCAGCGCCGGACTGTTCGCCATCACCGGCCCCACTGGCGCCGGTAAAAGCACCCTGCTCGACGCCTTGTGCCTGGCGCTGTTCGGCGCCGTACCGCGACTGAACAACACCGGGCGCGACGCCAAGGTGCCGGACGCCGATGGCGAAATCGGCACCGGCGACCCGCGCACCCTGCTGCGTCGCGGCACCGGCGAAGGCTATGCGGAAGTCGATTTCGTCGGCGTCGACGGTCGCCGTTACCGCGCACGCTGGGAAGCCAATCGCGCCCGGGAAAAGGCCGGTGGCAAGTTGCAAGCCAGTCGCCAGAGCCTGCGCGATATCGATCAGGATCAACTGCTGGCCAGCCAGAAAGGTGAATACAAGGCTCAGCTCGAAGCCGCGCTGGGGCTGAACTTCGAACAGTTCACCCGCGCCGTGCTGTTGGCGCAAAGCGAGTTCAGCGCCTTTCTCAAGGCCGATGACAACGACCGCAGCGAACTGCTGGAAAAACTCACCGACACCGCGCTCTACACCCGTCTCGGCCGTCGAGCCTTCGACAAGACCAAAGAAGCTCGCGAAGCCCACAAGCTGTTGCAGGATCAGGCCAGTGGTGTCACGCCGTTGGCGCCCGAAGCCCGGGCGGAACTGGATGAGCGCTTCAATGCGGCGCAACAACAGCTGAAACTCCAGCAGGCGCAACTCAAGCAGCTGGAATTGCAGCACACCTGGCTCAAGGAGTTGCGCCAGCTACAGGACGCGCAGCACAGCGCCACCGAGCAACTGCAATCGGCACAGGCCCATTGGCAAAGCCTCGACGGCGAGCGCCTGAAGCTGACTCGTCTGGAGCAACTGGCGCCGCAACGGCATCAGTTCGCCCGCAAGGCCGAGGTCGACGCGTTGCTGTCACCGTTGGCGGCGTTGATTGCCGAACAAACCCGGCAACAGGCCGAACTTGGCCAGAGTCAGACTGAACTGGAGCAACAAATCAGCGCTGCGCGCGTCGCCTTGGGCGAAGCGCAACAGCAACAAACCGACGCTGCGCCGTTGTTGCGTCAGGCCTTCGAAGCACAAAGCACCCTCGCCCGCCTGGCCAAAGACACAGCCCTCAGTGCCGAAGCAAAGCACAGTGCCGAACAGGCCTGCGCCCAAGGCCAGAGCACGATTCAAAACCTGCTCGATCAGCAAACCCAAGTCGCCGGGCACTTGCAGCGCATCGCCACCGAACTGGAGCAAAGCGTGCATCTGGCGCCGTTGAGCGACGCCTGGAATGCCTACCGCGATCGCCTGCAACAGCTGATGTTGATCGGCAATCGACTGAATAAAGGCCAGGCCGAACTGGCCAGCCTCGAACAAAACGCCACGCGCACGGCACAGGAACTCACGACGCAGAAACAGCAGCTGGAAGTGCTGTTCAAGGAAGCCGGCGCCGAACCGGATGCCGTTGCCGAACAGATCGGTATTCTCGGCAGCCTGTTGCAGGACAACCGCAAGCAACTGCGCGCCATCGAAGACCTGACGCGGTTGTGGGCCAGCCAACAGGAACTGGACAAGCGCGGCGCCGAGTTGCAACAGCGCCAGCTCAACGCGCAACAGGAACGCGAGCGGCTGACTCAGGACGGGGTAAAAACCAAGGCTGAACTGAGCGTCGCCGAGCAAACCCTCAGCGTCACCCGCGAACTGCTGGAACGCCAACGGCTGGCGCGCAGTGCCAGCGTCGAGGAGTTGCGCGCACAGTTGCAGGATGATCAGCCGTGCCCGGTCTGCGGCAGCAACGAGCATCCGTATCATCAGCCCGAGGCACTGTTGCAAAGCCTTGGCCGCCATGACGAAAGCGAACAGGCCAACGCGCAGAAAGCCGTCGATCTGCTCAAGGAAAAGCTCACTGACCTGCGTGCAGAAGTCGGTGGTTTGATCGCTCAGCAAAAGGAGTTGTTGCAACAGCAGGAGCAACTGGCGACTCAGCAACAAGCCCTGGCGCCAAGCCTTGAAGCGCACCCGCTGGCCGCCGCATTGCTGAATCAGGGCGCCGATAAACGCGATGCCTGGCTCGCTCAGCAAAACAGCCAGTTGAATCAGAGCATCAGCCAGGATGAGCAACGGCAAACCGCCCTGCTCACCCTGCAAAAGGATGCGGCTCGCCTGACTCAGCAACTGCGCCACGCCGAAACCGCGCACCAGCAAGCAGCCCAGCACCTGGACAACCAGCAGCGCGAACTCGGCAGCGACCGTGCGCGCCTGGACGAAGAACTCAACGCATTCGCCAGCCTGCTGCCCGCCGAGACGCTGGAGGCATTGCGCATTGAGCCGGCTGCGACCTTCATGCAGCTCGACCGGCAAATCGCCGAGCGTCTGGCGCAACTCGATCAGCAGAAGGAAGAGCTGGCCGAACAGCAACAACGCCAGCAAATCCTAGAGAAGGAACAGGACCGGCAGCAAGCCCGCCTCCAGCAACGGCAAGTCGCCGAGCAGCAGTTCAACGCGCTGGCTGAACAACAACAGGCGAGCCAGCAAACACTCGCGCAGTTGCTCGGCTCACACGACAGCGCCGAGCATTGGCAACAGCAACTGGAACAGGCGGTGGAAACCGCGCGCGGTGCGGAAACCACAACCGCCCAGACACTGCAAGGCGTACTCACGCAACAGGTGCAAATCACCGCCGAGCTCAAGTCACAGCAAGAACGGTTGCAAGCACTGGAAAACGAGGAACGTGATCTTTGCGGCAAAATCGCTGACTGGCGCGCCCGCCATCCGGAACTGGATGACGGTGGCCTCGAAGACCTGCTGCGGATCGACGACGTTCATGTCAGCGAGTTGCGCCAACGCTTGCAGCACGCCGAAAAAGCCGTCGAACAGACCAGCGTCCTGGTGCAGGAGCGCGACAAGGTTTTGCTCGATCATCAAGCGCAGCACAACGGCAATCTCGACGCCGAACAACTCGACAGCGCTCTCGCCGAATTGCAAAACCAGTACGCCGTCAGTGAGCATCTCTGCGCCGAACTGCGTGCCGAACAGGCCGAAGACCAGCGCCGACAGAATGCCAATCAGGCCCTGGCGCAAAAAATTGCCGACGCCTACGCCGAGTTCCAGCGCTGGGCGCGCCTGAATGCGTTGATCGGTTCCGCCACCGGCGACACCTTCCGCAAGATCGCCCAGGCCTACAACCTCGACCTGTTGGTGCACCACGCCAACGTCCAGTTGCGGCAACTGGTGCGCCGTTATCGCCTCAAGCGTGGCGGCAGCATGCTCGGTTTGCTGGTGATGGACACCGAGATGGGCGACGAACTGCGTTCGGTGCATTCGCTGTCCGGTGGCGAAACCTTCCTGGTGTCGCTGGCGCTGGCGCTGGGCCTGGCATCGATGGCGTCGAGCACGCTGAAAATCGAATCGCTGTTCATCGACGAAGGCTTCGGCAGCCTCGACCCGGAATCCCTGCAACTGGCGATGGACGCCCTCGACGGCTTGCAGGCGCAGGGGCGAAAGGTCGCGGTGATTTCCCACGTACAGGAAATGCACGAGCGGATTCCGGTGCAGATTCAGGTTCGTCGCCAGGGCAACGGCCTGAGCACGCTGGAGGTGAAATGATCACGCTGTACTCGTTCCGCCGCTGCCCGTACGCCATGCGGGCGCGCATGGCCTTGCGTTACGCGGAGGTTGCCGTGGACATTGTTGAAGTCAGCCTCAAGGCCAAACCCGCCGAGATGCTCGCGTTGTCGAGCAAGGGCACGGTGCCGGTGCTGAATACGGGTGACCAGGTCATCGATGAAAGCCTGGAAATCATGCGCTGGGCCGTGGCGCAGAACGATCCGCAGGACTGGTTGCTCAAGGATGATCCGCAAGGACAAGCGCAAATCACCGCGCTGATCGAAGAGAACGATCAGGCCTTCAAGGTGCATTTGAACCGCTACAAGTACGCCGAACGCTATCCGGAGCAACCCATGGAGGTTTATCGCGCCGAGGGCGAAGCGTTCTTGCGCAAGCTCGATGAGTTACTGCAAGGACGTGAGTACTTGCTGGCCGACCATCCAAGCCTGGCCGATGTGGCGCTGATGCCGTTCATACGGCAATTCGCCCATGTCGATCGCGAGTGGTTCGCGCAGACGCCCCATCGGCGTTTACAGGCCTGGTTGCAGCGGTTTCTGGAGTCAGAGTTGTTCACATCGGTGATGAAGAAGTAGGCATTACGCCAACACTTCACACATTCCAATCACCGAGCAATCCACTTCGAACGGCCCGAAAAACCCGCTTTCAGGTTCGACCGGCGGGTTACCGGCCAGCATCCCCATGGCCTTGCCGGTCTCGATGCTGCGCGCGATGTTGTGGTTGGCCTCGATGGCCCGTGCCACACCGCCTATCGAACCTTGCCCGATCCCCAGCAAGGAAAATCCATTGGTGATGAATGCCAGGAAGGCGATCACCAAAAGTTTGCATCTGTTCATGCTCCGCCGACTCCTGCGAGATCAGCCTGATCGACCATCGCTTGTTGGGCGCGGTGTTCAAACTGGATGCCAGGATGGGCGACTTGGATCGGCGCTTCGAAGGTTTGTTGCGACTGCGGCGAAAGACTGATGACCAGCACCATGACCAGGTAAAGACCGATAGCCACATAGGCGCCGCGTTTGGCAGAAGTGATGATTGCATGGGCCATGATGAACTCCGTGGACATGTTTCAGAGTCCACAGAATCATTCAAAACAGCCCCGAGAACCAACGAGTCTCATCTATAGCGAATATCAACTTCGTTGATCATTGAGCGAGACTATTTCAGTCTTCGATAAAACTAATCATGCGCTCGCGGGCAGCGTCAGGTTCGCCGGAAATTGGCTCTGCAGCCGACAGGATTGGAGTGGAATAGAGGAACAGCAGCACCACGGCCAGACGCATCGCCATATTGTCGGTCCTTTTCTTGAGAAGGAGTCAATAAATCCGCGTCAAATTTAAACCGGTGGCCATGTGATATCAAGCAATACCTTGATGCCAATTTGATGTTGTCGCAAACACGTTATGCAGGAGCGACATCACTTCAACGCTTTGCGAGACATCAAGACTCGATCGGCAAGTGACTTCGCTCCTGCACAAAGGGTGCAGGGAGTAACTTTCAGTGTTGGGCTTTGTGATCGAGCGCGGCGTAGAAGTTGGCGCTCTGTTGCAGGTATTTCTGGGTGTAGCTCTGGGTGTGGGATTTTTTGTCACTGATTTCAACGTTGGCACTGGCTGGCAAGGCAACAGTGGCGGAGATGGCGGAAGCGGCGATTACGGAGAAGAGATTGATGTTCATGTGGGTATTCCTCGAAGTCAGTTGGCTTGCTTGCCCGGTGGGGCCGTGAAGCAAACTTAACCTTCGAGGAACGAAGCCTTGAAATGCTTTGTAGCATTACCAAATATCAGCCTCATTGATAGAAAGGCGCAGGCCCCGAAAACCGGGGCCTGCGGTCTATTGTCGCAGCAGAAACTTCAAGTCGCTCGGCGCATCCATCGGCAGTTTTTGCACGGTTTTGCCCAGCAGACCGGTCTTGGCATCGCGCTCGACGACGACAATCTGGTTGCTTTTCTGGTTGGCGATCAACACGAACTTGCCACTCGGATCGAGGCTGAACTCACGCGGATGATCGCCCTCCACCGCTCTGCGTTGCAGCTCCTTGAGATGCCCCGTCGCCGGATCGATGGCGAATACCAGCAACTGATTGGCGGTGCCGCGGTTGCTCACGTACAGGAATTTGCCGTCGGCTGAAGTGTGCGACGCGGCAGCCGCTTTGTCGGACACGGGCTGGCCGGCAGCCAGTTCGACCATTTGCGTCTGCTCAAGCTTACCGTCGCGGTAATCGAATGCGGCCACCTGGGCACTCATTTCCATGGTCAGCCAGGCGTGTTTGCCATCGGCGCTGAACAGCAGATGGCGCGGACCGCTGCCGGGTGGCAATGGGACAAATGCCGGTGTGGCGGGAGTCAGCGGCAGGTCGGGATTGGCCTTGGGGTCGAAATGGTAGACAAACACCTTGTCCGCGCCCAAGTCATTGGAGAACACGAACTTGCCATCCGGCGAAGGGACCGTCGAATGCACATGCGCCGACATCTGCCGTTCGGGATTGACCCGGCTGGACGGATGGCTGCTCATCTGCACCACTGGTTTGAGCGCGCCATCGGCGCCGATCGGCAGCACCGCCAGGGTTCCGCCCGGATCTTCGGCCACCGAGTAATTACTGACGAATAGATGGCTGGAGTCCGTGCTGAGGCTCGAATGCGTCGGCTCGTTGCCCAGGCTCTGCACTTGATTGATCAGGGTCAGTTCATGGGTCTTGGGGTCGATGGCGTAGCTGCTGACGCGCCCTACCGGATCGGTCTGGCCCGGGCCGTTTTCGTTGACCACGAACAGCTGTCGCTGATCTTTGGAAAGGGTCAGCCAGGACGGGTTTTCGTTTTTGATCACTTGCAACGGCTTGGCGTTGATCTGCCCGGTGGCGCTGTCGAAGTTCAGGCGATAGATGCCTTGGCTTTGCCCGGCGGTGTACGAACCTACGAGCAGTTGATAGTCATCGGCGCAAGCGGCTTGAACGCCCATCGCGCCGATGCTGCCGGCTATCAGCAGTGGCCAGAGATTACGCATCGTCCTGGTCATCATCTTCGTTGTCGCCGCTGATCACGTCGCCCAGGCACACCAGTCGGTGTTCGCCTGAATCACCCGTAATCAACCAGCTTTGTAGAGTTGTGTCGAAGGTAGCGGCCTGGATCTGCGCCGGGGTGAACTCCCAGTGTTTGGCCGCACGGCCATCCATGCATTCAATGTGCAGGTTATCGAACTCATCGAGGGAGAATTCGAAGGCATGCAGCCCGTCGATTTCCACCATTCCGCAGTGTTCGAGGGCGTTGAGCAAGGTGTCGGTTGGGGCAGTCATGGCAGTCAATCTTTGAATGGGAAAGACGCAATGATAGCTCAATGTTCCCTACTCTCCCCTGTAGGAGCTGCCGAAGGCTCGGGCCGCGATCGGACGATCTTTTGATTTTGCTTTTTAAGATCAAAATCAAAAGATCGCAGCCTTCGGCAGCTCCTACGGGGGTGTGGGTTGTTAGAGAGCCTCGCGCGTCGGCTTGCCATCCACCAGCCGCTGAATGCGCAACGGATTACCGTTCTTCAACGCATCTGGCAGCAGGCTGTCCGAGTAGTTCTGGAAGCACACCGGACGCAGGAAACGGTCGATGGCCAAGGTGCCCACCGACGTACCGCGCGCATCCGACGTCGCCGGATACGGCCCGCCATGCACCATCGAATCACATACTTCGACACCGGTCGGATAACCATTGAGCAGGATTCGCCCGACTTTCTGCTCCAGCAACGCCGTCAGTTCGCTGAACTGTTGGAAGTCCGCCTGCTCGCCGATGATCGTCGCCGTCAATTGACCGTGCAGACCGTTCAACGCAGCGCTCAGTTGCGCCTGATCCGCCACTTCAACGACGACGGTGGTCGGCCCGAACACTTCCTCTTGCAGCACTTCATCGCCATTGATCAACAAGCTGACATCAGCCTTGAACAGTTGCGGTTGCGCCTGACGACCTTGCTGCGCATTGCCCGCCAAATGCTTGATGCCCGGATGATCGATGAGTTTTTGCAGACCTTTGCCGTAGCTGCTCAAAGTCCCGGCATTGAGCATGGTTTGCGCCGGTTGATCGGCCATCATGTCGGCCAGCAACGTGAGGAACGCGCTGAACTGCGGCGAACGGATGCCAATCACCAGACCGGGATTGGTGCAGAACTGACCACAGCCTTGAACCACCGAAGCCGACAGGCCACGGGCAATGGTTTCCGTGCGGTCTTGCAGCGCCTGCGGCAGCACGATCACCGGGTTGATGCTCGACATCTCGGCGAACACCGGAATCGGTTGCGGGCGCGCGGCAGCCATGTCGCAAAGGGCGCGGCCACCTTTGAGCGAACCGGTGAACCCTACCGCTTGAATCGCCGGATGCTTGACCAGCGCTTCGCCGACACCGCCGCCGTAGATCATGTTGAACACACCGGCCGGCATCGCGGTTTTTTCCGCAGCGCGAATGATCGCATCGGCCACTTGCTCGGCTGTCGCCATGTGGCCGCTGTGGGCCTTGAACACCACCGGGCAACCGGCGGCCAGGGCCGCAGCGGTGTCGCCGCCCGCGGTAGAAAATGCCAGGGGAAAGTTGCTGGCACCGAACACGGCTACCGGCCCGAGACCGATGCGGTATTGGCGCAGATCAGGACGCGGCAACGGCTGCCGTTCAGGCAATGCCTGATCGATACGCGCACCGTAGAAATCGCCGCGACGCAGCACATTGGCGAACAAACGCATCTGGCCACTGGTGCGCCCGCGCTCACCCATGATCCGCGCCGCTGGCAGCGCGGTTTCGCGGCAGACCAACGAAACGAAATCATCACCCAACGCATCCAGCTCAGCGGCAATCGCGTCGAGAAACTGCGCGCGACGCTCGGCGCTCAGGCTGCGATAAGCCGGAAATGCTGCAGCGGCAGCCTTGGCGGCGGCGTCCACTTCCTCCGGGGTGGCCTGGATAAAATCATGGGGCAACGCCTCGCCGGTTTCAGCATCGACGCTTTGTAGCTTGACGCTGCCCAACGCACTGCGCTGGCCGCCGATGTAGTTGTGGCCAAGAATCAGGGTCATGCATTTCTCCTCAAAGTGTGCCGACGGTGCCGGGCTCGAACGCGGCTTCCACAGGCTTGATGCCGTTGATCAACGGCGCGCCGAATTCGGCCTGACTGATCTCGAATACATCGCCTGGTTGCGTGCGGATACCATCGGCAAACGACAGGGTCGCGGTGCCGAAGAAGTGAATGTGCACATCCCCCGGACGCAGGAACTGGCTGTATTTGAAGTGGTGGAATTCCAGGTTCGCCAGGCTGTGGCACATGTTGGCCTCGCCGCTGAGGAACTCGTTCTGCCACAGCACTTCGCCGTCGCGAAGAATGCGGCTGGTGCCGGCCAGGTGCTGCGGCAATTCACCAACGCGCAATTCCGGACCGTAGCTGCAACTGCGCAGTTTCGAGTGGGCCAGATACAGGTAGTTCTTGCGCTCCATGACGTGGTCGGAGAACTCGTTGCCCACGGCAAAACCGAGGCGATACGGTTTGCCGTCTTGGCCGATGACGTACAGGCCGCTGAGCTCTGGCTCCTCACCGGCATCTTCGGCAAACGGCGGCAACGGGAACGGCTGGCCGGGACGCACGACGATGCTGCCATCGCCTTTGTAGAACCACTCCGGTTGCACACCCGCCTGACCCGCTGCCGGTTTGCCGCCCTCCACGCCCCATTTGAAAATGCGCATGGTGTCGGTCATCGCCGCTTCGTCGCCAGCCTGCTGGTGCATTTTGTCCCGGGCCGAAGCGCTGCCCAAGTGGGTCAAACCGGTGCCGCTGACCAGCATGTGCGCCGGGTCCGGATGATCCAGCGGTGGCAGGATGCGCAATTGCGCCAGTAGATCGGCATAGTCGTGGCTGATGCCCAGGCCCAAGGCTTTGACTTGTTGCTCAAGGCCGACGCCCGCTTCGATGGCCGCCAGGGCCAGGTCACGCACGGTGCGTGCGTCCTGCACTTCGCGGACCAGCCCTTCTTCGACGACGCCAACGCGGCGTTCGCCGTTACTCAATTCGAATTGAACCAAACGCATGGATTTTCTCCCGAGTACAAATTTCGAAAACAATCGCAGATCCCTGTGGGAGCGGGCTTGCCCGCGATAGCAATCTGTCTGGCACATCAATGGTGAATGTGCCTCCGTCATCGCGGGCAAGCCCGCTCCCTCAGGGTCGGTGGTGATGCTTATTTCGAGGTCATGTACGAGTCGCCCCACGCGCACTCGCCGCAAATTCATCTGCCGGCAACACATGCTTGCGCTCCAGCAACCGGTAAACCACGCCAGTCAAAATCAGGCCGAACAACATTACGCAGGACAGGAAATACAGCCCCGAAGCCAGGTTGCCGGTGTATTCCTTGAGCGCGCCGATGACGAACGGGCCGATGTAGCCGCCGAGGTTGCCGACCGAGTTGATCAGGGCAATCCCCGCCGCCGCACTGGCGCCGGCAAAGAAGCGACCGGGCAAGGTCCAGAACACCGCCGTGCAGGAGAACAGCGAGAACGCCACCAGGCACAACGCCGCCAGTTGCAACACCGGCACCGACAGCCAGGCGCTGAGGAACAGGCCGATGGCGCCCAGTACATAAAGCACCGCCAGATGGCCGTAGCGATCATTCAAACGGTCGGAACTGCGCGGGATGATCAGCAGGCCGATGATCCCGAAGATGTACGGCACCGATGACACGAACCCGGTTACCAGGTCGCTGCCACCGAACTGCTTGATCAGCGTCGGCAGCCAGAGCCCCAGGCCATAAATGCTCAGGGTCACCGGCAGGTAGAACAACGCCAGCAGCAACACGCGCTTGTCCTTCAGAGCGTGCAGCGGGTTGCCGTGACGGGTCTGGCCGTACTGTTCCAGGTCTTTTTTCAGCTCGCCGGCAAGCCAGTCCTTCTCCGTCTGATCCATCCATTTCACTTGTTGCGGTCCGTCTGGCAGGTAACGCAACGTCGGCCAGGTCAGCAGGATCGCCGGGGTGCCGATGACGATGAACAGCCACTGCCAACCGTGCAGCCCGAGCACGCCGTCCATGCCCAGCAAGCCACCGGACACCGGGCCGGTGATCATCATGGCGATGGGTTGGGACAGGATGAACAGCCCGAGGATCTTGCCGCGATGGCGCACCGGGAACCATTGGGTGATGTAGTACAGAACGCCCGGGAAGAACCCGGCCTCGGCGGCGCCGAGCAAGAAACGCATCAGATAGAAGCTGTTGGGCCCCTGGACGAAGGCCATGCCGATGGTGATGGCGCCCCAGGTGACCATGATCCGCGCGAACCAGCGTCGTGCGCCGAAGCGGTCGAGCATCAGGTTGCTGGGGATTTCCAGCAGGAAGTAGCCAATGAAGAACAACCCGGCGCCGAGACCGTACGCCGCATCGCCGAGGCCGATGTCGGCGCCCATGTGCAATTTGGCGAACCCCACTGCGGAGCGATCCACATAGGCGATCAGGTACAGCAGGATCAGGAAGGGAATCAGTTTCAGCGTGATGCGACGAATAAGCCGCAGTTCCTGGCTCATGAGATCGGTCTCCGATTGTTGTTTTTATAGAACCTCGGGAGACGCCTCTCACGGTAAACCGTCAGGGCCATCCCTCCGCTGAAAACGACTATATAGTAATACTAATTACCCAACAACACTTCCAAACCGCCGAATTTGAGCTTATGTTACGCTTCAGCTCGAACAATATAGTCATACAATAAGAGAATCGATCATGTCTGATAAGAAACCCACCCTGCGCTCCGCCCAATGGTTTGGCACTGCCGACAAAAACGGCTTCATGTATCGCAGCTGGATGAAGAATCAGGGCATCGCCGACCACCAGTTCCACGGCAAGCCGATCATCGGCATCTGCAACACCTGGTCGGAACTGACCCCGTGCAACGCGCATTTCCGCCAGATCGCGGAACACGTCAAACGCGGCGTGATCGAGGCCGGTGGTTTTCCGGTGGAATTCCCGGTGTTCTCCAACGGCGAATCGAACCTGCGCCCCACCGCCATGCTCACCCGTAACCTGGCGAGCATGGACGTGGAAGAAGCCATTCGCGGCAACCCGATTGACGGTGTTGTGCTGCTGACTGGTTGCGACAAAACCACCCCGGCCTTGTTGATGGGTGCGGCCAGTTGCGACGTCCCGGCCATCGTCGTCACCGGCGGGCCGATGCTCAACGGCAAGCACAAAGGCAAGGACATCGGTTCGGGCACCGTGGTCTGGCAGCTCAGCGAACAGGTCAAGGCCGGCACCATCACCATCGATGATTTCTTGGCAGCCGAGGGCGGCATGTCGCGTTCGGCGGGCACCTGCAACACCATGGGCACGGCGTCGACCATGGCCTGCATGGCTGAAGCGCTCGGCACTTCCCTGCCCCACAACGCGGCAATTCCAGCGGTAGATGCGCGGCGTTACGTGTTGGCGCACATGTCCGGCATGCGTGCCGTTGAGATGGTCCGCGAAGACTTGAAGCTGTCGAAGATCCTGACCAAGGAAGCCTTCGAAAACGCCATTCGCGTCAACGCTGCCATCGGCGGTTCGACCAACGCCGTGATCCACTTGAAAGCCATCGCCGGTCGCATCGGCGTGGAGCTGGATCTGGACGACTGGACCCGCATCGGTCGCGGCATGCCGACCATCGTCGACCTGCAACCTTCCGGGCGCTTCCTGATGGAAGAGTTCTACTACGCCGGTGGTTTGCCAGCGGTGTTGCGTCGCCTCGGCGAAGCCAATCTGATTCCGAACCCGAACGCCTTGACCGTCAACGGCAAATCCATTGGCGAGAACACCAAGGACGCACCGATCTATGGCGAAGACGAAGTGATCCGCACCCTGGACAATCCGATTCGTGCTGACGGTGGCATCTGCGTGTTGCGCGGCAACCTGGCGCCACTCGGTGCCGTGCTCAAGCCTTCCGCCGCCACACCTGAACTGATGCAGCATCGCGGCCGTGCGGTGGTGTTCGAGAACTTCGACATGTACAAGGCGCGGATCAACGATCCGGAACTGGATGTGGATGCCAACTCGATCCTGGTGATGAAAAACTGCGGGCCAAAGGGTTATCCGGGCATGGCCGAAGTCGGCAACATGGGCCTGCCGGCCAAACTGCTGGCCCAGGGCGTGACCGACATGGTGCGCATTTCCGATGCGCGCATGAGCGGCACCGCGTACGGCACCGTTGTTCTGCACGTGGCTCCGGAAGCGGCGGCTGGCGGGCCATTGGCGGCAGTGAAGGAAGGCGACTGGATCGAACTCGATTGCGCCACTGGCCGTTTGCACCTGGACATTCCGGACGCTGAACTGGCAGCACGCATGGCTGACCTGCAACCACCGCAGCAATTGCTGGTGGGCGGTTATCGTCAGCTGTACATCGACCATGTGCTGCAAGCGGACCAAGGCTGCGATCTTTTCAAGGGTTGAATCGCCTATCGTCCGCGCCTGCTATCATGCGCGACACCCCATCGCACAGGACCGCGTCGCGCCCCATGGATTACCGCAAACCCTCCGACCGCAAAAGCATGCACTCGCGCATCGTCCAGGAATTGGGCATGCAGATCGTCTCCGGACGTTTCCTGCCGGACGACAAACTGCCCGCCGAAGCCCTGCTGTGTGAGGAATATGCCGTCAGCCGGCCGGTATTGCGTGAAGCCACGCGGGTGCTGGTCGCCAAGGGTTTGGTGTACTCTCGTCCGCGGGTCGGCACCGTGGTCAAGCCGCGTCGGGAATGGCACATGCTCGACCCGGACGTGCTGCACTGGCTGATGCAAAGCAGCCCGCAGAATGAATTCTTCAGCCTGTTGACCAGCGTGCGCAGCATCATCGAACCGGCCGCCGCCGCCCTCGCTGCGCAATTTGCCACCGACGACGACATCGCCTCCATCGGCGAAGCCTACCAACGCATGGAAGCCGCACCGACGCCGGAAGCCTTGCTGCAACCGGACCTGGACTTCCACAGCCGCATCGCCGATGCGACCCACAACGATTTGCTGGCCAACCTGTGCAACATGCTTTCGGTGGCGATCGCCGAAGCGTTGAAGCATTCCAACCAGCGACCGAACCTGCATGAACTGGCCCTGCCACGGCACAAGGCGATTCTCACCGCCATTGAGAACCGCGATGCCCTTGGCGCGCGGCATGCGACGCTGGTGCAACTCGATGATGCGCGCAGTGCGTTGAATGTGGTGCTGGGAAGCGATCCTGCCTGATCCCGTCAGCCCGGTAGCAGTTCGTCGATGTGCCGATAGTCGGACTGCAACTGCGCCGCCAACACCTTGCTGCGACCGAGTCGAATCGGTCCGCGCTCGATGTCGATCAGCAGTCCCGGACACTCAAGAGCAGGTAACGCCTGCCAGTCCTTCAATCGGCCATCGGTAAGCAACAGCAGCCGTTGCTGCTCCGCCGGAAAACGCTTTTGCCGCGCAGTGAGCCAACGCCCCGCTTCGCCCAACGCTGCCAGCAACGGCGTGCCGCCACCCGCGCCGAGGCCATCGAGCCAATGGCGCAAACCACGGGACGCTTTCAACCCTTGAACCTGCCACTTCGGCACATGCCCGCTGGCCGTCAGCAAGGCCAGGCGCGCGCGTTGTCGATAGGCATCATCGAACAGCTGCGCGAGCAAGCCCTTGGCATCACTCAACGCCTGATGCCGGCGAGTCGAGGCCGAGGCATCGACGATCACCAGCCACAGTTCATGGGGCGAACGGGTACGCAGATGGAACAGAAGCTCTGAGCGCTGACGCGGCCGGCCGTTGAGCAGCGTGCCAGGCCAGTTGACCGTGCCGTTGCGGGCGGCGTGACGCTTGCCTTGTTTGCCGTGATCCAACTGTCCGGCGCGGGGTCTGGCATTCGCCCCCGCGTCAGATCGAGGGCGAATGCCTAGGGCTTTTTTGGCCAGCTCGGCACTTCACGTCGGGCGCCGATCGGCAGCGCTTGAGCAGGCATTTCGCCCCACTGGCCCTGACCTTCGCTCGGGTTGGTGTTTTGCGGAGCCGTCTGTTGCGGCGCTTGTGAGGATTGCGGCGCGGGCGGTGTGTGTTCGCGACGGCGATGGCGCAAGGCGAACTCGGCAACGGCGTCGATATCTTCCTCGGCGATGCTGCTCGCCCCGCGCCAGGCAGCGTGGGCACGTGCGGCACGCAACCAGACCAGATCCGCACGCAAGCCATCGACCCCGGCGGCGAAACAGCGCTCGGTGATGTGCGCCAGCGCAGCATCGTCGAGGGGAATCGTCGCTAAAGCGCTGCGCGCCTTCTGGCATCGCTCGCGCAGGTTCGCTTGCTGGCTCTCCCACTCGGCACAGAAGCCTTGAGGATCGCTGTCGAAATCCAGGCGTCGACGGATGATCTGGCCGCGTTCAGTGGGTTGGGTGTGACCGCTGAGCGCGACGTTCAAGCCAAAGCGGTCGAGCAGTTGCGGACGCAACTCGCCCTCTTCCGGGTTCATGGTGCCGATCAACACGAACCTCGCCGAATGCCGATGGGAAATGCCATCGCGCTCCACCAGATTGGTGCCGCTGGCGGCGACGTCGAGCAGCAGATCGACCAAGTGGTCGGGCAGCAGATTGACTTCGTCAACGTAGAGCACGCCGCCGTCAGCCTTGGCCAACACACCGGGAGAAAACTGTGCACGACCTTCGCTCAGGGCCGCATCCAGGTCGAGGGTGCCGACCAGACGCTCTTCGGTCGCGCCCAAGGGCAAAGTGACGAATTGACCACTGGCGAGCAAGTCCGCCAAGCCTCGGGCCAGGGTCGACTTGGCCATGCCGCGCGGACCTTCGATCAGCACGCCGCCGATCTTCGGGTCAATGGCGGTCAGGTACAAGGCGAGCTTCAAATCGTCGGCGCCGACCACGGCGGAGAGCGGGAAATGCGGGGTGTCGGTCATTGTTCTATCTCAGTCATGGTCGGTGATGTCATGAACAGCGATGCGGTCAGCCATCTTCTTCTATATCCAATAGCAGGTTTTCCAGCGCCTCTCGGTACTCGCCCGGCTCTTTCCACATTCCGCGCTGTTGCGCTTCGAGCATGCGCTCGGTCATATCGCGCAAGGCATGGGGATTGTGCTCGCGGACAAAATCCCGGGTGTTCGGGTCGAGCAAGTAGGCATCGGCCAGCAACGCGTACTGGTGATCGTCGATCAACTGCGTGGTGGCGTCGAAGGCGAACAGGTTATCGACCGTCGCCGCCATTTCGAACGCGCCTTTGTAGCCGTGACGCTTGACCCCGTCGAGCCACTTCGGATTGGCCGCCCGCGAGCGAATCACCCGGTTCAGTTCTTCCTTGAGTGTGCGGATCTTCGGCAGGTCAGGCTGGCTGTGATCGCCGTGGTAGCTGGCCGCGGCTGCACCGCTGAGGCTTTCCACCGCCGCGAGCATACCGCCCTGGAACTGGTAATAGTCGTTGGAATCCAGCAGGTCGTGTTCGCGGTTATCCTGATTTTGCAGTACGGCCTGCACCTGGCTCAGACGCTGGGCGAACTGCTCGCGGGCCACGGTGCCTTCGTCAGAACCGCCATAAGCGTAACCGCCCCAATTCAGGTAAACCTCGGCCAGGTCCTCACGACTCTGCCACAGGCGACCGTCGATGGCGCCCTGCACGCCCGCGCCATAGGCACCGGGTTTGGCGCCGAAGATCCGCCAACCGGCCTGACGCTTCGCAGCTTCTTCATCGAGCCCCGATTTCAGCAACGCTTCTCGCTCGGCGCGGACCTTGGCTGCCAACGGATTGAGGTCGTCCGGCTCGTCCAATGCGGCGACGGCTTGTACGGCGGCATCAAACAAACGGATCAGATTGGCAAAGGCGTCGCGGAAAAAACCCGAGACTCGCAACGTGACATCTACTCGCGGGCGGTCGAGCAGGCTCAGCGGCAGAATTTCAAAGTCATCAACCCGCTGACTGCCAGTGGCCCACACCGGACGCACGCCCATCAGCGCCATGGCCTGGGCGATGTCATCGCCGCCGGTGCGCATGGTCGCCGTGCCCCAGACCGACAGGCCGAGCTGACGCAAATGATCGCCGTGATCCTGCAAGTGCCGTTCAAGAATCAGGTTGGCCGATTGGAAACCGATGCGCCAAGCGGTGGTGGTCGGCAAGTTACGCACGTCCACCGAATAGAAATTGCGCCCGGTCGGCAGTACGTCCAGACGACCACGACTCGGCGCGCCGCTGGGGCCGGCCGGGACGAAACGACCGTTCAGGGCGTCGAGCAGGCCGCGCATTTCGGCTGGGCCGCAGGCGTCCAGTCTGGGAGCGACTACTTCACGCAGGTGGTCGATGATGTCGCTCACTTCAGAGCAATGTATTTCCTGTGGGAGCGAGCTTGCTCGCGATGGTGTGTCAGCCACATTGATGTCGACTGACACACCAT